>NZ_BAAGIC010000012.1:0-167456 GCF_054658315.1 Sessilibacter sp. MAH1
CCTAATGAATTATTTATGGGACAGCGAGTTGATTTACTCGCTGCGTTATGAAATTGCAGTTATTACTTGAAACCGCGTTAAAATAAATAGCTCTAAAGTTAACTTATAATCTCTAACTATCTTTCTAATTTGAATAAATCATTACAATTAGCTTATCAAAGTAGCTTCACACATATCTGCAACCCAACTGGGATCACCACATTGTTCTGCTGTCGGTAAATTTCCTTCCCTTATTTTCTCTAATCGCTGTTTAATTTTAGGGCTTACTCTATTCCACGCATAATGGGATTCTTGGTATCCATTGATCTGTTTTAGGTTTTGATACCAAACAGCAATATTGGGATAGAGCGCTAAAAAATCAGGAAAGTCTTTATCAATTTCTAACGCCGAAATCTCACAGGCAAATAAAATATCCGCCGCCGACGCAATGCCTGTTGCTAAAAACGGAAGTCTTAAAATAAATTGATCCAAATACGCAAATACACTTTTAACCGAATTTTTGCGCTCTTGCACGATACTCTCATTGGGCATTTGCCAACCTAAATAGACAGGCATCAACAATACCGGAAGAAAATACTCTAGGAACCTCTGATTAACTCATCCTTGATTTAATCAGAGGGCAGAAATTGAAAATGTGATTTCCAATTTCTTCACAATTTCAATCACTTACAGTTCTTGAAATTGGCGACACATCCTTGTGTCGCGAGAAACTCTAGGTTAATCAGAGTTTCCTCTAATGTTACAACACGTTTTAGATTTAAATGATACCAAGATAATCCTTGATTAATTATGGCTCTGTCTTGCTGAGTTTTACCAAACCACTGACTTTCTTTACCACTTAAATCTGCGATGTAGCGCATGATGGCCGTCGCCTCGGATAAGCATAGATTCTCATGCTTTAAAGCGGGTACTTGATGAAGTGGATTTATTTTGAGAAAAGCTTCACCTAGATGTTGATTTCGCGATAACCAAATATGCTCTATTAAAAAATCAATGTCGGCCTGTACACACAACCAGTGCACCGCTCGACAGGGCTCTGACGTAGGATCAAGATAAAGAGTTAGCTGATTCATAATTCAAGTATTTGTATACCTAGCAAACTTATAAAGACAACAATTTAACGCATCTAGATGCTGTCTCCATTTAAAAACCCTTAATTTCAAGCCTTTAATAATTCCTTGACCAGTAAAATATAGTTTTGCATGGAGTGGTCACTTACGGATTCTTTGAGTTTTGCTTTGATGTCATCGGTATTGAGCGTCATTTTATCGAGTGCTTTATACCAACTCGGTGGATTCACTACACCTTCTCCAAGGTCGTTAAAATAAATTAAGGTGCCACCGTGTTCGTAATCAAGCTTTAACGTGATCTCGTCATTTAACGAAAAGTTCGGTGTGGTGAAAGGTATGGTTGGCACTATGTCGCGGTTGTTCACCACTCGGAAATAACGATTAATTAATACCATATCCAAACGATTAGCGTAGTTCAGTGAACCAACTCGCGGTTGGCCAAAAGTGTATAGACCCGCGATATTTAAACTGCCTGCCCATTGTTGATCGTGCTCTAATTTACACTGTATTTTTTCTGCGGCCATAACAGCAAGAGCACCACCTAAACTGTGCCCCGAAATCCACAACGGAATGCTTTTTTCTTGCGTGAACAGTTTTGTTTGCTCAAATAATCCTTTAATGGAGTTCCAGTTATCTTCTATTGCTTGAGAAAAACCTTGGTGCAGTGTTATATCGAGAATTTCTAGATCACTTCTACCCAAATACCAAGGAGATTTAATATTTTGAATGTTTAGGTCTGTTAAATAATCGTCAATGTTTTTTTCGGTACCGCGAAAAACCAGCACAGCAAAATTGATGTTATAAAATAAAAAGGCCTGTGTTCCAAATTTGCCCTCTTCAAAACCAACAACCTCCAGCCCCCAAATCGCCGCCTGAGATTGTGCAACAGAAAGATTGGAATAAGCTAAATTTGCCAGTCGTGCACACCACAGCATATTAACGGCGTTGTAACCAATAACAGTGCTATTAAACGATTGAATACTATTAAGGTCTAGTGCTTCGGTTACTGCTTCGGGTGTTGGTAATCTACCTTGATTTAATTCTATGGGTTTATTGGCGCTTGATGTATTTGCAGCGCCAGACACTTCTGTTTTGGAGCTTTCCATACCCAAGACAGATCTTACCGAGGTACGTGCCTTAACAAGACGATTTAACATGTCAAACCAAAATGGCGCGCCTAGCGATAATGCAACGGCGGTAATAAACCAACCAATAAGAGTTCCAAAAACTGTTATCGAAGACTGTACAATCCCGCCGCCTTTCCCGGTGACAACCTCATAAATGGGCGTTTTATCGGACCAACCAACAACGGGAATAACATCAATGGCTAGGTCTTTTATATTTTTCTGACAATCTTTGAAACTATTTTTTTCGAGATTCTCACTAGCACAGGATTCAATCTTAATTTTACCGGATTCAACCAATTTTTCGGCCAGTGAAACCTGTTGCTCTCGAACCGTTGGGTTTTCCATGATTAAGCGCAAAATGTCGATGGTATTTGCGTTGACAAAAACAGCCAAACAAAATCCTATGGGTAGCAAAACCCACAGGCGCAGTCGTCGTTTAAACCAACCTTTTGATCGCTCTGCGGCGTCGTTAAACCAAACCGCAAGCAAGTGCTCAAATTGTTCAACATTTTGTCCCGATTGAATCCAATATTGAAACACCTGTGCTCGCCAGCGATTATCTCTGTGACTGCAATACACACCGTTTGCCATAGTCATGGCGTCTTCACATTTGTTGTGAAGCGCAGCATCTAGTTTGATGGTATTGGTTCTTAATTCAAAGTACCGATAATCGAGCAAAGAATCTAATAATACAAAAACGAAAGTATCGGCGGGAATTTGCGAAGGTACGTTGGTATGTCTCGGACGATGTTCGCTATCGAAAATTAATTTAAAATAAAGAACGCACAGTTGCTCGCGAAACCTGTACAACCAGGTAGCTTTCGGCTCTTTATCATCATCGGGTTTTGGACGCAAACTTTGTATGCGCTGATGTTTTAGCATCACGCTGCACTGTGCGTGGCTGGTCATGTTTGAAATAAGACGACACAGTATTTGCGAATGCAATCGCCAAATCTGCACAATAACTTCACTTCCAGCCGTTACAATTAAACTTAGGGTAAAATAAATAGCAATAATACCAATGAAGGCATCAAGCATATCCAGCGCAGTCATGGTTCCTTCCCTTTATTCTGAGTTGCAAAAAACAGCCTAAATAACGGCGGCTATTATTGGAACCTCTGATTAACTCATCCATGATTTAATCAGAGGGCAGAAATTGACAATGTGATTTCTAATTTCTTCACAATTTCAATCACTTACATTTCTTATAGTTGGCAACATATCCTTGTGTCGCGAGAAACTCTAAATTAATCAAAGTTTCCTATTCATTATTATTTGCATCGTGATTATCGAATTGTGTCAGCGCTGCGTAGCTACACACTACAAAATCGAATTCCGTGCAATTTATCGGTGATGCTTCAAGTTGTCTTAACAGAGGTCATTAAAGATCTCACCGATATCTGTAAAAGTGTTGCGAAACCGTGAATGACTCAAGTTTCGCAATGGATTTTAGAATACCGTTTAATGTCTGAAACCAAAAGTCAAAAAGCCATCGCAGCCTCTGATTAAGGCATCCATAACTTAAGGACAGAACAGCAATTGAAAAGACGTTGATGGCACAACCTTGTGTTGCTGGAAATTATAGGTTCCTGAGCGAGGCCAGATTTCATAAAAAAGCCCACACAGAAACCTGTGCGGGCTTTATAAAACGACTATTGCTGGGTTAGCGTTACTGAATAAAACTACCCAGTTTTTTGGCAAGGTCGGTATTGTCTTGATTACCAGCAAATTTAGAGGCGGCGACACCTTTGGCCAGCACGGGAACATCCACCGCGGTGTGTCCATCGGTGGTCCAGCCCGTGTGGGTTTTTAGGTCGATGTAGTGCTTAACCCAAGCATAAAAAGCTTTGTCGTCTTTTGCCGTAATCGCTTCTAACGATTCTTTTTCGTCTTTGGTAAGTTCAACTTTTAATAATTTTTCGGCGCTTGCAGCGCGTTTTTTCGCGTCGTCAATTTTGCCCAATTCATCGGCAATGGTTTTTGGTGACTGATCAAGGGTGTGAATAAACTCAGGGCTCCAAATGTATTCCCCATCACGAGCGAGCGTTAAGCCACCGGTGCTGTGATCGGCGGTTACCACCAATAGAGTATCCGGATGAGAGTCAACGTAAGCCTCTAGCCATTCTAGCGTGTCGGAGAGATCGGCCATTTCTACCATTGCGGCTGCGACATCATTGGCATGCCCAGCCCAGTCCACTTGGCTTGCTTCAATCATCAAAACAAAACCTTTGTCGTTTTCAAGCTGATGGACGGCTGCCTCAGCCAAAGGTAACAGGCGACGTTTTTGCGGATAATCCAGTGCCCAAGGCAAGCCGATTTCTGCAAATAACCCCAACAGTGGTGAACCCTGCTTTACCGATGGCAGTTGATCGATTTTATCAACGTAGGTGTAACCTGCGTCTTTAAACTGCTGAACGATATCGCGGTCTTTGCGCTGAAAATATAACCAACCACCGCCAAGCATAACGTCGGCGGTAAATTGACCATTTACGCGCTGATCAAAAATACTGTCTGCAATGGCATTGTAATTGCGACGGCTCTCGTTGTGAGTAAGAAACGCAGCCGGTGTTGCGTGGTTAATTTGTGACGTTACAGCAACGCCGGTTTTATAACCGGCGGCCTTGGCTTTTTCTAATAGGGTTTGTACGGGTTGTTTATCGGCATCAACGCCAATTGCGCCGTTATAGGATTTAACGCCAGAAGAAAGCGCCGTAGCGGCAGCGGCAGAGTCGGTAACATAACCTGAAACCGGTGCAGGATAAGTACTTGCTGATCCGACATAAAGGCGGTCAAAGACGGTTTCTTCGACTTCTTTGGTGGCAGGGTCGTCGGCAAAATACCGGTAACCGGTTGTATATGCTGGCCCCATACCATCACTGATTACAAAAATAATGTTTTTTGGCGTTGTTTCAGCCCATACCGAGGCTGAAAAGAGACAGAGCCAAGCTGCTGCAAGTTTTTTCATAAATATCCTATAGATAAGGAACGTGATCACATCAATTAAATCGGCTAACAACCGCATACGGTGTAGGTCGTTTTCTCGTAAAAGATTACGTACAAACATCGTTGCGCTGGTTAAAACTAAATATGTCTGTTATTTAAGCTAAGAATTAACTCTTTTTATAACATCATGAATTTATGAAGTTTTTACGAATACTTGTGGAAGTTACAAAGAAACATTCAAAAAAATTCACGTTTGTATAAATCACTCATACACTTTAGATGAGATGACTTTTTCAAACACATGTCATCTGACAAACTTAACCCATAAAATTCAGTAATAACGAGCATTATCTCGGCAACCATAAAAAATAAAGATACCCGATATGTCTGATCCTGTAATTTTACTCGTCTCTGTGGGCCTCGCTTCAATCGCTTGCCAATTACTCGCTCACAAATTACGTATTCCCGCGATTTTACCGCTTTTAATATTGGGAATTCTTGTCGGCCCAGTTTTCGGACTACTCGACCCAGACGCCTTGTTTGGCGATCTGCTCTTTCCGTTAATTTCCATTTCCGTGGCAATTATCCTGTTCGAAGGCTCTTTAACGCTCAAACTTAAAGAAATGGCTGAGCACGGTTCTGTGGTCAGAAACCTGTGTACAGTAGGTACGGTTACTACTTGGCTTGTGGCAACGCCTGCGGCGCATTACGGTTTAGGATTTTCTTGGCAGATGTCCGCACTGTTTGGCGCTATTGTCACGGTAACTGGGCCAACGGTAATTGTGCCTATGTTAAGGTCGGTGCGTCCGGCGAAAAAAATTGCCGATATTTTACGCTGGGAAGGCATCATTATCGATCCCATCGGCGCACTTTTAGCGGTGCTCGTGTACGAGTTTATTATTTCGGTACAAGACGCTTGGACACACACCTTAGCGGTGTTTGGGTTAACGCTGGCCGTAGGGCTTGGATTTGGGCTTTTAATCGGCTTTTCTCTTGGCTGGTTATTAAAAAAACGTTTAATTCCCCACTATTTGGAAAACACCGCCGTGCTTACTCTTATGCTCGGCGCATTTGCCTTTTCGAATCACATCGCTCACGAATCCGGCTTATTAACCGTGACCATTATGGGTATGGTCATAGCTAATATGAAAAATATCGACCTCGATCCCATCATCGAATTTAAAGAAACTCTCAGCGTTTTACTGATCTCGGGCTTGTTTATATTGCTCGCCGCCAGACTGAACATTGACGCCATCACCAATTTAGGATTGGGTTCGATTTTGGTATTGCTGGCCATTATGTTTATCGCCCGACCCATTGCAGTGTTTGTCTCGTCTCTGGGCAGCGAATTAACCTTGAAAGACAAAGCGTTATTAAGCTGGATAGCGCCACGCGGTATTGTCGCAGCGGCAGTTTCATCGCTGTTTGCTATTAAGCTCGAAAGCAACGGCTTTGATGAAGCAAGTGCATTAGTGCCTATGGTTTTTTTGGTGATTATCGTAACGGTTGTGTTACAAAGCCTAAGCTCTGTAAAAGTGGCCAAGCTATTAAAATTGCGTTCGCCATCGGCGACTGGGATTCTTATCTTTGGCGCCAATGAATTTAACCGTCGCTTCGCCAAGGCTTTAAAAGAGCACGGAATCAGCGTCACCTTGGCCGATACCAACTGGGACTCGGTGAGCAAAGCGCGAATGGATAATCTCAATGCGTACTTTGGCAACCCAAGCTCTGCACACGCAGAAAATGTTCTCGATTTTAGCACCATAGGCCGAGTGCTAGTGATGTCGCCCTACAGACAACTTAACCCTGTAGTTACCTACCATTTTGAATATCTACTCGGAAAAGGACATGTGATTGGCTTATCGCATGCAGAACAAGATCAACGCGCTAGCCACAAGATTGCACAGGCCTACGCCGAGCGTTTATGTTTATTCGAAAAAAGCGCAACCTACGGACGCTTAGCCAGTATGACCGCGCGCGGAGCCGTTATTAAAACAACGCGATTAGGTGATAATTTTGATTTAAACAGTTACGAGTCTTTGTATAAAGGCCGCTCCTTTCCCTTGTGTGCGTTTGATAGCCACGGCAAAATGCATCTCTATACAACGCAGCCAAATTTTCAGCCTAGCAGTGGTTGGTTGATTGTAAGTCTGGTAGAACCAGAATCCGAGGTATCAAAACAGTTACCAGTTACCGATGACTTAAAATCCACCGTCAGCTTGCCAAAAGACGCTTAAATTTGGACAACATTTAAGAAACTCTGATTAACCCAGAGTTTCCGGTGACACAAGGATGTCGCCAATTTCAAGAACGGTAAGTGATTGAAATTGTGAAGAAATTGGAAATCGCATTCTCAATTTCTGACCTCTGATTAAATCATGGATGAGTTAATCAGAGATTCCTTTAAAATAAGTTTGGTTTTGATAAATTATTCATCCGTATTTTATCAAAGCCATTTTATATACAGATGCACAAAACCCTATGACACCGGCCATCAAACTCTTACAAAAGCTTAAAATAGCCCACACTATTCACGAATATCAGCACGACCCTGGCGCACAGTCCTATGGTTTAGAAGCTGCTGAAAAATTAGGGTTAAACCCTGCGCAAGTTTTTAAAACCCTCGTTGTTCAGCTTGATAATAAAGAACTAGCTGTTGGTATTATTCCCGTCGAAGCCAAACTCAGCATGAAATTAATTGCCAAAGCCGCCAAAGCGAAAAAAGCCGCCATGGCCGATCCCGTATTGGTTGAGCGAACGACAGGTTACGTTTTAGGTGGCGTAAGTCCTTTAGGCCAAAAAAAGCGTTTGAAAACCGTTATTGATCAAAGTGCAGAAAGCTTTGATCGCATTTATGTGAGCGCGGGAAAACGAGGCATGGATTTAGAATTATCACCCAAAGATTTACAAACAGTAACCAGTGCAATATTTGCTGAGTTAATGCAAATATAATAATCACTAGAGAACATCGTAAATCAGTTCTAAGTTAAACATGTTACTTATAGGAACCTCTGATTAACTCATCCATGATTCAATCAGAGGTCAGAAATTGAAAGTGCGATTTCCAATTTCCTCACAGCTTCAATCTTGTACCGTCTTTGAAATTGGCGACACTTCCTTATGTCACTAGAAATTCTCATTAAAAACCTTTTAGATACCGATATTAATTACAATTACTCGGAAATACCGACAAAAAAGTCGCGTAATCAGATGCAACCAATTCTGCGTAATTAAAGGCAATGCTGCGCACCAAGGCCCGAAATTCTGAATGTGAACCATCGGTGAGATTATCTACCTCGGTATCGAACGAATAATTAATAAAGTTTGCATTGCCGTCGCGATCTGATCGAGCGTGAGCATAAGCAAGCGCAGCTCCCCACTGCTCCGCTAAATTAATCATGCGAGTTTGAGTAGTTAAATCAGAAGTATCAAAGGTTTCTCGAAAAGCGGTACGCTCTCGCACCGAATAGGTTCCACCATTAAAACTCATCCAACCCACATGGTCATCGGTGCGGCGTGTTAAGGCATTAAATGCAATCGCATGACGTGACGCGTGATTAATAAATTGTGAATTGTATTGAGACTGAAAACTCGTTCCTAAAAAGCGATACGGAGTTGGCGACTGTTGTAATTTTACGTCTAAAATTCTATCGTCACTGGCGCTATTAGTGGGGCCTTCAATTAACACATAAAATCTCGGTGTTCCGAAGGAACCAATTCCTGCAAGTTTACGTTGGGCAATATCTTTTACTCGAAAATAACTGGTATTGTAGCTAAGCGCGCCACTAAGTGTATTTCCGTAATGACTCATCTGATTAATAATGGCATTGCGAGTAGTGCTAGAAACAGACGATAAACGTTCATCCGTTAAATCAAAAATTCGCGACGAACTCGACAGGTTTGTCCATTGATCCAGCATTTTAAGACGACTTTGTGATTGCTCCACATCTCGCAAAAAATCATCGAGTAAACCGTAGGTATTTGAGGCATTAAGCGTAATACTGGTTTCTGAGGAATTTCCACGAACATCGGCAATGGTGTCTAGATAATTTTCGGTAAAGGCATCAACAAATATTTCTTGATCACCATTACTGAAACCACCATTTTCGCGCGCAATTAATAAAATACTGGCCGCCATTCGCCAAATATCGTATTGATAATTCGCAAGAACCGACTCATCAAAATCATTTAACTCATAAACCACCGTACCTTTGTCATCATCAAAGGCACCGTAATTATTTGCGTGCAGATCACCTTGCAACCAAGCAACCGTTCGAGAACTGGAAAACTGATTTAAACGCGGATCATTCGAAAAATCTTGCCAAAATAAATGATTAGAACCACGATAAAAAGTGAAAGCAGATTCCGCCATACGGCAGTATTTTCCCTGCCGATCAACCGAAGAAAGTGGTGCATTCCATTGCTGAATTGCGTTAATAACATCCGTTGCTCTATCCGCTTGAACCGTTGCAGACAAACCCAACATCAACCCAAAAACAGCGACGAACTTCTTCATAACATTGACTCTTATAACATCACAAAAAATTGTGATCATTGAATAGGAGGCAACGTTTTAACGAGCTTTGGTGACAGAATAGTGATTGTTGTGTTTCAAAAATTTAACAAGTTTATGACTTGAAAATTATCGAATAGACGACCATTTTTAATCCTGCAAATGAAAGAAAAAGTCAAGTTTTTCTAGAATTGACTTACATTAAAAAAGTGGCGAGTAACATAGCAGATATTTATTTTCTCTAAAAATTAATACGAATTATTAACCCATCAAATCTCAAGATAGATCTGAAAATACCACACATCAAAAAGACAATTGTGGATAATCTTAACGCCACCATAAACTAAAGTGTGGCAATTTTTTCTTAACTAATACACTCTTTATCTTCTTTAAACGTCGGTGTTTATGCTAAATTACCATAAGAATTGAGCAATAAATCGAATTGGTTTACTCCAAAAAAAATTTATTTAACACATCAGCACAATCATCACCTTGGGTATTTTTTATGCAAAAAACGTTGTTTTCAATTGCTATTCTTGTTTTAGCACTTACGGGCTGTACCTCAACAACTACTCTTACACCAGTACAAGTATCTGCATTGGAAGAATCTAAATTATCTATAGAGGCAGTGACCCAAGCAGATAATGCCGTAAAAGCACCAAACCCAACCACCGAGCCAGGTTATAACTCTGCGGTTCCAGCAGGTACCGGCGGTGGATTAATTCCTGCGCTAATTGGAGCTGCTATTGACTCTTCGATAAAAGCTGACCAACGTAAAAACTTTACCGAAAAATATTCAGAATACTTTGACGCGGTTGACAAGAATACTCCCGAAGATCTCAGTAATGCCCTTAATGATAAGCTGGCTAATGCTGTTACAAGCAATGAGTTCTTCGCTCCATTAATTGTTGAGGAGTCACGTATTAAATTAAATACAACCATCACGTCTTATGGTTTAAATAGAACCAACAAAATAAATGATGACGTATTTTTAACGTTTGGTGTTTCCGCTTTAGTTGAAATGGCAAGCGCTGGAGAGAAACCTATTATAAAGAAAATCTTTTCTGCCCAAGCAGGAAAAGAATACACCATGAAAGATTACGCAGAACAAGAGCAGCTTATCAATGAAATGTCTCTAAAAGCTGTTGAAAATTTATCAACGCTAATAAAAGAGCATTTAGACCAACTTACGGCGTTTGATAAAAAGTAAATACAGAAAATACCCTTATTTATAAGGACTTCCAAAGACACAAGGACGTGCCACTATGTTCGAAGAACTATTAAAACTTTGGAAAGATTGAGAATTTCTTTTTCTAACCTCTAATTAAATTTTCTGTAATTCAATTAGAGGTTCTCTTAGAGTTTAAAACCTGCCTTCATAGAGCGTTAGTGCTCATCAAACAACTGAACCGCGTAACCGGTTTCCAGCGCTTCTTGAATTTGTTTATCTTTTCGTTTGAGCTGCAATACTTTGCCTTGTGGTAGTTGTTTTCTTTTTTCGATAATAACATCGTAAAAACCGGCTTTCATAACAAAGAGTTTCGCCAGCTGTTCTGCGCCAAATAAATCTTTAAAATCTATGTATACAATAAATGGCGCAGGGCTGTCTTTACTGAATCCTTCGATATCGGTTCGGGTTTTTGCGGTTACTGAAAAAATATACATAAGCTCGTTTTTTATCGCACGGTGAATTAATTAAGCGTTAAATTTAAATAAGATCGTTAAGAACACTGATGAGCTTTTGTGTTTGCTCAAGCGTACCAAAGGTAATTCTAAGAGCAGTTTTGCCTTGGTTATCTACTCTTGGTCTTACTAAAATTCCAGCCGTTTCTAACGCACGCTTAATGTTTTCTGGGTTATCGAAGTACACCAAAATATAGTTTGCGACAGATTTCCAAAAATTAATGCCTTTTTCTGCAAGAAAACTTTCAAGTAATGGCTTACTTTGCCCCATAACTTCTTGAATATATTGCTCTGTATATGCTGGATCATTTAAGGCGGCGCTCGCGGCCACCACAGCCAGCTGATTAATATCGTAAGGCCCGCGCATTACCAATATTGCATTGATATTTTCTTTACAGGTAATCACATAACCAAAACGCAGAGAGGGCATTCCCCAAGTTTTTGAGAAGGTGCGAGTAATGACAATGTTTTTGTATTTCTCGATTAACGACTTAGCGGTTGATCGCGTGTATTCATAATAACACTCGTCCACCAAGATAACGGCGTTAGGCGCAGCCACTGCAAGTCGCTCAATATCACTCAAACTAATGGGTGTGCCACAAGGGTTGTTTGGGTTTGCAGCAACTATTAAGCGAGTTTTATCGGTGATCGCAGCGATTACTTCATCTATGGGATAACCGCCTTCTTGAGTGTATTCCGGTGAGACAATACTTAAGCCTTCGACCTTAGCAACTTGGCTGTAAATAGCGAAGGTTGGCCCAGGAATAATAGCCTGATCACCTTCACGGCATACACCGCGAATAGCAAGTTCAATTCCGTGGTCGGAACCGTTGGTAATGGCTACTTGATCGGAGGTGACTCCGCAGTACTCTGCCAACTGCCCGGTGATGTTGCCGTAATTGGGGTACTGCTGAATACGATCACTGTGAATAAAGTCGACCAATGCTTGTTTGATTGCCGGGCTAACTGGAATGGTTCGCTCGTTGAAATCTAACAATACAAAACGCTGGCCGTCACGACCTTCTAGAGGTGGTTTGTAGGCGTCCATAGCGCTAATGTGATCTTTAAATATACTCACTTGATATTCTCTTCAGCAGTTTAAAGTAAACTAATTTTTTGCGACTAAAAATGATGTTTGTGTACCACCAGATTATCGCGATGAATAAGCTCGTCTTCGTCTTTATAGCCGAGCAATTCCTCAATGGATTCGGTGGGTTGACCTTTAATTTTTTCCACTTCCCGCGCACTGTAATTGACCAGCCCACGGGCAACTTCGATTCCTTCAAAATCGATACAGCGAACCATGTCTCCGCGAGTAAATTGACCAATCACATCTTTTACACCCACGGCTAATAGGCTGCGGCCCTGTTGCCTAAGCACTTTTACGGCACCTTCATCTAACACTAATGTGCCACGAGTTTGAAGGTGACCCGCAAGCCATTGTTTACGCGCTTGATCGGGCTGGCGATCGGCCACCATCAATGTGCCTAGGGTTTCTCCATCGGCGATTCGCGAAATTACCGATTCGATTCTGCCGCCAACAATAAAGGTATGAGTACCGGAGCGCGCCGCAAGACGTGCAGCACGAACCTTGGTTTGCATACCGCCGCGACCTAAAGCGCCCCCGCCACCGGCCATTGCATCTAAAGATGTATCACTGGCATTAGCTTCGGCAATGAGTTTCGCGTCAGGATTATTGCGAGGATCTGCGGTATACATGCCGTCTTGGTCGGTAAGAATGACGAGAATGTCGGCATCAACAAGATTTGCAACCAGTGCCGCAAGGCTGTCGTTATCACCAAAACGGATTTCATCGGTTACTACCGTGTCGTTTTCGTTAACGACTGGGATCACACCATAATGCAATAAAGTATTAAGAGTTGATCGACTGTTTAAATATCGCTCTCGACTGGATAAATCGTCGTGATCAAGAAGTACTTGTGCGGTTTGAATAGAGTACTTCGAGAAGGCTTCTTGATAGGTCTGAATCAGACTCATCTGACCGACCGCAGCCGCCGCTTGTAATTCGTGAATACGATCAGGGCGCTCGTTCCAACCCAAACGTTTCATGCCTGCGGCCACAGCGCCGGAGGACACTAAAATGATTTCTTTATCGAGTTTTTGCAATCGGGCAATTTGTTCAACCCAGCGCTCGATTGCGGGTTTATCCAGCTTACGTCCGTTGTCGGTTAATAACGCACTGCCAATTTTTATGATCCAGCGTTTACGCTGATGTAGGCTTTCCCTGATACTCATGATGACCACTCAACTCCCAAAATAATTATAGGCTCGTATGACTTGCGAACACTTACTATCACAGCAAGCGCGCAAGTGTAACTCGCTCGGATTTTTTTTGGGAGCCAACCATTACTCAGATCTATAGTTAATAAGTAAAACTTGAGAACCTAAATTAACTCATTGAAAAATATAAGAAAATTTTCATACCTGCTCAAAAAGCAAGTGCAGATTCAAGGATCGATCAGCACCAAGTTGCACCACTTAAATCGAACTCAATGAGTGCCAACTTGGCTTCAATTGGAAATCTTGACAATGCTAACTTAAGGCGCGTAAATGATTTCTACGTCGTAATCGTCATCATCCCAGTCATCGTCGTCATCACTGAGGTTCTTGGCAATTCGTTCCGCTCGCTTCGACTCTCTTAGGGCTTCAATACGCTCGCGAGCCTCTTCCTGCATTTGCCGTTGAATCGTTAATTCGCGCTCACCGACTTCGGGATCATCTTTCTCCAGTTGCCATATGTCTTCGAGGTGATTAAGCACCTGAGAAGCAACAACAGCGGTACCATTTTTATTGATCGCAGAAACTTTAACGACGCGACCTTGCCAATTCAGTGCATCAACGACTTCCTGACAGCGAGATTCAACTTCTTCCGGCGGCAACAAATCTATCTTGTTCAACACCAACCATTGCTCGCGCTGCGACAGGGTTGGGCTGAACTTTTCAAGCTCTGTTTGAATTTTTTGAATATTTTCAGCCGGTGTAGAACCGTCGTAGGGAAACATATCGACCAAATGCAACATGATTCGGCATCGAGTCAAGTGCTTCAAAAATCGAATACCTAGGCCTGCACCTTCTGAGGCGCCTTCGATAAGACCGGGAATATCTGCGATCACAAAACTTCTGTGCTCGTTAACTTTCACAACACCTAGGTTAGGAACAAGCGTTGTAAATGGATAATCTGCCACTTTGGGTTTCGCCGCCGACACGGCGCGAATAAAGGTAGATTTACCCGCATTAGGCATACCCAACAAACCCACATCAGCCAAAACACGTAATTCAAGCTTGATATTACGAGCTTCACCTTCTGAACCGGGCGTTGTTTGGCGGGGAGCACGGTTAATACTCGATTTAAATCGCGTATTTCCCAAACCGTGGAAGCCTCCTTGAGCGACTTTCAGTTTTTGACCCGGCTCTTTTAAATCACCGAGCTGTTCTTCGGTATCTAAATCGATAACCGTGGTGCCAACCGGGACCTTAAGAAAAAGGTCTTCGCCTTTACTGCCGCGGCAATCTCGAGAACTTCCCGACTGCCCATTTTGGGCGCGATATTTAGGTTGGTATCGGTAATCAACCAATGTATTTAAATTTTCATCCGCCAGCAGATAGACGCTGCCGCCATCACCGCCATCACCGCCATCTGGCCCACCGTTGGGGATAAACTTCTCACGGCGAAAGCTCATACAGCCATTACCACCGTCACCGGCTTTCACAAAAATCGGTGCTTCATCGACAAATTTCATCAACTACCTCTGTTTGGAGTTGTTCGGTCTTGGAAACCGCAACAGTTGAATCCCTTTGTTCGCGGCCTTATTACCATATCCAATTTACTTAATTTTATAATAAAAAAAACCCCATCGGAGTGATGGGGTTTTTCGAAGAACCTTACCAGAAGGTTGGCTTTAATCGCCCTGCTTATTGAACAACAGGAACAATACTTACGTATTTACGATTTTTTGGGCCTTTAACTTCAAACTTTACAGTGCCATCTTCTTTTGCAAACAAGGTATGGTCTTTACCAATACCAACATTTACACCAGCATGGAACTTAGTACCGCGTTGGCGAACTAGAATGTTGCCAGCAAGTACTTCTTGACCGCCAAAGCGCTTAACCCCTAAGCGTTTACTTTCCGAGTCGCGGCCGTTACGTGTACTACCACCTGCCTTTTTATGAGCCATTAGATTATACCTCTTAGATTAGCCTTGGATGCCGGTGATTTTCACCTCAGTGTACCACTGACGGTGACCCTGGCGCTTCATGGAGTGCTTACGGCGACGGAATTTAACAATTTTCACTTTGTCAGCACGACCGTGGGCAACAACTTCAGCAGAAACTTTTGCACCATCAACAATTGGCGCGCCAATTTTTACGTCGTCACCGTTGGCAACTAACAAAACTTTATCAAAATCAACGGTTTCACCGGTGGCAACTTCGATTTTTTCTAATCGAAGAACTTCACCTTCGGCGACACGGTGTTGCTTACCGCCACTAACAATAACTGCGTACATGCATTTGCTCCAATTAATGAAATCGGACGCCACGAAGTATGATGAATGCAAAAAATTACTTGTTCATCATTTTTTCAAGTCAACACGAATGAAAAACTTGCGACGTTTGTTTAAGGGTGGCGGATTTTATGGGAAATGAAGCAAAGATACAAGCGCCTATTTCATAACCAAATATTTTAACGCGAAACGGCAATCTTGGGCGCCACTGCAAGCTTGTTGGTCATCGAAGAGCAGATAATCGGTGTTAGCACGTCCTAGCGCGACGACTGTCTATTAATAGGATCTCTTATTTTAATCAGACCAAAGGATGAGCGAACTGAAAATGTGTAAAACAAGCGGCATACAATGATAACTAAAGCGTCACAACAGCTTGACGGTAGCAGCTCTCGTGCCTAGGATGCGCCTAACTTTATTTTTTGTAAAATGAATCACCGAATGCTCTCTTTTCATAATGTTGTCCGCACTGACTTTGAAGCGGTTAATCAACTTATCATCGATGAACTCTATTCCGACGTTACTCTTGTTGAGAATATTGGCCAATACCTTGTCGAAGCCGGCGGCAAACGCCTGCGACCACTTCTGGTTCTGCTCGGTGCAAACGCATTGGGCTATTCAGGCACAAACCATTTAAAACTTGCAGCTATTATTGAATTTATTCACACCGCAACATTACTGCATGATGATGTTGTCGACATGTCTGAACTGCGACGAGGCCGTCCTACAGCTAATGCCAACTGGGGTAATGCGCCAAGCGTCTTGGTTGGTGACTTCTTATACAGCCGAGCTTTTCAAATGATGGTCGCCATTGGCAATATGGACATCATGAGCATTCTTTCGAACACCACTAACGTGATTTCGGAAGGAGAAGTGCAGCAATTGGTTAACGCCAAAGACCCGAACGTTAGCGAAGAGAATTACTTTAAAGTTATCAACAAAAAGACCGCCGCACTGTTTGAAGCTGCTTGTGAAACCTCTATGGTTTTATGCAATGCAACCGATAAACAGCGACAAGCCTTTGCTGCGTACGGCTCCAGTCTTGGTCTTGCCTTCCAATTGGTCGACGACGCCTTAGATTACGAAGGTGACGCACAAGCGTTGGGCAAGAATGTCGGCGACGATCTCGCCGAAGGCAAACCAACATTACCTCTTATTTACACCATGAATCACGGCACCGCTGCCGAAAAAGATCTGGTGGCAAACGCGATTCGTAATGGTAGCGTTGAACATCTAAATGAAATCGTCGCGCTGGTAAAATCGACCGGCGGGCTAAAATATACTCATGAGCAGGCGGCACACCATGTGCAGAGAGCTAAAGATTCTCTTTTAGAACTGCCCAAAAGTGATTACAGAGATGCGATGGAGGACTTGGCTAATTTCGCCATAAACCGAGATCGCTAAAGAAGGACAAACCTTAAGCAAGGATAGCAGGCAAGGGATTACAGCGAACCATGACCAACAATCTAGATTCGAACACTTCAATTAAAGACCACTATTCTTACCCCAGCTGGGAAAAGCTAAAGTCTTTAGCGCTCAGCTGGGATGAAAATCTTACCAATCTATTTGCAAAAGATCCTAAACGAGCCGAGAAATACTCACTCTCAGTAGGACAAATCTTTCTGGATTTCTCGAAAAATCACATCGACGAAGACATTTTCGAGGCACTTTGCGAAATTGCCAACGACGCAAAACTGCCCGCTTGGATTCAAGCGTTGTATTCGGGTGATCTGGTCAACAATACCGAACACCGCCCTGCCCTGCATACGGCATTAAGAACGCCGGAACTTTGTCCCTCAGAAAAGCAAGCCGAGGTAAAAGCAGCGCTCGAAAAAGTTGAATCATTGGTTAATGAGGTTCATACCGGTCAATGGCTTGGTCACACCGGCAAAGCCATTACCGATGTAGTTAACATTGGTATCGGCGGATCGGATCTTGGCCCGAGAATGGTAGTTACGGCACTTAAGGCTTTTAAAAATAAATCCTTAGAGGTTCATTTTGCGGCAAACATCGATGGCGCCGACCTTGCCGACCAACTGGAAGCATTAAATCCAGAGACGACATTGTTCGTCATCGCGTCAAAATCATTCTCAACCTTAGAAACCCGTGAGAATGCTCTGGCTGCACGACGTTGGTTATTAAACTTCGGCTGCAAACACGAACAGCTACAACATCATTTTGTGGCCGTTAGCAGCAACATTTCAGCAGCCATTGAATTTGGCATTTCTGAAAACAACATTCTGCCAATGTGGAGTTGGGTTGGCGGACGCTATTCCTTATGGTCAGCCATCGGCTTGCCCATCGCGTTCGCACTGGGCTTTGATAATTTCAGACGTCTACTCGACGGCGCCGCCGTAATGGATCGGCACTTTCACGATGCTCCGCTCAAAGAAAACATGCCGGCCGTGCTCGCTTTACTGACGTTTTGGTACAGCTCGACTCAGGGCTATGAGAGCCAAGCAATCCTGCCTTATGCGCAGCGCTTAAATCGCCTTCCCGCGTATCTTCAACAGTTAGACATGGAGAGCCTCGGCAAGCGCGTAAACCATAATGGCAATCCTCTAGACTACAATTCGGGACTTATTCTTTGGGGTACTGAGGGAACCAACGGTCAGCACTCTTTCCACCAGTTACTGCACCAAGGCACTCGTAAGGTGTTAGTGGATTTTATTGCCAGCATAAAACCCATGAGTGGTCTAGACAGCCATCACCATTATTTATCGGCAAACTGTATTGGCCAATCCCAAGCATTACTTGCAGGAAAATCTTTTAAGCAGGCTTATGAAGAGCTTCTTGAAAGCGGCAAAACAGAAGATGAAGCGCGAAAAATAGCGCCTCACAAGGTTATCCCTGGCAATCGCCCCAGCAACACACTACTTCTAGAGCAACTCACGCCAGAGTCTTTGGGAAGCTTAATCGCGCTGTACGAACACAAAGTATATTGCCTAGGCGTGCTTTGGGATTTAAATCCTTTTGATCAATGGGGCGTTGAGCTTGGCAAGCAACTCGGGATGAAAATCTACCCAGCGCTCACCAGCGGGGAATGCCCAGACTCTTGGGACTCTTCGACCCGCTCTTTAATTGCAAAATTAGGGGCCACCGGCAAATAAAACACAAGCGTCGCCACGGAAGCACATGTATCGCTTGCGTACATCTCTCTTAATAATTGCTAAAACCATTAAGAGAGATGTCATCTTAGTTTTAGTCCAACAAACTCTTTAATCGCAATAACATTAGATCAATAATAGCCCGGTGCCCTATAAACCAAGTCTCCGGCGAATTCACAATTGCATTCTCAAGATAAATACACCGAAATACATTTTTCGAAACGCTGGTTACTCATTGTTACCGGCTGGATATCGTTAACGCTGGGTATCTTGGGAATTTTCCTACCGTTACTGCCTACCACACCTTTTGTGTTGCTCTCGTCATGGTGTTTCGCTCGATCCAGTAAGAGATTTCATCAACTGCTGGTATCGAATCGATTTCTTGGGCCAATTATCACCGAATGGGAGGCTGGGCGGGGAATCTCATTAAAAGTGAGGAATCGAGCACTAATCACCTTGTGGATCACATTAGCGATATCGATGTTAATTGTGGGTAAATGGTGGTCGGTGCTTCTTCTGTCGAGCATCGGCACGGGAACAACAATCTACCTGTGCCGCTTGGCTCGAAAAGCGAAATCGGAACAACTTTGATGGAGCAAGATCATCTCGGAAAATCATCGAAATGATCAGTCGACAGACTATGGCAATGAGATTTCTTTCTCGCGACCAAACGACTCTCGAATCAATGAAAGGTATTTAGGCCGATTCCATAAGCGCCAATAGCTCATCCCTTTTTTCTTCCATCAATGCTTGATTAGCGCGAGTTTCAACATTTAGGCGAATAACGGGCTCGGTATTCGATCTGCGAAGATTAAAACGCCAATCATCGAACTCTATTGATACGCCATCGGTGTAGTCTATGTGGTTGGCAGATGCCGAATAGAAAGCTTCGATACGATCAATGACTGTCTGAGAGTTTTCAACTACGCGATTAATTTCACCACTGCACGGATAGGCGCGCATACACTCATCCACCAATTTTGATAGAGGTTTACCCGTAACAGAAACAAGCTCGGCGACCAGTAACCACGGAATCATACCGCTGTCGCAGTATGCAAAGTCTCTAAAGTAATGATGGGCGCTCATCTCACCGCCATAAATAGCGTCTTCTTCGCGCATTCGTTCTTTAATAAACGCATGGCCCGTTTTACTCATAACCGGCACACCGCCGTGCTGCTTGACAATACTTTGGGTATTCCAAGTCAAACGCGGATCATGAACGATTTTGCTGCCAGCCGATTTTTTAAGAAAAGCCTCTGCCAGCAAACCAACTAAATAATACCCTTCGATAAAACGACCATTTTCATCAAAGAAGAAACAACGATCAAAATCACCATCCCAAGCAATACCAAAATCGGCCTGATTATCAATAACCGCACAAGAAGTACTGCTACGATTTTCTGGTAATAAAGGATTAGGAATGCCATTTGGGAAATGGCCATCAGGCTCGTGCTGAATTTTTACGAATTTAACGGTTGGAAGGCATTCCTCGATCGCATCTATGATAAGACCCGCTCCACCATTACCGGGATTGGCGACAATCTTAAGAGAAGAGAGCTTGGAAAGATCAACATAAGTCAGAAGATGATCAATGTACGAAGGTCTTGAATTTAAATGACTAACAGCGCCTTTTTTAACTTGATTAAAATCACCAGATTCCGCCAGGGCTTGGATGTCAAACAATCCGGTGTCACCACTGATTGGGCGAGAACCTCGTCGGACCAGCTTCATACCGTTGTAGTCAATGGGGTTGTGACTGGCGGTCACGCAAATACCGCCGTCTACATCTTGACTAAAACTCGCAAAGTAAACTTCTTCTGTTCCGCAAACACCAATGTGCAACACATCGGCGCCGCCGTCGGTAAGACCGTCGATAAGACTGTCTGTCAGGGCTGGGCTGGACAATCTAATGTCGTGCCCAACAACGACCTTTTTAGCCGATAAGTACTGAGCAAACGCACGACCTATACGGTAGGCGACATCTTCGTTTAACTGACCGGGAACCTGTCCGCGGATATCATAAGCTTTAAAACAGGATATTTTGTTATCCACGGAAGGGGACCCTTATTTCTTTACCAAGCGATACAGATTGGAGATTACATCTTATAAATGTTGTTGTAGACGTAGTTGGTTGCTTCTACGAAGCCATCCACACTACCGCAATCGAAACGAGTGCCTTTGAATTTGTAACCTAAAACGCAACCGTTTTTGGCTTGTGTTAATAGAGCATCGGTCAGTTGAAGCTCGCCATTTTTACCGGGAGGCGTATTCTCGATGATTTCAAAAATATCTGGCGTCAAAATGTATCGACCGATAATCGCAAGGTTACTTGGTGCCTCTTCTACCGCAGGTTTTTCAACCATGTTGGTGACTTGGAAGATACCGTCTTTCAGTTTTTCACCGGCAATCACACCAAACTTACTGATCTGATCTTCTGGAACTTCTTGAATTGCGACAATGCTGCACCGGAACTGTTTGTACAACTGAACCATCTGAGCCAAAACACCATCACCACCTTCGGTGTTTAAACACAAGTCATCCGATAAAACCACGCCGAAGGGCTCGTCACCTATTAAGCGACGACCGTTTAAAATAGCGTCACCCAAACCACGCATTTCTTGCTGGCGAGTCATTGAGAAGGTAGCTTTGCTCATAACTTCGCGAATACTGCTCAAGAATTCTTCTTTAGACGTTCCCGCGATTTGATGCTCAAGTTCATAACTGACATCAAAATGGTCAGCAATTGCGCGCTTTCCACGACCAGTCACTAAACCGATTTCGGTTAGGCCGGCTTCAATTGCCTCTTCCACACCGTACTGAACCAAAGGTTTATTTACGATCGGTAGCATTTCTTTCGGCATGGATTTGGTTGCAGGAAGAAAACGGGTACCGTAGCCCGCCACCGGGAACAGACACTTCTTGATCATTTCATTTAATCCTTAAATTAATTGATTCTTTCAAACTTATGCTATCCAAGATTTGTGATCTTTGATGGTTTTATTCACACAAGTATCACCTTAACATAGTTTTTCTGAACGTGTTCTGTGATAAAAGTTGCAAATAACTCAACTCGCATATCTTGGAATTTATTTACAAATTCAAAGCAAATGGCCGTATTTCCAGACGTAAGTTTGATCTTTACGACCCTTGAAGCTGCACTAGAGATGTCATTATCATCTATCTGATTACCGAAATTCCAGCTCGCAAAAAATGTATGTATAGAAATAATTTCACTTCAAAAACCGCAGCATCAAGAACCAACATTCCAACAAACACTAGTATTTAATCTGGACAAGAAGCCATCATCCATTAGAATGTGCCCCCTTCGCTAGCCAGCACATCGACTTTCGAACAATGGCTCATTCGTAACGAAAACTGTTAGAGTCAATTTATGGATTCTTTTATACCTAAAAACGCCTATAGCCGCGAAGAGCTAATCGATTGCGGACATGGAAAAATGTTCGGGCCTGATAACGCTCGCTTGCCTGTACCTAACATGTTGATGATCGATAGAATTACGCACATCAGCACTGAGGGTGGGGAGTTCGGCAAAGGCGAGATTATCGCTGAGCTGGATATCAATCCCGACTTGTGGTTTTTTGAATGTCATTTTCCGGGCGACCCGGTTATGCCCGGCTGCTTAGGCTTAGATGCCATGTGGCAATTGGTTGGCTTCTATCTAGGATGGCGAGGCAATCCTGGTAAAGGAAGAGCATTAGGCTCTGGGGAAGTAAAATTCTCCGGTCAAATTTTACCAACCGCTAAAAAAGTCACCTATCATATAAACCTAAAGCGTGTGGTAGAAAGACAACTGGTTATGGGTATCGCAAATGGCTCCGCATCGGTTGATGGCAAGCCAATTTACACAGCGAACGATTTGCGTGTTGGTCTATTTACAGACACCAGCAAGTTCTAATGTAATTGCAGTTCAGCTTTCAATATTGAGCACTACAAATTATATTGAATTTTCACAGTTATAACTTTTTAGCCAGTAAATGGCTCACCAGGTGGGGCAGCATATGAGACGCGTTGTAGTTACCGGAATGGGTATTGTTTCCTGTATTGGTAATGACCTAGATACGGTTCTCGAATCACTGAGAAATGGACGCTCTGGTATTCGCTTTCAGCCGCAATACAAAGAAATGGGCTTTAGAAGCCATATTGCCGGAAGTATAGACTTAGACCTAAAAGAGTTGATTGATCGCAAGATTTATCGCTTTATGAGTCCGGCGTCCGGATACGCATACCTATCTATGCAACAAGCTATTGCTGACTCCGGGCTTGAAGAGTCCGACGTTTCCAATGAGCGCTCCGGCATCATCATGGGTTCCGGTGGAGCATCTACAGCCAATCTAATCGAGACGGCGGATATTCTTCGCGAGAAAGGCGTAAAACGTGTTGGGCCTTATCGTGTAACCCAAACCATGGGTAGTACCACCTCAGCTTGTCTAGCAACACCGTTTAAAATTAAAGGTGTTAACTATTCAATCTCTTCTGCTTGCGCAACCAGCGCACACTGCATTGGTAACGGCGTTGAGCAAATCCAGCTGGGTAAGCAAGACATAGTCTTCGCCGGCGGTGGTGAGGAAGAGCATTGGTCGTTAACATGCATGTTCGATGCAATGGGCGCCTTATCCACCAAGTATAACGATACTCCCGAAAAAGCATCCCGCGCGTACGATGCCGACCGAGACGGCTTTGTCATTGCTGGTGGCGGCGGTTGTGTGGTGTTAGAAGAACTTGAGCATGCTAAGGCTCGTGGCGCAAAAATCTACGGTGAAATCATCGGTTACGGAGCTACCTCAGATGGTTACGACATGGTCGCGCCTTCTGGAGAAGGTGCAGTACGATGTATGAAGCAAGCCATGTCTACCGTTAATAGCAAAATTGATTACATCAATTCACACGGTACATCGACACCTGCGGGAGATATCCAAGAGCTTGGCGCCGTTAAGCAAGCCTTCGCTGGCGCTGTTCCTCCGGTTAGCTCTACAAAATCTCTAACCGGTCATTCCTTAGGCGCTACAAGTGTTCAGGAAGCTATTTACTGCATGCTTATGATGAAACATAGATTCATTGTTGCCTCTGCAAACATAGACCAGTTGGATGCCGGCGCAGATGGAGCCAACATTGTACAAACACGTATTGATGATGTTGATCTCAATACCGTGATGTCTAACAGCTTCGGTTTTGGTGGCACTAACGCAACCTTAATCATGAGCAAGTATCAAGACTGATCGACCCAGTAACATGCTCTCGACAGCGCAAAGCTTAGAGAGCATGATCCATTATCACCACCGCTAAACTCCCACTAAGTCCAACAATCGCTTCTCACCCGTAAACAACCTAGAACCTAATACCAATCTCGCTTATTAACAGCTAGTAACAAACTTATCATTGCAAGTTCCCAATACCTCTCTCGATTTCACTGACTAACTCCGTCAAGTGGCATGGTTTCTCGATCAGCTACTGTTCAGCCAATTTCTGTAAACTGAAATCTGCTTAATGCGATAACGCAGCTCCATAAATTACGTTGACTTGAACTAATAATGAAAATGAGGGGATTTAGTTATGCGACAGCTTAACAAAGCAACCCAAGAAAATGATAAAAACGCGCACACTCATGTAAGAGGCGAGAACAAAAGATGGGGTAGGCTCAGCTCATCGGTAGCTGCTTTATTAATGGCTTTTACCCTGAGCCATTCTGCTCACGCTGAACTTAACCAAATCAAAAAAGAACATAGTTCAAAAAATTACCATGCCCAAGAGCACTCTGGGCACAAGTCTAACTATGAAAATCTAAAGAAAACTTACTCCAGTAAGCCGCAAAATCATAACAGTAATTGGAGTCACAACAGAGATAATCGCCAAACCAGTTACAATCGGAACAACAACTATTCCAATAACAATTATTCTCATAACAACAATTACTCTCACGACGATAACAACAACTATCATCGAAATTACACAAACAACTACAACTACCGTAATCATCACACCAACGCTCATCACCGTTACGGACACGAAGTAAGATATTTGCCACGTGGATACAAGCGATTACGCTACAGTAGCTATCCACTGTATTACCACGGCGGCAACTACTACAGACCCAGTTCATACGGTTATGTTGTTGTCAGAGCGCCTTACGGGGTTCACGTGAGTCATCTACCCTATGGTTATGCAACCTTTGCTTTTGGCGCTCTCACCTACTTTGTGGTTAACGATATTTACTACCAAAAACATGGCGATGATTACGTGGTGGTAGAACCTCCTAAACAAACACAAGTGTCCTATAACGAAACCAGTTCAGATTACTCACGAGAATGGCTTATCTATCCGGCCGAAGGACAGACAGAATCTGAGCTTGAAGCAGATCGATACCAATGTCATCGCTGGGCCACCGACCAATCCGACTATGACCCAAGTAACAGCAACCGTAACAGAGGAAGTCGAGAAAACTATTATCGCGCACAGGCTGCGTGCTTAGAGGGCAGAGGTTATGTTGTTAAATAAATTACTAGTAAACAGCGCGAAGATTACAGGTATCTCGTTACTTGCTTTAGTTTCTGTTATCTCACACGCATCAGATCCGGATATTTTTACCTATCCAGCAGCAGGCCAAAGCCAAGAGCAGACGCAGAGAGATCGCTATGAATGCTATCGCTGGGCGGTTTCAGCAACAGGAGTAGATCCGTCAACTCTGCAGGAGCCAGCTGCCAACTATTCAACCAGAGTGGTAGCTAACCAAAATCGCGGCGATACAGCTAGAGGCACAATAATTGGGACTATCGCAGGAGCCGTTATCGGTTCAACCATAAAATCTGGCGGCGGATATCATCGCGGTGAACACAGAAATACTGCCGCAGGAGCAGTTGTGGGGGCAACGGTAGGAGCGATAATCGGCTCTCAAAATGAACAGTCGGGATATCGTAAGGCTCAGGAACAAGCTGCCGTGCTCTCAGAAAAACAACAAAGGGAGCAACAAGCCTATGAGCAAGGTATCAACGACTATATTCGTGCGTTCTCAGCCTGTATGACTGGAAGACATTACAGTGTTAGGTAAATAATGTGGGGCTATTGATCGCAGGATGTCTTGTGTTGTTGGTAATGGTTAACCCACAAGCCCAATTCTGTCGATAAACTTTGGCGCCACATTTTAGGCTGGATGCCAAAGTTATCCATTAGACGCTTATAACCCAATGCAGCACTCACAGGCTCGGAATCCATCTCTACAACATTGGCTGTGATGGTTCCGAGATCAAAACTAGACTGCAATTCAGACAAAACCTCACGGGCAAATTCCCCTTCGGTACAGGCGTCACTGGAACTGTAGTGAAAAGTACCCCAGTTTTCCGACCCACAACTGATCTGCTTAACCAATGCCAAAATAATACGAGCGACATCGTGGTGACCAACCGGTGAGCCTCTGCGCTCAGAAAAGATTGCAGCGTCATCGCCTGCAACAAACTTACTCGCAATCTCCGTTAGAAGATTAGAGCCACTGGCGCCAAGCACCCAGCCCAGCCGTAAAATAAGATGCTTATCCAGAGCCTCGACGATCTTTTCAGAATTTAAATACACTTCGCCAATGTTATCTCTAGCGACTGGTTCGTCCGACTCGATAAAACCGGATTTTTTACCGCTGAATACTCGGTAGTTCGACAACTGAATTAATGGTGAACCTATGTTCCGGCAACCATCAACAAGACACTGAGCAACTGCCAGATGATTTTCTAAATTCAAAGAATTTCCATTGTCACTCCAACCAAAATTGTTAATCACTAAGTTTGGAGCGTTTTTGGCAAGATAGGCCAACGTAAAATCAGGCTCGTGCCAACGTCCGGAGTCATCGGAGAGAATTGTTACGTCAAAGGAGCTTTCAAGCAGCTCTTTAACAATAACCGCACCAAGAGCACATTGAGTGTCGGTGATCAAGACGGAATAAAACAAAGACGAGCCCTTACTCTGAATAAAATCTTCAATTAAAACGGGATATCATCGTCGAAGGAATCGAAACTCGGCGGTTGCTGAGGTTGCTGAGGTTGCTGCGGCGTTGAAGGAGCAGGCTTCTGAGCATTGGAGTTGTTAGGGCGACTGTTGTAGTTTCCACCTGACTGGCCGCCACCGTATCCGTCCATATCGGACTCATAAGCCGGAGCCTGATTTCGTTGATTTTGCATAGCCGCTTCGGTACGGCCGCCTAACATTTGCATCTCCGACGCAACTATTTCGGTGGTGTATCGATCTTGGCCACCTTGATCTTGCCACTTGCGGGTGCGCAGAGATCCTTCAACATAAACTTGCGAACCTTTACGCAGGTATTCGCCAGCAATTTCGGCCAATCGGTTGAAAAAAACCACCCGATGCCACTCGGTTCGTTCTTGGGGCTGCCCAGTTTGCTTGTCTTTCCAAGTTTCACTGGTGGCAATACTGATATTCGTCACGGCCCCACCACTTGGCATATAACGAGTTTCTGGATCTTGACCACAATTGCCGACAAGAATCACTTTGTTTATGCCGCGAGCCATGTAAATCTCCTGAAAATTTTTAATTTCAACAATCACCACGACCAATTTCGTGGAAAAATAATAGTAACAAGAATAACACGTTACCGAATAGAAAGACCTAAACCAAGACCATCAATACTGTCTTGCTTAAATTTAGATTGATCAACCCTCATCAATATCTCTTGGCTATTTTCTTTAAAAGAAACTTCACAAACACCAGCTAATTGACGAAGTTTTGGTTCCAGCTCGCTAAAACAATGTTCATCAGCCGATAACACCAGTTCACGCAGCGGAAGCGGGACTTTCATAGATAGCGACAGAGAAAACCAGATCAATATCATTACAGCAGCAAACTCAAATACAGCTGCCGATCCGTAATTCTGCACTAGGAATCCGCCAACAACCCCACCACAAAACGCGCCCAAAAACTGGAAGGTCGAGAAAACTCCCGATGCTGTGCCTTTCGAACCAACAGGTGCCTGTTTGCTCATCAAACTGGGAAGTGTCGCTTCCAATAGGTTAAATCCCCAGAAAAACACAAACAAAGCAACTACCCATAACGCTGTATTGTGAATCAATTGTGAAAAGACAATCTGAGCCAGAAAAACAAAGGATATCGCCAACATAAATACCGGTTTCATTTTTTGCCTTTTCTCAGCAATGATGACCAAAGGCACCATAGCAATAAAAGAAACCAACATAACGGGCAAATAAATCATCCAGTGACTATCAACGGCCAAGGCAAGTTCATCGCGTAAAAAAGTCGGAATAACCACAAACATCGATGTCATTGCCATATGCAGAACAAACACTCCCACATCCAAACGCAACAGTTGACCGTGTCGTACGATACTTGAGATCTGATGAAACACAGGCTGTGACTTGTTTATTAAACTTTTTGGTGGGTTAGGAACGACACCTAGAGTTATCCAAACACCGGGAATAATTAACGCAGCAGATACCCAGAAAATTCCCGAAAGCCCCCAAGCAGAGGCGATCAAAGGACCAATCACTAGAGAAATAGCAAATGCAACACCAATAGAAACGCCCAACGAAGCCATTGCTTTGGTGCGATTTTTTTCACTGGTGAGATCGGTCAACAAGGCCATAATAGCAGCCGCTATTGCCCCAGCCCCTTGCAAGCCACGACCTAAAATAAGCATCCAAATAGAATTTGCTTCTGCGGCAATGACACTGCCTACCCCAAAAATGACTAAGCCAAAAATAATAACGGGCTTTCTGCCGATATGATCGGACAACAGTCCCAGAGGAATTTGCAGCAACGCTTGGGTCAGGCCATAAACACCAATAGCGATACCAATTAAGGCAGGTGTCGCTTGTGGATATTCTTGCCCTAAAACCGAGAGAACAGGCAAGACCATAAAAAGCCCCAACATCCTAAAGATGTATAGAGCTGCCAGAGCAGCAACGGTCTTTCGCTCGAGAGGTTGTGAATCGGCCACGCTACTTTCTTCCTAAAACTTTGCGGGCAACTATTTTAATGCCATGCTCATTGTCTGACCAGCTGAAGGGAAATTCAATTTAGTCGCATCTGGCGGTAACGACTGTCCCACCAAATGACACTCAAATTAAAAACGTACTACCATGCGCTCAGAGGCTTAACCGAAATTAGGCCTCCGAGCGCGCATTCACCCATCAGTTAGATCGTCCAATACCTATGTATTTAATGCCGATTTGAGACAGCCGTGACGGACTGTACATATTTCGACCATCAACGATTAACGGGGTTTTTAAGTTAGATTTAATGAGCTCAAAATCAGGCGCCCAAAACGCTTTCCACTCCGTACAAATCAAGAGCGCATCGGCTGCCAACAAACAGGATTCTTTGGTTCCCATCAGCTGAAGATCTTCTCGCTGCCCATAAATACGCTGCGCTTCGTGCATGGCTTCGGGGTCAAAAGCCTTAACCGAGGCACCACTGGCCCACAGAGACTCCAACAATACCCGAGAAGATGCTTCTCGCATGTCATCAGTGTTGGGTTTAAAAGCTAAACCCCAAACGGCGAAAGTCTTACCTTTCAAATCGCCTGAAAAATAGGCCGTCAATTTATCAAACAATCTAGATTTCTGCCGGTGATTAACGGCTTCAACAGACTCTAGTAATTGTGCGTGATAACCAACCGACCTGGCTGTGGAAACTAGAGCTTTAACATCTTTTGGAAAGCAAGAGCCACCGTAACCACAACCGGGATAAATAAACTGGTAACCAATGCGCGGGTCCGACCCGATTCCCTGTCTCACTCGTTCAATATCAGCGCCCACGTATTCCGCAATATTAGCCACTTCATTTATAAAACTAATTTTGGTTGCCAACATGGCGTTAGCCGCATACTTTGTAAGCTCAGCCGAGCGAACATCCATAAACATGAGTCTATCGTGATTGCGATTAAAGGGCGCATACAACTCCTCCATTGAAGCCCGCACACGCTCGGAATCCGTACCAACAATAATTCGATCAGGCTTCATGAAGTCCGATACTGCGGCTCCCTCTTTCAAAAACTCTGGGTTAGAAGCGATGTGGTAAGCAATATCAACATTGCGAGCAGCTAAAACTTCAGCAACTTTTGCTCTCACTTTATCTGCGGTGCCAACAGGTACGGTAGACTTAGTGACCAAAATGACTTCGCGACTGACATATTCGGCGACTGTCTCGGCAACCTTCAGAACATACGATAAGTCTGCGGCGCCGTCTTCATCGGGCGGAGTACCAACCGCAATAAAAATGACCTGACCATGTTTGACAGCGTCTTCAGCGTTAGTGGTAAACGCTAAACGTCCGTGCGCAAAATTGGCTTTAACAACCGATTCCAACCCGGGCTCATAAATAGGAATTTGCCCGTTTTGCAAATTAAGAATCTTCTGTTCATCAACATCGACACAGACAACACTGTGGCCTACCTCTGCGAGACATGCACCGGTTACCAAACCGACATAACCCGTACCAAAAACTGTTACTTTCACTAACTTAAATTTCCTTTAATCACTCACAATGCCTAACTGAAAAGCCCTATCAAAAAGCCTCTCAAGCAATTCGATCATATCTGTAAATTAATCAGACATTATGCTCTAAGCGTTAATTCATTCCCATGATAATTAAACAAATAAGAGTCTTCTAATGGCTCTCAAAAACCTTGTTAAACCTAAATTACCGGAAGGAAAATCCACAAAAGATGATATTGACGCCAACAATTACAAAACTTAAATAAAAGGCAATTAATTTTACATTCAAAATACCCAAAACCACCTAAATGACCTTATTTGTCACCAAATTAATTTAAACAAATACTCTAATAATAATTTTCTCTCCACGGTAGTGAGAGAGACTGTAATAAGGCGGCACTACCTTTCTGTAGTTTTAGTGATATTAAGTTGGCGTTTCGTACACTTTTAACCGATTAAAGTCGTCAAAAACGTTAATTAAAAATGATTTTGATGACAGCAACGCCAACAATCTCACAGTTCTTAACTTAATTTCACAAACTGAGCAGTTTTAACAGCTAGACCGATATAAGATCACCGGATAAGTCAAAAATTAATGGGTTAATTTACAATTGTAGAGCTTAAAAACCTCTATAAAAATGATTTAAACGCCAACTTATCCCTATTTTGCAACATAAAAAATCCAACGATACGAGCTTTTTGTTTTACCAGTTTTTGGAATCCATTGCGCACATTGTTCGTGACTCTATAGATTCAAAACAGACGCTCAAATCAGCCAACGCCAAACGAATTGAGAATAGTAAGGAAGTTCATGAATATCCCCGGACTACAAACGGGCCGTTATTTGGGCCACCAAACCATTTCACCTCTCGCGGTGAAAGAATCTTCCACCTCACTGCCATTAGTTTTTGTTTCTCAACATGGCGGTTTTGCGAGCAAATTCTTACCAGACATGCTGCAAAGAGAACTCGGTTGTGACTGTTCGCAAATTGGTATGGGAATGCCATTAAAGGAAGAAGTCGATCTTGTTGTTATTGATTGCCAAGAGACTGATTCCAAATCAATTAGTATTTGGTTGCAGAAAAACCTCCATCGCTGTCGAGCCATCGCACTCGTAAAAATGCCACACGAGACGAAATTTGAGAATCTTATTGAATGGCCGAAAGTAAACGGTATGTTTTATCTTGAAGCTACCGATGAACAGATCTCCCGCGGTATTCGACGAGTATTGCTGGGTGATTTTTGGCTGCCTCGCCGCTTGTTATCAGCGCACTTAGAGAAATCCCGTGAGTCACACCACGGTAAAATTGACGTCAAATTAACGCCCCGCGAAAAAGAAATTCTTCGTTTAATTAAACGCAGTGCAACCAACGCTGAGATTGGTGAAATTTTGAATCTGAGTGAGAATACTGTGAAGAGCCACCTGTATAAGGCATACAAAAAAATAGGCGTAGTAAACCGCCTAGACGCATGCAACTGGGCACGCTTAAACATCGACTAATCGATGTTTAAGCGTCATAGGGCAACACTTTGCTATTGAGTGCTGTCCTATTTTTTATCCAAAAGTGGTTTTAGAAAACGCCCTGTATGTGAATGTTTTATTTTTGCAACCTGCTCGGGTGTGCCTTGAGCAATAATTTCGCCGCCACCACTACCACCTTCGGGGCCCAAATCAACAATCCAATCCGCAGTTTTAATAACATCCAAGTTATGCTCAATAACAACCACCGTATTGCCATGATCGCGCAGTCGATGCAGCACGCTTAATAGCAATTCGATATCTTGAAAATGCAAACCCGTTGTTGGCTCATCGAGGATATACAGGGTTTTTCCTGTATCGCGCTTCGAAAGCTCTCTGGATAATTTCACCCGCTGTGCTTCACCACCCGACAAGGTCGTAGCCGCCTGTCCAAGCTTCAAATAACTGAGACCGACATCCATCAGAGTTTGTAATTTTTTGGCAACCGCTGGGATGGCATCAAAAAATTCACGAGCATCTTCAATTGTCATTTCTAAGACTTCATGAATGCTTTTTCCCTTGTATTTAACCTCTAATGTTTCACGGTTATAACGTTTACCGTGACAGACATCGCAAGGGACATAAATGTCTGGAAGGAAGTGCATTTCTACCTTAACCACGCCATCGCCCTGACAAGCCTCGCAACGCCCACCCTTGACGTTAAAACTGAAACGACCGGCCTTGTAGCCCCTTGAACGAGCTTCTTGAGTACCCGCAAATAACTCTCGGACCGGCGTGAAAATACCCGTATAAGTAGCGGGGTTGGATCTGGGTGTGCGGCCTATAGGGCTTTGATCGATATCGACACACTTATCCAAATGCTCAAAACCAGACACGCTCTCATATGGAGCAGGCTTCAACGTACTGGCTTTATTCAATTCTGTTGCGGCAATTGGATATAGCGTGGCGTTTATCAGAGTAGACTTACCGGAGCCAGACACGCCTGTGATACACGTCATTAAGCCAATTGGAAGAGAAAGAGTTACGTTTTGAAGGTTGTTGCCAGTAGCACCGGTTAAAACTAGGCTCTTCTCAGGATCAGCAACACCTCTTTTCTCGGGAATCGCGATTTTTTTCTCACCCGATAGATATTTTCCGGTCACCGAATTTTTATTTTTCATGATTTGCGCAGGCGTTCCCTTAGCAACCACTTCGCCACCATGAACACCAGCACCAGGACCAATATCAACAACGTAATCCGCCAAACGAATTGCGTCTTCATCGTGCTCAACCACGATTACCGTATTACCCAATTCTTTTAAATGAGTAAGGGTATTGAGCAGCCTTTCGTTATCACGCTGATGTAAGCCGATCGAGGGTTCATCCAGAATATACATGACACCTACCAAACCAGCACCGATTTGACTGGCCAACCGAATTCGTTGAGCCTCACCACCGGAAAGAGTCTCGGCACTTCGACTGAGCGTCAGGTAATTCAAACCTACATCGACCAAAAACTTTAGCCGATCTCGAATTTCTTTGAGGATCTTATCGGCAATTTTTCCTTTGGCCCCTTCAAACTTGACCTCATGGAAATACTTAAAAGCATCCGCTACGGGCATCAAGGTGATATCAGGTAAGTTTTTATTATCTATAAAAACGTTTCTGGCATCGCGCCGCAGACGTGCACCCTGACATTCGGGGCAATTTTGGCTAGACATGTACTTAACCAGCTCTTCGCGCACCATATTAGAGTCGGTGTCGCGATAGCGTCTCTCCATGTTAGGAATCACACCTTCAAAGGTGTGCGTGCGAGAAATAACATCGCCGCGATCATTAACATAACTGAAATTAATTTCTTCGTTTCCCGAGCCCTGAAGGATGACTTTTTTGTATTTTTTTGCGAGCTTGTTCCATGGCTGATCAACATCAAAACCATAGTGTTCAGCCAACGAGGCTAGCATGTGGTAGTAATAAACGTTGCGTTTATCCCAGCCTCTTATTGCACCTTCAGATAAAGAAGCCGTCTCGAACTGAATAACTTTGTCTTCGTCGAAATATTGCTTAACCCCCAAACCGTCACAACTTGGGCAAGCACCGGCCGGATTGTTGAAAGAAAACAATCTGGGCTCTAGTTCTGCCAGGGCATAATCACAAATCGGACAGGCATGCTTGGATGAAAACGTTTTATCTTCTTTATCCCCATCCATAGACGCGAGAATTACCGATCCCTCCCCAAGAACTAAAGCAGTTTCAAAAGATTCGGCTAACCGTTGCTGTAAGTCATCGCGAACCTTAAAACGGTCTACAACAACTTCAATAGAATGCTTCTTTCTTTTATCGAGGGATGGTGCTTCATCAAGATCAACAACCAACCCATCGATTCGTGCACGGATATAACCTTCGCGCTTAAGTTGCTCAAAAACATGCAGATGCTCACCTTTTCGATCACGGATCACAGGTGCAAGTAACATCAGCTTTTCGCCTTCAGGCATTGCCAATACCTGATCGACCATTTCGCTGACGGTTTGAGCACTGAGAGGCTCACCATGGATTGGACATCTCGGCTCTCCCACACGTGCAAATAGCAAACGCAAGTAGTCGTAGATTTCAGTGATAGTGCCAACAGTTGATCGAGGGTTGTGTGAAGTAGATTTTTGCTCAATAGAAATGGCTGGACTTAAGCCTTCGATATGATCCACATCAGGCTTTTCCATCATCGATAAAAACTGCCGAGCATAAGTAGAAAGCGACTCTACATAACGACGTTGCCCCTCGGCATAGAGCGTATCAAATGCAAGGGAAGACTTACCAGAACCCGAAAGTCCGGTAATTACAATCAATTTGTCGCGGGGTAAATCAAGGTCGATATTTTTGAGGTTGTGGGTTCTAGCGCCACGAACAATGATGGTATCCACAAAAGTCCTTGTTTTTAGGTTCGGAAAAATTAACGCATTAGTATACGCTGAACCTAAAAAATTGGCTGTCTTCCCTGACATACTTTTCGATTAAGCGACGTTGTTCAATAAAATAAAAAACGAAGATCAATCTGCCGATGACCTTCCATACTTATCTTCAAAACGAACAATATCATCCTCACCAAGATAACTTCCCGATTGCACCTCAATTAACTCAAGGGGAATACTCCCAGGGTTTTTAAGTTGATGGATTTGACCAATCGGAATATAGGTTGATTGATTTTCGGTCAAGATTGTTTCTGTGTCGCCATTTACGACCAATGCGGTGCCTGAGACAACTATCCAGTGCTCGGCGCGATGATGATGCATTTGTAACGACAGCTCGGCGCCTGGATTGACAACAATACGCTTTACTTGGAATCGATCACCGCTATCAATTGAGTCGTAATATCCCCAAGGCCGGTAGACTTTTCGATGCACAGTCGCTTCAGGACGATTCTGGGTTTTTAACATCGAGACAATTTTTTTAACGTCTTGTACTCGATTCTTGCTGGCAACCATTAGAGAGTCGTCTGTATCAACAATAACCAAATCGTCAACACCTACAATAGCGATGAGTTTGTTATCTGCCTGAACGAAGCATCCTGTAGCGTCTTCAGCAACCACATCGCCTTTTAATGTATTGCCGCTCGAATCTTTCTCAGAGACCTCCCAAAGAGCAGACCAAGATCCAACGTCACTCCAACCGGCATCCAAGGTAACCATAAGAGCGGATTCCGTTTTTTCCATAACAGCGTAGTCAATGGAATCCTCTGGACATTGCTCAAACAAATCTTTGTCCACTCGGATAAAGTCCAAATCAGCTTGTGCCAATTCAAGAGCTTTTCGACAATACAAGACTATCTCGGGATTATGCTTTTCTAATTCTGCTAAATACCGCGAAGGCTTGAACAGAAACATGCCGCTGTTCCAGAAATAACTACCAGAACTTACATAATCTTTAGCGATTTCAATGGAAGGCTTCTCCACAAAACGATCAACTTTATACGCTGAATCTGAAAAGCCGCCCGCAGCTGAACCTTTTTTTATGTAACCGTAACCCGTCTCGGGAGAACTGGGAACAATGCCAAATGTGACTAGGTACCCACTCAGCGCGCACTCCCGTGCAACCCCTATGGCTTTATGAAAAGCACCTATGTCTTTTATGACATGATCTGCCGGTAAAATCAGCATAGGTGAATCATTACCAACGGATAACAACTGAAGAGCAGCCAAAGCAATTGCAGGAGCGGTGTTCTTCCCTACCGGCTCCAAAATAATGCCGGCTGGGCTAACCCCCTGATGTCTCATTTGTTCAGCAACAATAAATCGATGATTATGATTGCAAATTATCCAAGGACTTTCGCAGAAGCTTAAGTCCTTGATGCGCAACAGAGTCTCTTGAATCATGGTATTGTCTGATAAAAGAGGGAGAAATTGCTTGGGGTACTCAGATCGCGAGTAGGGCCAAAGACGTGTTCCGGAACCACCGGACAGAATAATCGGTATCATGCCTGTTGTACTTTAATTTGACGTTGTAGTTTGCATATTTTGTAAGTTTGTTCAGCATAAAACAACTTCAGCGTAATAAATGATGTCTTTTAGACAAACAAAATAAAATTACTCATCAATTATTTAATTCATTTAGAGTAGATAAAAATGGAAATCCTAACAACAAAGCTTGAAGGTGTGGTAATCATAGAGCCAAAGATTTTTGGTGACGAAAGAGGTTTTTTCTTGGAAACCTTTCAGAAAGATCGATACAAAGATCTCGCTGGAATTCACCTAGAATTCGTTCAAGATAACCATTCACGATCGTCTAAAGGGGTATTACGCGGACTTCACTTTCAAAAGTCCAAGCCTCAAGGAAAACTGGTTCGAGTTGTGCGCGGCGAAGTATACGACGTAGCCGTAGACATAAACCCTGCCTCACCTACTTACGGTCAATACGAAGGCGTCATATTGAGCGAAACCAATAAGCGACAATTCTGGGTTCCACCCGGCTACGCGCATGGTTTTGTTGTACTGAGCGACACCGCCGATTTCGAGTACAAATGCACAGATTATTATGACCCAAGTGACGAAGGTGGCATCATATGGAACGACCCCGATGTCGGTATCGATTGGCCGATTCTCGATCCCAAGCTTTCAGAAAAAGATTCGATTCTACCGACGCTAAAAGAACTAAACGCATAATTTAACGAAGGAATTAGAGTGAAAATTTTAATTTTTGGGGCAAAAGGGCAAGTTGGAACCAGCTTAGTTAATGCATTAAAAGCCATCGAGGATTTATCTCTGTATGCCCTGGATCGCGAAGACTGCGACTTTACAGACACACAAAAAATAAAAGAACAAATCTCTCTAATTCGTCCAGATCTTGTCATTAATTGCTGCGCCTACACTGCAGTTGACAAAGCAGAGAGTGATGAAATTACTGCAGACCTTGTTAATCACACAGCAATGGAAACTATCGGTAAAGAAACCCAAAAGCTCGATGCTCCCGTCATCCATATTTCAACCGATTATGTGTATACCGGAGAAGCTAAGGAACCCTATCAAGAAACCGATGAAACAGGGCCTTTGAGTGTTTATGGAAAAACAAAATTACTCGGAGACCTGAGTTTAACAGCCTCAAACGCAAAGCATATTATCTTGAGAACCAGTTGGGTGTTTGGTGAGTACGGCGCCAATTTCGTTAAAACCATGCTGCGATTAAGCGAAGGTAGAGATGAGATTAATGTCGTCTCAGATCAAAGAGGAAGACCTACCTATTCCGGCGATATTGTCGCGAGCATTGTCTTTTTTGTTGAGCAAATACGCACAAAACAAGTCGTAAATTGGGGTATTTATCATTGCTCCAGCAATGGCGAAACCAATTGGTATGAGTTTGCCGTTGCGATTTTCGCTGCTGCCAAGGTTGACGGGCTAATAAATAAATCCATGAAGGTGAATCCCATTCCAACCTCTCAATACCCTACCCCTGCGCCAAGGCCTTTATACTCGGTTCTAAACACCCAAAAGCTCGAGAAAACTTTGGGACATAAAATTCCGCATTGGAATATCGGTTTAGAAAAAGCACTCTCGTTTATTAAAGCCGAAAAGTAGTTGTACCCCTCCTCTCGATGACAAAACTTGTCTCGTTAAGTCATCGAGAAAATATAACTCTCGCCAACATTATTAATTACGACGCCACTTATCCTCTATTACCGAGTTCCTTTCAACAACAAATGCGCAAAGACACTACCTTGGCATTTTGATAGCATAAGCACCTTTTACCCTTCGTAAAAATAGTCATTCTCATTACACAACAGCAGAGGAAGTGATGTTTAACCTCTTGGATCAGCGTCCAACCAACATTAAAAATGACGTACTTTCTGGAATAACAGTTGCGCTAGCGTTAGTACCGGAAGCCGTAGCATTTGCATTTATTGCCGGTGTAGAGCCAATGGTTGGTCTCTACGCCGCCTTTATGATGGGATTAATTACATCGATTGTTGGTGGTCGGCCCGGAATGATCTCTGGAGCCACAGGAGCAACCGCTGTCGTTATGACATCACTGGTTGTTGTGCATGGTGTCGAATATCTATTTGCAACCGTTCTTCTCGCTGGAATATTGCAAATAATCGCCGGAATTTTAAAACTGGGAAAATTTATCAGAATTGTTCCACACCCGGTGATGCTCGGTTTTGTAAATGGGCTAGCGATTGTCATTTTTCTTTCTCAAAAAGATTTATTTAAGTTCGAATCGAGCGAAGACGTGTGGCAGTGGTTGCAAGGCACCGAGATGCTATTCATGGTCAGCCTTGTTGCGATTACCATGTTGATCATGCACTTTCTGCCTAAAATAACTAATGCTGTACCGGCAGGCCTCGTCGCAATTGTCTCCGTGTCCCTCGCCGTTTTAATGCTCGACCTACCGGCTAGAACAGTAATCGATTTTGTTGCCGACAAGCTACCCGAGTCCCTAGCCGACTCAGCTACGCTACAAGGAACACTTCCCAGTTTTAGCATCCCGCAAGTTCCTTATACCTTTGCAACTCTTTGGATCATTTTGCCTTACGCAGCCATTATTGCTGCCGTAGGTTTAATCGAATCTTTGTTAACACTCACCGTTATCGACGAACTGACTAACACGCGTGGAAAAGGTAATCGGGAATGTATTGGTCAAGGCGTTGCCAACTCCGTAAATGGCCTATTCGGCGCCATGGGTGGCTGTGCGATGATCGGCCAAAGCATGATTAACATCAACAATGGAGGGCGCGGTAGGTTATCGGGAATCACTGCAGCCTTGGTCTTGTTAGCATTTATCTTATTCGCCGCACCTCTCATTGAGCAAATCCCACTGGCGGCATTAGTCGGCGTTATGTTCATGGTGGTGCTAGGCACATTTGAATGGTCTAGTTTCAGAATAATGCGCAAAATTCCAATCACAGACGCCTTTGTCATCGTGCTCGTGTCCGTCGTGACTGTATTTTTTGATCTAGCCATTGCTGTTATTACCGGAGTAATAGTCTCCGCTCTGGCATTCGCTTGGAAACATGCTCAACATATTTATGCAGATGTTTCCTATGATAGTTATGGCAGAAAAATCTACGATTTAAGAGGCCCTGTGTTTTTCGGGTCCGTTAGTAATTTTAAAGAGATCTTTGATATTGAAAACGATCCTCAAGAAGTGATCATCGAATTCAAAAGATCCAGAATCAGCGACCACTCTGGTATTGATGCACTGGATGCTATTGCCGAAAAATATCAGAACCTCGGTAAGACACTTCACATAAGACACATCAGTGAGGAATGTAGAGAGTTACTTTCTAAGGCAGGAGACTTGTGTGAAATCAATGTCTTGGAAGATCCAATCTATCACGTTGCCAGCGATAAGCTGGGATAGCGTTTAGCAGAGGTTAGTGAATAACGTTTTCGTTGTTAGACCTTTATAAAAAAGCCGAGCATTTGCCCGGCTTTTTGCTTTTTTTTAGTTAGTAAGCATTCTTGTTGATGAAACCTTTAAAGATAGTTAAGAAGATTATCTTGATATCCCATGCAACCGACCAGTTACGAATATAATGTAGGTCATACTCAACGCGCCGCTCCATCTTATCTAAGGTATCAGTTTCACCTCTAGCTCCGTTTACCTGCGCCCAACCAGTGATTCCAGGTTTAATCTTATGGCGTAACATATATCCCGATATTTTCTCACGATACATTTCGTTGTGAGCAACAGCATGAGGACGAGGACCAACAATAGACATGTTGCCCTCAAGCACATTTAAGAACTGAGGTAGTTCGTCCAAAGAGGTTCTTCTTAAAAAAGCACCTAGCTTAGTGATACGCGTATCATTTTTCTGCGCTTGTTTAATTTGAGAAGAGTCATCTTCACACACGGTCATTGATCTAAATTTCCACATTTTAAACGGACGACCATCCAAGCCATATCGCGTCTGCCGGAAGAAAATTGGTCCCTTGGAAGTTAGTTTAACCGCTGCGGCGATAACCAGCATTGGACCACTGATAATCGCAAGAATTATCAACGCCAAAACGATATCTTCCATCCGTTTTAACATAGACATGGTGCCGCGATTAGGTTCACCAACAATACCGATAGCGGGAATACCGTTTAAGTTTACAGTTCGCGCATGAAGTAAATCGAACATAAACACATCCGGAATGATGTACACGGACGTCGCCGAAGTGGCTAGGCGTTTGGTGATCCAGCGGATCCTCTCCTCACCGCGCATTGGAATGGTTAGGTATACTTGATCAATTTTTCCTGCTCTAGCTTCGGCAATGAGATCAGAAAAATCCCCGCTGAGAGGGCATACGTGAGAGACGCCCGAATCAGTACGTTCTTTTTGATTGGGTTCCAAATCTCTTTTAACGGGGTTTTGTCTGTCGTCATAAAACCCTCTGATTACATAACCGCCCCAAGTGCACTTCTGCAATCTGTGAGCAACTTCAAGCGCTAACTCACCGTTTCCGACAATAGCCACATTACGGGTGTTATAACCTTTATCACGCAGTTTCTGTACAAGGACGCGAGCTGATAAACGCCAGCCCAGCAACAATATAAGGGAGACAAAAAACCAAAGAGAAAACTGAGGCCATGCGAATAATGATGCCTCTAAATTGGTTAGGCTTCCTATTGCGAGTATTACAATGAAACTGGCCAACCAGCAGTAAGTAACTTGCTTAGCTTCAGCCCAGATGGTTTCGGAGCGCCAAGAGCGATAAATTTCTGCAAATTCTGCAGCAAACTGAAGGCAAATAACGGCGCCTAACGCTGCCAGTAAATAAGTTTGAGGTAGGGATTGCACAGTGATAAGCGATGTGATTACAACACCGGTAATTACGATTGCACAATCGACGACCCGCGCTAACAACGCAAATAAAGAACTATGAGGCTTAACCACTCCTTTGGCGTTCATTCCCATAAATACATTCACTCCCTATGTGTCTGCCGCTTTGGTGAATTCATTACAAATTTGTAGAATATTCAAAAGCGCAGTCTGGAAACATTAACTAAATAAACACCTTATCACTTAATAATTTGAACAAACAAAAGTTCAATAACACATTTAAGTTTGAAGCTGTTCACAAATTACAATACAAAAGCGAGTTTTAAACAAACGAATTTTGTGGATTACAGCAAGATTTGACAATGATATTGCAATTAGTAAAAAAATAAATTCTAAACTAGACAGTGTCGAAATAATCTGCAAATTCTGAACCGTCTAGAATATTTTTATATCGCACATACAAAAACACCGAGCATAAGCTCGGTGTTTTGTAAAAACGTCTAAGAAAATATAAATTAATTTTCTTCAACCGCTTCAGCTTCAACTGGACGATCTACCAACTCAACGTAAGCCATTGGAGCTTTATCACCAGCACGGAAACCGCATTTTAAAATACGAATGTAACCACCTGGACGATTTTGGTAGCGTGGGCCTAATTCCGTGAAAAGTTTACCAACGACAGCGTCGTTTCTTACACGAGAAAAAGCCAATCGACGATTCGCAACACTGTCTTTCTTCGCAAGAGTAATTAACGGCTCAGCAACTCGGCGAAGCTCTTTTGCTTTAGGCAACGTAGTTTTAATCAACTCGTGCTCAACAAGAGAAGCAGCCATATTGCTAAACATAGCCTTACGGTGAGAACTGTTACGATTCAGCTTACGGCCACTTTTACGATGACGCATGACTCTAAATCCTATTAATATTCTATTGCTATCACAGCAATGGTTAATTGGCGAACGATTTAATTAATCGTCATTTCGTAGGCTTGCTGGCGGCCAGTTTTCTAGGCGCATGCCCAATGACAAGCCACGTGTAGCCAAAATGTCTTTAATTTCAGTCAGAGACTTTTTACCCAAGTTAGGCGTTTTTAATAGCTCAACTTCAGTACGCTGAATAAGATCACCAATATAGTAGATATTCTCAGCTTTCAAGCAGTTTGCCGAACGAACAGTAAGTTCCAAGTCATCAACTGGACGAAGCAATACTGGATCGACTTCTTCTTGTTTCTCTTCAGGCTCAGATTGTTTCTCACCTTCGAAGTCAACAAATACAGCAAGCTGCTGCTGAAGAATGGTAGCCGCTCGACGGATAGCCTCTTCCGGATCGATCGTACCGTCTGTCTCCAAATCGAGCACAAGACGATCAAGGTTGGTGCGTTGCTCAACACGGGCACTCTCTACAGTGTAAGCTAAACGCTTTACGGGGCTGTAGGTAGCGTCCAATTGAAGACGACCAATTGCACGAGTTTCATCATCATCGCTAACACGAGCATCAGCTGGTTGATAGCCTCGACCACGAGCAACGGTAAGCTTCATATCAAGCTCAACATCACCTGTGATATTTGCAATTACATGCTCTGGGTTAACAACTTCTACTTCATGATCAAGCTGAATGTCGCCAGCAGTAACAACACCGGGACCTTTCTTACTTAAAGATAAAGTAGCAGTTTCTTTACCATGCATAACGATCGCAACACCCTTAAGGTTCAGTAAGATTTCGATAACATCTTCCTGAACGCCTTCGATCGCGCTGTATTCATGCAACACACCGGAAATTTCTGCTTCGATAATCGCACATCCTGGCATAGAGGACAGCAAAATACGACGCAGCGCATTTCCTAATGTGTGGCCAAAACCACGTTCTAAAGGCTCAAGTACAACCTTCGAGTGATTTTTGCTGATGTCGGTAACATCAATAGTTCTTGGAGTTAAAAAATCGTTTACAGCACTCTGCATAATCGTACCTTAGTTATTGGCTGGCGCTTACTTAGAGTAAAGCTCGACGATAAGGTTTTCGTTAATTTCTGCAGGTAAATCGCTACGATCAGGCTTACGCTTGAAAGTACCTTCTTTCTTCTCAGTATTAACGTCAACCCACTCAACGTCACTACGCTGGCTAGAAAGCTCTAAAGCGTTGTTGATGCGCAATTGATTTTTAGCACGTTCACGAACTGAAACTACATCGCCAACTGAAATTTGGAATGACGGAATATTAATTACTTGACCATTTACAAGTATAGACTTATGTGAAATCAACTGACGTGATTCCGCTCTGGTAGAGCCAAATCCCATACGGTATACCACATTGTCTAATCGACATTCCAACAACTGAAGAAGGTTCTCACCAGTAGCACCTTTGATACGGGCTGCTTCTTTATAATAAGAACGGAATTGCTTCTCCAAAAGGCCGTAGATACGACGTACTTTTTGCTTTTCACGCAACTGAACACCGTAGTCAGATAAACGACCACGACGAGCACCATGCTGACCAGGAGTTGTTTCAACTTTACACTTGGAGTCAAGTGGACGAGCACCGCTTTTTAGAAATAAGTCGGTACCTTCACGACGCGCAAGCTTACATTTTGGACCAATATAACGAGCCATCTAAATCTATCCCCCTTATACTCGACGTTTCTTAGGTGGACGACAGCCGTTATGAGGAATCGGTGTCACATCAGTAATGTTAGTTACTTTAAAACCAACATTATTTAAAGCCCTAACTGCTGATTCACGACCAGGACCAGGACCTTTAACCTCAACATCGAGATTTTTTAAACCATATTCTTTAGCTGCTTCGCCAGCACGCTCTGCGGCTACCTGTGCAGCAAATGGAGTACTCTTACGAGAACCGCGGAAACCAGAACCACCAGCAGTAGCCCAGCTCAAGGTGTTTCCTTGACGATCTGTAATAGTAACAATTGTATTATTAAAAGACGCGTGAATGTGCGCAACGCCATCAACAACCGTCTTCTTCACTTTTTTACGAGTGGTTTTATTACTTGGCTTGGCCATGCAATTTATCCTTTCGGTTGATTATTTCTTGATGGGTTTGCGCGGACCCTTACGAGTTCTCGCGTTTGTCTTTGTACGCTGTCCACGAAGTGGAAGGTTACGGCGATGACGAATGCCGCGGAAGCAACCCAAGTCCATCAAACGTTTGATGTTCATAGAAACCTCACGTCGAAGATCACCTTCAACAGTAAGCTTTGCTACTTCTTCACGCACTGCGTCCATTTGCTCTTCTGAAAGCTCACCAATTTTGGTAGTTTCAGCAATTCCCGTAGCTGCACAAATACGTTGAGCGGTTGTTTTACCAACACCGTAAACGTATGTGAGGGAAATAACGGCATGTTTGTTATCTGGTATATTGACACCAGCAATACGAGCCATTCAACTTACTCCACTATATATTAAATTTCAGCACCAACAGCGATCAGTGGTATGACTACGATAATCAGAGACAATGAAAAACTAGTAAAAAGTTGTTTACCGCTCTAAAAAAGGTGCGCAATCATACTGACACTGTCACAAGAATGCAATAGCTTGGCGATTTCTCAACCAAACGACAGTTGGTGCCTCCTATCCAATAAGAAAAAGCGCAGCAAAGCTGCGCTTTTTCTTATGAATGCGCTTGGCTAAACTTAGCCTTGGCGTTGCTTGTGACGAGGTTCTGCACTACAGATCACACGTAACACACCGTTACGACGAACCATCTTACAGTTCCGACACATTTTTTTAACAGACGCTCTTACTTTCATTTTAACTAACCTCACATTTAGCGAGCAACGCCGCTACCGTAGCCCTTTAAATTAGACTTTTTCATCAGCGAATCGTACTGACTAGACATCAGGTGAGACTGAACCTGTGCCATAAAGTCCATGACTACGACCACTGCAATTAACAAAGAGGTACCCCCTAAGTAGAAAGGAACATCAGTTGCTAATATCAAAAACTGCGGCAATAAACAGACAGCTGCGATATATATTGAGCCAACAAGTGTCAAACGAGTTAATACTTTATCAATATATTTCGACGTATGATCACCAGGACGTATACCTGGGACATAAGCCCCTGATTTTTTGAGATTATCCGCGACTTCTTTCGGGTTAAACATCAAAGCCGTATAGAAGAAACAAAAGAAGATAATCAAAGCCACAAACAAAATAAGGTTCAAAGGCTGGCCAGGACCAATAAGCAAGGCAAATTCTTGCAGTAAATCAGAACCTGTACCGCCTGTACTATTACCAAACCATTGAGCAATAGATGCAGGGAAAAGTAATATCGTGCTTGCGAAAATTGCAGGAATAACACCAGCCATGTTCACTTTAAGCGGCAGATGACTACTTTGGGCTGCAAAAACTTTACGACCACGTTGTTGCTTCGCATAATTTACTGTTATGCGTCGCTGACCACGTTCCATTCTCACAACAAACCAAATAACCGCAATCGCTATCGCACAAACAACCAAAAGAATGAATACATTCAAGTCACCTTGGCGTGCCGATTCAAACGCTTGACCAACAGCAGCAGGAATACCAGCAACAATACCTGCGAAAATCAGCATAGAAATACCGTTACCGATACCTCTTTCAGTCACTTGTTCGCCAAGCCACATCATAAACACGGCACCGGTTACAAGCGAAACTACAGCGACAAAGTAAAAACTAAAATCAGCTGTGTACGCAAAACCCTGAGCCAAGCCTACCGACATACCAATGGCCTGCACGGTAGCCAACAACACAGTTAAATAACGTGTATATTGGTTTATCTTTCTCCGACCAGCATCACCTTCTTTCTTCAATTGCTCCAATGAAGGAGTCACAGCAGACATAAGCTGCATAATAATTGAAGCAGAGATGTAAGGCATTATCCCAAGAGCAAGAATACTCATACGCTCCAAAGCACCACCCGAGAACATATTAAATAGACCGAGGATTGTGCCTTGATTTTGGTTGAATAAATCTGAAACTCTATCGGGATCGATACCAGGAACAGGAATATGAGTACCTATTCGGTATACAATAATTGCGATAAAGAGAAAGCGAAGGCGAGCCCAGAGCTCGCCCAAACCTTTTTGATCTCCGAATCCTAATCCACCTGCGTTAGCCATTGGCTTCCCCCAAAAACGACTTAACCTAAACTAAGCCATGGATTATATTAATCTTCGATCTTTCCGCCAGCTGCTTCGATCGCTTCACGAGCGCCTTTAGTAGCTGTAATACCTTTCAACGTAACGGCTTTAGTAATTTCTCCAGAAAGAAAAACTTTTGCACGTTTGATAGAGGCATTAACGATACCCGCTTCACATAGAGCAGTTACATCAATGATCTCTGCGTCGACTTTATTCAATTCAGAAAGACGAACTTCTGCGCTCACACGTCCAATACGAGAAGTAAAACCGTATTTTGGAAGACGCTTTTGAAGTGGCATCTGACCACCTTCGAAACCAGGCTTAACTGAACCACCTGAGCGAGACTTCAAACCTTTGTGACCGCGACCACCAGTTTTACCTAAACCGCTACCAATACCACGTCCTAGACGCTTCTTAGGAGATACCCGGCCAGGAGCTGGAGCTAGAGTATTAAGTTTCATATTACTCACCTTCAACCTTAACCAAGTAGCTTACTTTATTAATCATGCCACGAGTAGAAGCAGTATCTTCAACTTCTACGGTGTGACCAATACGGCGTAACCCTAAACCAAGTAAGCATGCCTGATGAGCTTTTAACCGACCTGCTTTGCTCTTAATTTGAGTTACTTTGACAGTTTTATTAGCCATAGTAATTCTACCTAGATTCTAAAACTTGCCCTAGGGCAAGTTCGAATTTTAACCCGTAATTTCTTCTACTGACTTACCACGTTTAGCAGCTACAGACTCTGGAGATGCCATTTGTTGTAGTGCTTTAAAAGTTGCACGTACAACGTTAACGGGGTTAGTAGAACCGTAACATTTCGCCAAAACGTTCTGTACGCCAGCAATTTCAAGAACCGCACGCATTGCACCACCAGCAATAACGCCTGTACCTTGAGAAGCAGGTTGCATGTACACTTTAGAAGCTGAGTGACGACCTTTAGTTGGATACTGGATGGTATCACCATCCAAATCAACTTGAATCATGTTACGGCGCGCTGCTTCCATCGCTTTTTGAATAGCTTGTGGCACTTCACGAGCTTTTCCGCGACCGAAACCAACACGGCCATTACCGTCACCAACAACAGTTAAGGCGGTAAATGTAAAAATACGGCCACCTTTTACGGTTTTAGCAACACGGTTAACACCGACAAGCTTCTCTTGCAAACCTTCTTCTTGTTGACCGTTGTTGCGATCGTCTTTTTTCTCTTTAGCCATTGCTTAACCTTTAGAATTCCAGACCTGCTTCGCGCGCAGCGTCAGCTAACGCCTTGATACGACCATGGTATTTAAAACCGCTACGATCAAATGCTACTTCGGTAACGCCAGCAGCTTTAGCTCGTTCGGCAATCAACTTACCAACTGTAGCCGCGGCATCTGCGTTACCGGTTTTACCTTCACGTAGATCTTTTTCAACAGTTGACGCGCTGGCCAAGACTTTAGCACCATCGGCAGCAATAATTTGAGCATAAATGTGCTTCGGAGTACGAAATACACTTAAACGCGTAGCACCTAACTCACGAATTTTTGCTCGGGAGCGTCTTGCACGACGTAAACGAGATTCTTTTTTTGCATTCATAGTCTTAGGACCTACTTCTTCTTAGCTTCTTTACGACGAACAAGTTCGTCGGAATAGCGAACACCTTTACCTTTATAAGGCTCTGGCGGACGAAACGCTCGAATTTCCGAAGCAACCTGACCTAACAAATGCTTGTCAGCACTCTTAAGCAATACTTCTGTTTGACTTGGAGTCTCAACAGTAACACCCTCAGGTAGTTCATAATCTACTGGATGAGAGAACCCCAAAGTCAGGTTTACAGTATTGCCTGTAGCTTTAGCACGGTAACCAACGCCAACCAAGTCAAGTTTTTTCTCAAAACCCTGGGTAACACCGACTACCATATTGTTAACAAGGGCACGCATTGTACCCGCTAAAGCGACTGACTGCTTGGCTTGATCGCGAGGTTGGAACTTAAGAACGTTTTCCTCTTGAGTCACAGCAACATTACTGTGAATCTCCAAAGCCAAAGTACCCTTGCTGCCTTTAATAGAAAGTGATTGACCGTCTAGATCCACTTTCACACCAGCAGGTATTTCAACCGGACTTTTTGCAACTCGTGACATGTTTAAATTCCACTTAGAATACTGTGCAGAGTACTTCGCCACCGACGCCAGCTGCACGAGCCGCACGATCAGTCATCACACCTTTACTGGTGGATACAATGGCAATACCTAAACCACCACGGACAGATGGCAATTCATTTTTGCCCGCATAATTGCGCAATCCTGGACGACTAACGCGATCCAATTCTGCAATTACTGGCTTGCCTTCAAAGTACTTTAACTTAATAGAAAGAGTTGGTTTTGCATCACCTTCAATGCCGAAATCGGCAATGTAACCTTCATCTTTTAAAACAGTCGCTACGCTGACTTTTAATTTAGAAGAAGGCATGCTTACAGTGGTCTTACCAACCATCTGTGCGTTACGGATGCGTGTCAGCATATCTGACAAAGGATCCTGCATGCTCATAACTTTCGCTCCTGAATCTGTTTACCAGCTGGCTTTAACTAAGCCAGGCACATCACCGCGCATAGCTGCTTCACGTAACTTGTTACGGCATAGGCCGAACTTACGGTAAACAGCATGTGGACGACCAGTTACTCGACAACGACGCTGAATACGAGTCGCACTAGCATCGCGAGGCATTTGTTGCAATTTTACTTGCGCTTCCCAAACTTGGTCTTCAGAAGATTCAGGACTGGCAATAATTGCTTTTAATTCAGCTCTTTTAGCTGAGAATTTAGCAACGGCTTTCGCACGCTTTACATCACGTGCAATCATTGATTTCTTTGCCATAACAGTCTCTTAACCTTTGAATGGGAAGTTAAAGGCTCTCAACAATGCACGACCTTCATCGTCATTGCGGGCAGTGGTGGTAATACAAATATCCAAACCGCGAAGCTTGTCTACTTTGTCGTAATCAATTTCCGGGAAGATGATTTGTTCGGTAACACCCATAGAGAAATTACCGCGACCATCAAATTGCTTGGGGCTAATACCACGGAAATCGCGAATTCGTGGGATGGCGATAGAAACTAAACGCTCTAAGAATTCGTACATACGATCTTGACGCAAAGTCACTTTACAACCAATCGGCCAACCATCACGAATTTTAAAACCTGCAATTGATTTGCGAGCTTTAGTTACAACCACTTTTTGACCAGTGATCGCCTCTAAGTCACGAACTGCATTTTCTAAAACTTTTTTGTCACCAACCGCTTCACCAACACCCATATTAACGGTGATCTTGGTAATGCGAGGAATTTCCATAACATTCTTAACGCCGAGCTCTTTTTGTAGCGCAGGCGCGATCTCAGATTTGTAGACTTCTTTTAACTTAGCCATTCTGTTCTCACCTTACGCGTCTACAGCTTCGCCGCTGGATTTGAAAACGCGAATTTTCTTTCCATCTTCAAGAATTTTAAAGCCAACACGATCAGCTTTACTGGTTGCACTATTGTAGATAGCTACATTAGACGCTTGAATCGGGGCTTCTTTTTCTACGATACCACCAGCAACACCCAATTGTGGGTTTGGCTTCTGGTGCTTCTTCACGATTTGCACGCCTGAGACAAGTAGACGGTCATCAGCTAAAACTTTGATGACCTTACCACGTTTACCTTTGTCTCGACCGGCAATGACGATTACTTCATCGTCACGTTTAATCTTGCGCATTTGCCGTTCCTCTATAACTCTGACCGGTATACTGTAAGCCGTGACCTTACAGCACCTCTGGCGCCAAAGAGATAATTTTCATAAATTTTTCGCTACGTAACTCACGAGTTACGGGGCCAAAAATACGAGTGCCAATTGGCGCTTCGCTTGCGTTTAACAACACTGCTGCGTTGTCATCAAATTTGATCAATGAACCGTCTGGGCGACGCACACCTTTTCTGGTACGCACTACCACAGCCTTCATCACTTGACCTTTTTTGACCTTACCGCGTGGAATTGCTTCTTTCACGGTAACCTTAATGATGTCACCAACAGCTGCATATCGTCGGTGAGAACCACCAAGTACTTTGATACACATAACGCGGCGAGCACCTGAGTTGTCAGCTACCTCTAGATAACTTTGTGTCTGAATCATCGTCCGTCTCCGAAACTTTTAGAATGCTCTGTGTATCAAATTACGGTTGCGCGTTCTTCGATCTTAACCAAAGTCCAAGACTTGGTTTTAGAAAGAGGGCGAGTCTCAGCGATTGTAACTAAATCGCCTTCCTTACACTCATTGTTCTCATCGTGCGCTTTGATTTTAGAGGACTTACTTACGTATTTTCCGTATACAGGGTGCTTAACACGTCGCTCAATAAGAACAGTAACTGTCTTATCCATCTTGTCGCTAACGACTTTACCGGTTTGAGTACGAGCTTGGTTTTCTGCCTGAGCCATTATTCACCTGCCTTTTGCTTAAGCACTGTCTTTATACGGGCAATATCGCGTCGTGTTTGCTTCAACATGTGAGTTTGATTTAGCTGTTGAGTTGCAGATTGCATACGCAATCTAAACTGCGACTCTAACTTAACAACCAACTCTTTATTGAGCTCTTCAACTGTTTTTTCGCTAAGCTCTTTAGCATTCATCACATTACCGTCCGTTTAACAAAAGTGGTGCTTACAGGTAACTTCGCTGCTGCCAATTGGAAAGCTTCACGAGCCAACTCTTCGCTAACCCCCTCCATTTCATAGAGGACTTTTCCTGGCTGGATCTGACAGATCCAATATTCAACGTTACCCTTACCTTTACCTTGTCGAACTTCCAACGGTTTTTCGGTAATCGGTTTATCTGGAAATACTCGAATCCAGATTTTTCCGCCACGCTTAATGTGACGCGTCATTGTTCGACGTGCAGCTTCGATTTGACGTGCTGTAATGCGACCACGACCGGTTGCTTTCAAGCCATACTCACCGAAACTAACTTTAGAGCCGCGCTCTGCAAGACCGCGATTGCGGCCTTTTTGCATCTTTCTAAATTTGGTACGCTTTGGCTGTAACATTTATGCGTACTCCTTACTTAGTTCGTTTTTTCTTAGCAGAAGTGTCTTCAACTTGCTCGACACCACCGATAACTTCGCCCTTGAAGATCCAAACTTTTACACCGATGATTCCATAGGTGGTTGAAGCTTCAGCCGTTGCATAGTCAATGTCCGCGCGTAAGGTGTGTAATGGTACACGACCTTCGCGGTACCATTCAGAACGGGCAATCTCTGCACCACCTAAACGGCCACCAACTTGCACTTTGATACCTTGAGCGCCTTGACGCATCGCGTTTTGTACAACTCGCTTCATAGCGCGACGGAACATTACGCGGCGCTCAAGCTGAGAAGCAACACTCTGCGCTACTAGCGTAGCATCGATGTCTGGCTTGCGAATTTCTTCAATATTGATATGAACTGGCACGCCCATTTTCTTGGCAAGCTCATTTCGTAGCTTCTCAACATCTTCGCCTTTTTTACCGATAACGATACCAGGGCGAGCGGTGTGAATAGTTACGCGAGCAGTGTTTGCTGGACGTTCAATTTCAATACGACTTACAGAAGCGTGAGCTAAACTCTTTTGCAGATAGTCACGAACACTTAAATCTGTGTATAACTTGTCTGCGTAGGCGTCACTTCCAGCATACCATGTAGAAGTATGCTTCTTAACGATACCCAGACGAATGCCTGTCGGATGTACTTTCTGACCCATAACGCCTGTCTCTTATATTTCAGCTACTTTTACGGTGATGTGACAAGATCGTTTAAAGATACGATCTGCACGTCCCTTAGCTCGAGGGCGAATGCGCTTCATTGTCATTCCTTCATCTACGAAAATCGTAGAAACCTTGAGCTCGTCTACATCGGCACCTTCATTGTGCTCAGCGTTAGCTATTGCTGACTCAAGCACTTTCTTGATGATTGCGGCACCTTTTTTGGTACTAAAAGTCAAAATATCCAACGCTTCTTCGACATGCTTGCCACGGATTTGATCGGCAACCAAGCGGGCCTTTTGCGCTGATAGACGCGCACCGCTCAATTTTGCAGCTACTTCCATCATTAAACCCTCGAATTAGCGTTTCTTAGCTTTTTTGTCTGCCGCATGGCCGCGGTAGTTGCGAGTCAAAGAGAACTCACCCAACTTATGACCTACCATTTCTTCGTTAATCAACACAGGAACGTGTTGCTTGCCGTTGTGAACAGCAATGGTAAGACCGACCATTTCAGGCATAATCATCGAACGACGAGACCAAGTTTTGATTGGACGTCGATCATTTTTTTCGATCGCAGCTTCAACCTTCTTAATAAGATGAAGATCGATGTAAGGACCTTTCTTCAGTGAGCGTGGCACTGCAACTTCCTCTTCAGCTAGTTATTCGCGCGCTTATTTCTTATCGCGACGACGAACAATCATGTTATCGGTACGTTTGTTAGTGCGAGTCTTATACCCTTTAGTTGGGGTACCCCATGGACTCACAGGATGACGACCACCTGAGGTACGACCTTCACCACCACCGTGCGGGTGATCTACCGGGTTCATGGCAACACCACGAACTGTCGGTCGAACGCCTCTCCAACGAGATGCACCGGCTTTACCGAGTGAACGAAGGTTATGCTCCGAATTCGAAACTTCACCGATAGTCGCACGACAATCAGATAGAACTCGACGCATTTCTCCACTGCGCAAACGAATTGTTGCGTAGTTACCTTCACGAGCCACCAACTGAACCGAAGTTCCAGCAGAACGCGCTAACTGAGCACCTTTACCAGGCTTCAATTCTACACAGTGAACAACAGAACCCACTGGCACATTACGAAGCGGTAAAGTGTTACCAACTTTAATCGGAGCTGAAACGCCAGTCTCAACTACGTCACCAACAGAAAGACCTTTTGGTGCAATAATGTAACGGCGCTCACCATCAGCGAAACAAACCAATGCAATGTAAGCAGTGCGGTTTGGATCATATTCAAGACGTTCTACTTTCGCAGGAATACCGTCTTTATTTCGCTTAAAGTCAACGATTCTGTAATGATGCTTGTGACCACCACCAACATGACGTGTCGTAATACGACCCGCGTTGTTACGGCCACCTGTTTTGGACTTCTTCTCTACCAAAGGTGCATATGGATCACCTTTGTGCAAATCTGGGTTTACAACGCTAACAACAAAGCGGCGACCCGGAGAAGTAGGTTTGCGTTTTACAATAGCCATTTCCCAGCTCCTCTTAGTCAGCTACTTGAAGATCAATTTCTTGACCTTCTTGAACTCGAACGTAAGCCTTTTTCCAATCATTGCGCTTACCGATACCATAACGAGTTCGCTTTGTTTTACCAGCAACGTTAAGAGTACGAACACCGACAACGGTCACGTCGTACAACTTTTCAACTGCCGCTTTGATCTCAGCTTTTGACGCATCAGTGGTAACTTTAAAACCATACTGATTGCTCAACTCAGTAGCCATTGCTGACTTTTCAGACTGAATTGGGGCTAAAATTACTTTGTAAATTCGCTCTTGAATACTCATGCCAGCACCTCTTCAAACTTTTTAAGCGCAGCAACTGTCATCAATACTTTTTCACAGCGAATTAGTGAAACAGGGTTAACACCACTGACATCACACACATCAACTTTGTGTAGGTTACGTGAAGACAAGTACAGTGACTCGTTTACTTCTTCGGTAACAATCAACACATCGTTAAGATCAAACTGTGCAAGCTTTTGGACAAGAGCCTTAGTTTTTGGAGCATCAACTTCGAAGGATTCAACAACGATTAATCGTTCTTGACGAGCCAACTCAGAAAGAATGCAGCGTAGAGCACCACGGTACATCTTCTTGTTCAACTTTTGTTCGAAGTCGCGAGGCTTAGCCGCGAAAGTAGTACCACCACTTCTCCAAAGAGGGCTGCGAATGGTACCAGCGCGAGCACGACCAGTGCCCTTCTGACGGAATGGCTTTTTACCACCACCAGAAACTTCAGAGCGTGTTTTTTGAGCTTTTGTACCTTGACGAGCACCAGCCATGTAGGCAACTACTGCTTGATGCACCAAGTCTTGGTTAAATTCTTTACCAAAGGTCGCTTCAGAAACGTTTACTGTTCCTGCACTACCTTCTGGCGTAGCTATGGTTAATTCCATGAAACCCCCTGATCTCAGCCGCGAGCTTTAACTGCTGGACGAACAACAACTTGACCACCAGGAGCACCAGGAACAGCACCCTTGATAAGCAGCAATTTGCGCTCGGCATCAACACGAACAACTTCTAAGTTCTGAACAGTCTTGCGAACTGCACCTAAGTGACCTGCCATCTTCTTGCCTTTAAATACACGGCCAGGAGTTTGACATTGACCAATAGAACCAGGAGCACGGTGTGATAGAGAGTTACCATGTGTAGCGTCTTGCGTGCGGAAATTCCAACGCTTAACACCACCAGCAAAACCTTTACCTTTAGAAGTGCCAATCACATCAACTTTTTGGCCAGACTCAAAAACGTCTAAAGAAAGCTCAGCACCAACTTCGAAAGATTCCTCACCTTCCAAACGGAACTCAACCAAGCTAGAGCCAGCTTCAACATTCGCTTTCGCGTAGTGACCAGCTAAAGACTTAGAAACCTTAGATGCACGAACAGAACCTACAGCGACTTGAATAGCGCTATAACCGTCTGTTTCATCGTTTTTTACCTGAGCAACGCGATTGGATTCAATTTCAATCACGGTTACAGGAACAGACACACCCTCGTCAGTAAAGACGCGAGTCATGCCGCACTTGCGACCGACAATACCAATTGTCATTTTGTAGACCTCTTAGTGTACGGGGCTGTAACCCGCTATGGCCGCCCATTTCAGAGCGTTACACAAACCCAAACTTGGGATTCGGCGACTTGCGAGACTTTTCACCAGTTTTCAGCCAGGGCAATACGACCGAACACGATAAAAAGCAGGAGTTATTAACCAAGACTAATTTGAACTTCAACGCCAGCTGCTAAATCCAGCTTCATTAAAGCGTCAACAGTCTTTTCAGTAGGCTCAACAATATCCAACAAGCGCTTGTGTGTACGAATTTCGTATTGATCACGCGCATCTTTGTTAACGTGCGGAGAAATCAATACAGTAAAACGCTCTTTGCGAGTTGGCAGCGGAATCGGACCGCGAACTTGTGCACCTGTGCGCTTTGCTGTTTCTACGATTTCTTGTGTAGAAGCATCAATCAATTTATGATCAAACGCCTTCAGGCGAATACGGATACGCTGATTCTGCATCGAGCCAAACTCCAATAAATTTTAAAGAACTTTTCCGTTAGGACTTTCTGACCGTGCAGGTCAAAAAGGAGGCGCAATTCTATAGACGGAAAATCATACTGTCAAACCTTTTCCTCAAGATATTTCGGGCAATCAGAGATATTTTTTACACCACTTGTTGGCGGCTATCCGCTCACTACCTTTACACGAAGATAACTTCGCATTGGCCTCTTGTTGGCGTAAAATTATCCATCTAAGATGTCATAAATTTGTGTGTATTAAGCAATAATTCACATCAGTTATGTGCTGACCTTTGCAAATTAGATTCAATCTTAACTTTTGCTGGTTTTTCTTAGGCTCTTTGATAGTTGGCGCTCTGACTTTCAGTATTGGTAACAGAACATCACTATTTTCGACCTCCACACGTTTGGCTCTAGCCATCCATGTTTTGATCGGAGCCCAGAGTACTCTTGCCAAGCAACGGACAGCTGATTACACAATCAAGGAAATTTTCTGGCGATGGATGATGTATTACAACGCAACCCGGATAACGACTCTAGCGGCGATCATTGTTTCGCGACTCCAGAAAACTCCCAAACGATCCGCTGTTTTACCCTAGCAGCTATTGAAACGCACACTCAAAAATTTCCGGAAAAAATAGCCGCAAGTTTTGAGGGTGAGTCGATTAGCTATCGCGAACTAGAACAACGGTCTCAAATACTAGCAAACGCTTTAATATCGAGTTTTGGCCCCAAACCTGTTTGCGCTTGCAGTGTACGTCCAAGCTTATTTAATCCAGTCATTCTGCTCGCAATTTTAAAATCAGGTGGAACCTATGTTCCAATTGATCCCGATTTTCCAGAAACGCGGATTATTTACATTTTAGAAACCACTGGCGCCAACATTTGTTTTGTTAGCGATTCCGATCTTGCCAATTTTCCAAAACAAACTTCCAGACACTCTTTTTCTGTTCTAGCCAGCTCAGCAATTGGTACATTTTGCGAAAACGCATTAAAAGGCCAGCTCGACAATTCCGATGAAAAAGGCACTCAGCCTTTGTTTGGAAAAAATACAACACCTTCAGATATTGCGTATATCTTTTTTACGTCAGGAACCACTGGCAATCCAAAAGCTGTACAGGGCTCCTACTCAAACCTAAATTATTACGTTCAAAGTGCTATTCAAGAATTTCACTTGGATACTCAAACTCACATGGCTGTAATAGCCAAATTTAGCTTTAGCATTAGCCTATTTGACCTTTTATGCCCACTGGTTGCCGGTGGCACTATCGAAATATTACCTAGGGATTTAATCGTTAACGATGAGGCCATGTTGACGGTATTTACCAAGGTCAACACATTTCATATCGGACCTACGCTTCTTCGAAAAATATTAAAACTTTTAGATGCAACTGATCCTGCCAAAATCCCTTCGTTTGCGCACGTCCGTCATGCATCTTCGGGCGGAGATATAGTACCCGCCGATATTATGTTAAAACTCGGTCGCATTTTCCCCAACGCTGAAATATTTACTATTTATGGCTGCACAGAAATCGCATGCATGGGTTGTAGATACGAACTTAACCGAGAAAATCCGGCGGATATATCTCTCGTCGGCAAGGCGTTTCCCAACACTCAAGCCATTCTACTTGATGAAAATTTCACACCTGTTGATCAAGGCGAGAAAGGGGAAATATTTTTTTCTGGGCCGGGTGTTACTTCGGGATACATTAACAACGAACAGGAAAATACCTCAAAGTTTATTGACCTGAACGGCCAACGTTTTTATCGCACCGGCGATATTGGTGCCAAAGACAAGAACGGTAATATCGCGGTTTTGGGCCGAAAAGATTTTCAAGTAAAAATTAACGGTATTCGTGTTGAGCTTGCTGAAATAGAAACGCAAATAAAATCACTAACAAAAATTCATGACGCCGCCGTTATGAATTTCTTGGTAAACGACGAAACCAAAATCTACGGTTTTCTGGTCGGCGACATTATTCAGTCAGACATTAAAGAAATTCGCCTAGCACTTAAAGAAAAGCTACCTTCATTTATGGTTCCCAACGGCTTTGTCATTCTCGACAAATTACCGCTAAACAATAATATGAAGGTTGATCGAAAAGCCTTAACTTTACCGTCCCGAAATGAATTAGTCCGTGAAACTCAGTTTCAAGCCGCGATCACCGACACGCAAATTAGCTTGGTAAAAATCTGGCAGACAATTTTGAAAGAGGCTCAAGTCGGTATTGATGACGACTTTTTTGCGCTTGGCGGCGATTCTTTAGCCGCCGCACAGATGCTTTCAAGTATTCATTCCGAGCTTCTAGTTGCGCTTCCAATCCAGACTTTTTTGCAAAGACCAGTGCTGCGCGACATCGCAGAATTAATCGATTCTAAAGACAAACAATTGTCTTGCGAAAATACTGTAGAGCTTAAGTCTGGCGACTCAACCCCGCTGTTTTGTTTTTACGGAGTACTACTGTATCGCGATCTTGCAAATGCATTACCTGAACAGCAGCGCACCATTGGCGTTTTCTTACACGAAGAATTGGAATTACTCGCAAAAAATAATCTTGCCGATATGCTTACAGAGTTATCCAGCGTGCGAGTTATTGCGGAAAAATACATTAACGAGATAAAAAAATCACAACCCCAAGGCCCATACTTGTTCGCCGGGGAATCCTTTGGCGGCATTGTAGCACTTGAAGCAGCCTCTATTTTAAGTGACCAAGGCGAGACCGTGAGCTTGGTTGCAATGCTTGATTCTTGGCTACCGCATTCGGCTCAGGGTACAACGTTTAGAAGAAATCTTGAAAAAGCCGTCTATTTAGCATCGACTCCACAAAAACTTTATCAAAAAGTAAAATCACACATTTTAAATAACAAAAAAAATATTGCTACGAATACAACCGCATCTCCTCAATTTGATATAGCAGAAAAAGCCCGACTTATACTTACACAAAACTACATTCCACCTACGTATTCGGGCGAAGTAGTGTTTTATCAAGCGCGCGAAAGTGATCCTAGATCTACTTTTGAAAGCTCCAGAGGCTGGTCAAAATATCTGAAAAATTTAACAGTAAAGACCATTCCCGGCGACCATTTGGGTATTTTAAAACACCCCAATGTTGATGAATTAGCAAGAGATCTAGCTGGTCGATTAAAAAAATAATCCACCAGCTAAAGTTAGATTTAGGAAATGTTGGGACCCTTAGCAAAAACACTGTTTTTGATTGAGTCGGAAAGAAGATGTGGTGGATCTGTGTCTGTTTTACCCTGAATTTTTCGGCGTAATCGCCAAAGTGCGAAGCAGGCAATCCAAAATATGTCAGCAAAAGCCGCGTAGAAAACAGAATAATTTTTTGAAAAATAATAACGACGTGAATCAAATAAATATTTAGGCGTACGCTTAGGCTTAGTGTCGGCAGAATTCACTCCGGTACTGTCTCCAGCGATGTGCATTACTCGACTTTCTGGCACATACCAACATTCCCAACCCGCACGATTGGCTGCCAAGCAAAAATCCGTCTCTTCGTAATAAAGAAAATAGGTTTCATCCATAAGCCCGACCGTTTGGTAAACCTCTTTACGCACCAGCATGCTTGCACCCGGCAACCAATCAACCTGTTCGGCTTTATCAGACATTTCTCGCGGCACAATATGATTGTTGAGCAGTTTAGTAACCACACCCAACTTCAAGCCGCGATCAATTTCGCTCAATATGGAAGGAAAACGAAACGCGATTTGCCATAAAGAGCCGTCTGGATTTTCAAAACAACCACCGGCAATGCCTGCTTTTGGATGCGCTTCTAAAAAGTCTTTAAGAATAACGAGTGCGTTTTCGCGAACTTCGGTATCGGGATTTAATAAATGGAAATAATCTGGAGGAGAATCGCTTTCTAGTGCTTGGCGGATTGCGTAATTATTTCCATACGCATAGCCGCCATTTTTGGGCGCCTGCAAAGCAAATGCCCAATTCCAGCCCTGCGCTTTAATGTGTGAATCAATGATACTGCAAGAATCATCTTGGGAGTCGTTATCGACAACAACAACACATGTGTTTGGGATTTTATCCACTTCTTTGGATAATTCATTCAAGCAATCTATGGTGCGTAGCGGTGTTTTGTAATTGACAATTACCACCAAATAATCGCACTGGGTCCAATCCATAACTAACGTCCTAAATAGGTTGTTGAACAATTATTAGCGTTCGGCGCCAGCATTAACATGCAAGTAACCCAGAACCAAGCCTGTACAGAAGTTATTTTCGACTATACAGGATAGATTTCTCGCGCTCAATTCGGGAAAAATGACATAAAAAAAGCGAGGCAGAAACTACCTCGCTTTTAGCGGTTTGCAATGGGAAAAATGACTGACTTAAGCAGACAGCACTTTTTCACCACGAGCGATACCAGAAACGCCGCTTCGAACCACTTCGATCACCGCAACCTCACCCAAAGATTGAATAAACGCATCCAGTTTATCGCTGGTACCAATCAATTGAATGATATAAACACTTGGGGTTACATCCACAATTTGGCCGCGAAAAATATCGGTACAACGCTTAATCTCAGCTCGTGCTGCGCCGGTTGCTTTGACCTTAACCAGCATCATCTCGCGCTCAATGTGAAAACCTTCGCTTAAATCAACAAGCTTTACAACATCAATTAACTTGTTTAAATGCTTAGTGATTTGCTCAAGTTTATGATCATCACCCAGAGTCGTTAACGTCAAGCGCGACAGGGTTGGATCTTCGGTTGGTGCAACCGTTAGCGTTTCAATGTTATAGCCACGCTGTGAAAACAAGCCGACTACTCGTGACAGTGCACCTGGTGCGTTTTCCATCAAAATTGAAATAATTCTACGCATGATTAAGTTCGCTCCGTCTTGCTCAACAACATATCGCGCATGGAACCGTTAGGCGCGATCAACATTGGATAAACATGCTCAAGCGGATCTACGCTGACATCCATAAACACAACACGATCTTTCATAGCGAAGCATTCGCGCATTTTCTCTTCCAGCTCTTCACGCTTGGTAACTTTCATACCTACGTGGCCATAAGCTTCCATCAGTTTTACAAAATCAGGCAGCGATTCTTCGTATAGGCTCTCGGAATAACGGCTGCTGTACTGCATGTCTTGCCACTGTTTAACCATGCCAAGGGCTTGGTTGTTTAAACAGATGATTTTAACGGGCAGATGGTATTGAGTAAGCGTTGAAAGCTCCTGAATACACATTTGAATACTGCCTTCACCGGTAATACAAACAACGCATTCATCTCTAAAGGCAAGCTGCACCCCTAAGGCTGCTGGCAAACCGAAACCCATGGTTCCAAGGCCACCGGAGTTGATCCAGCGACGTGGTTTATCGAACAGATAATACTGAGCCGCGAACATTTGATGCTGACCCACGTCAGAGCAAATGTAAGCATCACCATTGGTGACCTTGTGCAGCATCTGCACAACTTCTTGCGGTTTAAGTTTGTCACCGCTGGTATCAAATCGATTAGCCGTATACAAACCGTGACGTTCACGCCAGCCATCAATTTGTGCCCACCAATCTTTTAACGCCGGTTTTTGCGGTTCAACTTTCGACGACTCAATCAAGGTCAGCATTTCTGCCAATACACTTTCTACCGAACCCACGATTGGAATGTCGGCAGTGATGGTTTTAGAAATTGACGCAGGATCAACATCAATATGAATAATCTTTGCGTGCGGACAGAACTTGTTTGGCGTGTTGGTTACACGATCATCGAAGCGAGCGCCTACCGCAAAAATAACATCCGCGTGATGCATTGCAGTGTTGGCCTCGAAAGTACCGTGCATACCCAACATACCCACGAATTGACGATCTGTGCCGGGATAAGCACCTAAACCCATCAACGTATTAGTCACCGGGTAATTGAGCTTTTGCGCAATCGCAGTTAACAAACCGCTAGCATTACCTTGAATCACACCACCACCGGCGTAAATTACTGGGCGCTTTGCTTCCAACAAAAGCTGCACGGCTTTTTTGATTTGCCCGCTGTGACCACGAACCGCCGGGTTGTACGAACGAATCTTTACAGACTCAGGAAATTCGTACGGGAATTTGGTTGCTGGATCGGTCTTGTCTTTTGGAATATCGATAACAACCGGGCCAGGACGACCAGTACTGGCTATGTAATACGCCTTGCGAATAATTTCAGGAATTTCCGCTGGGTCTGTGATCACAAAACTGTGCTTAACGATTGGCCGAGACACACCAACCATGTCGGTCTCTTGGAACGCATCTTCACCAATTTTATCAGAGACAACCTGTGCAGACAGGACCACCATGGCGATCGAATCCATGTACGCTGTTGCAATACCGGTAATTGTGTTGGTTGCACCTGGGCCAGAAGTGACCAGGACTGTACCGACTTTACCTGTGGCGCGCGTGTAGGCATCAGCGGCATGGGCTGCTGCTTGCTCGTGGCGCACCAAAATGTGTTGCACATCTTGCTGTCTGAAAATTGCGTCGTAAATATGAAGAGCGGCTCCGCCTGGGTAGCCAAAGACGTGTTCAACGCCTTGGTCTTTCAAAGCGCGAACGAGCATATCTCCACCAGATAGCATCTCCACGTTAAGTCCTCTTTGTCGGTTAGGTTTGCATTCGGTCGGCTCTAACAAAGCGAGCCCACATTTCACCAATAGCGACTAGGCTGCGATCTCTTGCATACAAGAAACAGCCCCACTATTAATAATGAGATAATTAGTTTTTGCGAATGCTCTGAATGAAGACACGCGTTTTAGTCGTATCGACACACAGGCAACGTTGGTGAACGCGGCTCCGCATGAGGATGGTAAGGCGAGATTTTGACCCGCCCGGGGTAGGCACCTGTCTAGGTTGGCTGAAGAGCCTACACGCCATCATGAGAACCGGACATTTTGTGGATTTAACGGCCAAAGTCAAGGTCGGAGAGATAATTTCCAAAGCATCTTAGATTTCGTGTAATCGTCCGTACTTTTGTGCGACACAAAACGCTATAGTTAACTTTTAAATCTGCCATTTGATTAAACACTATGATCAGTTTTCGTCGATTTGCCTCAGACCCCACCGCATTCACTCTTAAATCCTCTAAAAACTTAACAAAGTTTTGTGCAGCAGTATCGTTTGCGTTGTTTGCAACCAGCTCGGTTTACGCCGCCACATTATACAAGTGGACTGACAAAGACGGAGTTACTCATTATGCCGAACACCCGCCAACGAATGTGACCAATGCGGAGAAAATACGCTCGAATGTCGCGCCCGGTAATAGCCCTGTGCAATATCAATCGCCCACCGCCCAAGCCGAAGCTAAGCGTCAACAGGCGGCTCAGGATGAGTCTTTAAGCCCAGAAGAACAGGCCGCTAAAAAGGCTCGCTGTGATATCGCGCGTAAAAATCTGGAGTCGTTGAACACCTTTGTGCGTGTTCGAGAGAAAGATGAAAACGGGGAAATTCGCTTTTTAAGCGAAGAAGAAGTGAACGACCGCAAAGAGAAGTTTAAAAACGTACTCAATAAAGAGTGCGGCGGCGCTTAATTACGTTCTTGGCAAAAATAAAACTTGGTAAAAAAATAAAAAGCGCGGATTACTCCGCGCTTTTCAGGTTTGCGTCAAGCTAACTACAACCCTGTTACTCTCGATCAAAAGAGAGTTTTTCGCCATCCAAACCAACCCGAATGGTATCGCCTGCATAAAATTTCCCAGCCAACACATGTTGAGCAAGTGGGTTTTCAAGCAACTGCTGAATAGCTCGTTTCAGCGGCCTTGCACCATAAACCGGGTCAAAACCCGCGGCACAAAGCTTTTCCATTACAGGTTCGGCAATTTCGATGCCCAAATCTCGATCAGCCAAACGTTTGCGCAATCTTTGCAATTGAATATCGGCAATACCGCGTATTTGATTCATCGATAGCGGATCAAATACCACAACCTCATCAATACGGTTGATAAACTCTGGGCGGAAATGATTGCCTACTACCTCTAGCACCGCACTTTTGATCAACTCTGGGTCTGAAGTCGCTGTCGATCGAGACATCTCCTGAATAACATCAGAACCCAAGTTCGACGTCATAATAATCACGGTGTTGCGGAAATCGACAGTGCGACCTTGACCATCGGTTAAACGGCCATCTTCTAATACTTGCAGCAAAATGTTGAACACATCGGGATGCGCCTTTTCGACTTCATCCAACAACAATACCGAGTAGGGTTTACGGCGCACGGCTTCGGTTAAGTAACCACCCTCCTCGTAACCTACGTAGCCGGGCGGTGCACCAATGAGTCGAGCCACGGAATGTTTCTCCATAAACTCAGACATATCAATGCGAACCATGGCGTCTTCGGTATCAAACAAGAACTCCGCTAACGCTTTACAAAGCTCGGTTTTACCAACACCGGTTGGCCCCAAAAACAAGAACGAACCGTTGGGTCGATTTGGATCAGCCAAGCCCGCTCGACTGCGACGCACCGCGTTCGACACAGCTTCAACCGCTTGTTGCTGACCAATCACACGATTGTGCAAACCGTCTTCCATGCGAAGTAGCTTTTCGCGCTCACCTTCCAGCATTTTCGCCACGGGAATGCCCGTCCATTTCGAAACTACTTCCGCAATTTCTTCATCGGTGACCTTGTTGCGCAGCAACTTCATTTCTTGGGTTTCAACTTGCGAGGCCATTCCCAACTGTTTTTCCAGATCTGGAATGATGCCGTACTGCAATTCGGACATTCTGCCCAAATCACCGGCGCGGCGTGCTGCTTCTAAATCCAATCGCGCCTGCTCCAACGCGCTTTTTATTTCTTGAGAGCCGTGTAACGCAGCCTTTTCTGCGCGCCAAACTTCTTCTAGATCGGCGTATTCACGTTCTATATGGCTAATATCATCATCGATTTTGGCTAGGCGTTTTTTCGAAGCTTCGTCTTCGTCTTTCTTAACGGCTTCGCGCTCGATTTTTAACTGAATCAAACGTCGTTCTAGACGATCCATGGATTCAGGTTTAGAGTCGATTTCCATTCGGATTCGACTGGCGGCCTCGTCGATAAGATCGATGGCCTTATCGGGCAATTGGCGATCGGTAATGTAGCGTTGCGACAACTTAACCGCGGCGACAATTGCCGGGTCGGTGATATCAACACCATGGTGCAGCTCGTAGCGTTCTTTTAAACCCCGCAAGATTGCAACCGTATCTTCTTCACTGGGTTCATCGACCAACACTTTTTGGAAGCGACGCTCCAGAGCGGCATCTTTTTCAATGTACTGGCGATATTCATCCAGCGTGGTCGCACCCACACAATGCAATTCACCGCGCGCCAACGCTGGTTTGAGCATGTTGCCAGCATCCATAGCGCCTTCAGCCTTACCCGCACCGACCATGGTATGGATTTCATCGATGAACAAGATCACCCGGCCTTCTTGCTTGCCAAGTTCGTTTAAAACCGACTTCAAACGTTCTTCGAATTCACCGCGGAACTTGGCACCGGCAAGCAACGCCCCCAAATCCAATGAAAGCAATCGTTTGTTCTTAAGACCTTCGGGCACTTCACCGTTGATAATACGTTGCGCCAGACCTTCAACAATGGCGGTTTTACCCACGCCGGGTTCACCAATTAGCACCGGATTATTTTTGGTACGACGCTGTAAAACCTGAATGGTACGGCGAATTTCATCGTCCCGTCCGATCACTGGATCAAGCTTGCCAGCCTCGGCGCGCGCGGTAAGATCAACCGTGAACTTTTCTAAAGACTGACGATTACCTTCTGCATCTGGATTATCCACAGTTTCCCCTGCACGAACCTTGGTAATCGCGTCTTTCAAACGCTGTTGCTGACCAAAGTTTTTCAGCGCCTTGCCCAAACTACTGTTGGCGTCGTCCAAAGCTGCAATCAGCAGGGATTCGCTAGAAATAAATTTGTCGCCCGCTTTTTGCGCTTGTTTATCAGCAAGATTAAATAAGCGCACCAACTCAGGCGACATGTGAATATCACCGGTAGGATTTTGAATTCGAGCGAAGTTTTCGAGGTCTTTTAGTAACGCATTGCGCAAACCGGTTACATCAAAACCAGCCTGGGCAAGCAATGGTCGAACCGAGCCACCTTGCTGGTCTAGCATGGCTAGCAAGGTGTGGGTGGGCTCAATTTGGTTGTGATCTCGACCGATCGCCAAAGATTGCGCATCGGCAAGAGCTGTTTGTAATTGGTTCGTTAAACGATCGATTCTCATAACATCCTCTAGCAGCCCGCTTAGGGCGAAATCTATAAATACAGCCGTTTAAGGCATCATTGATTCACTAAATGGGAGTTCAGTGGAGAGAATACAAGTTTGGGAATGGATATTTATTTGATTTGTAGCAAAAAATATAGTAGGCGAAAAACCTTGAAAATCAATGCTGCGTCCCAAAACCCTCCGCTTAGGCGCGCCATCGCGTCTTTCAGCCGAGTCGATAAAACGACGTGACGTAGTAAAGACTAACTTATTTTCCAAATTAGACTGGCAAATCGGCCACTTTGAGGATTCTGCCGATGGGAATACCAGCGATCGTCAGAGAAGGTACAATAATCTCCACCGTAGATCTGCTGAACGCCTAAAGCGGTCAATTGAGCTTTAGCGATCGCGTACAAATCGAGCTGAAATTTATTAGGCTTAAGATTCAAACTCGCCGTAAAACTACCTTCTAACGCATCGGCAAAGGAATTTTTGGTTTGTTCTGAATACGTTGATAAATATTGATGGCTAAATTGTTTGCCACGAGCCAATACCTGATCAATCACTTCTCCGCCAACCTCGTAATGCAATTGACTGATACCTGGGCCTAAATACGCGATTAAATCTTGGGCAGGTTGAACAAATGCATTAATGGCTCGACCGAGAATACCATCGGCTAAGCCGCGCCAACCAGCATGAACTGCTGCCACTTGAGACCCATCGGAGCTTGCCAAGAGTATCGGTAAACAATCTGCGGTTAAAACCGCACAAGCCTTATTCAGCGCAGCTGTTATCGAGCCATCGGCCTCGACTTGATCTGCTTGAAAATCAGAAACCGCATCGAGATCGACAACTCTTAAACCATGCACCTGTTTCAACCACATAGGTTTAGAACCTACCAAGTATTGCTCTAAAGCGAATCGATTAGCTGCGACGGCTTTTGGGTCATCCTCTACATGAACCGCTAGATTAAATGACTCACATCCGCCGACGCTAACACCGCCCGATCGAGCGGTGACCAAGGCTCGAACATTGCTCGGCCAAGGCACGGCAGGCTCATAAACAAACGATGGCTTCACAGGTCTTGATTATATTCTTTGGTGTGTTTACGCAGTGCCTGCAATAGCAAATCAAAATCTTCCGGTAACGGTGCCTGCCACTGCATGTACTCCGCCGATTCAGGATGAATTAGGCCCAACTGTGCTGCGTGTAATGCTTGTCGAGGAAAACTCTTTAGAACTTCGATAAGTTCGTCGGTGGAGCCTTTAGGAATTTTGAATCGACCCGCGTAGGTATGATCACCCACCAATGGATGACGAATATGCGCCATATGAACACGAATCTGATGGGTACGACCGGTTTCGAGCTTCAATCGAAGATGCGTATGCCCCACAAAACGCTCCACCAATCGATAGTGAGTAATCGCTTCTTTACCATCACGAACAACTGCCATCATGGTTCTCTGTTTTGGATGGCGACCAATTGGCTCATCAACACAACCACCACCTGTCATGGTGCCAATAGCAATGGCTTCATATTCACGACTGACAGATCGCTCCTGTAACTGTGCGATTAGATCGTTATGTGCTGCCAGAGTTTTGGCGACAACCATCAAACCCGTGGTGTCTTTATCAAGACGATGAACAATTCCCGCTCGCGGCAGCAGCTCTAAGTTTTTATTATGATTCAAAAGCGCATTCAATAAAGTACCCTGGTGATTACCTGCAGCAGGATGAACCACAAGACCAGCGGGTTTATTAATCACCAGCAGGTGATCATCCTCATAAACAATATCCAGATCGATCTCTTCGGCCTGCCACTCGCCTTTAGGCTTGAGTTCGGTTTCGAGAGAAAGCAATTCACCACCAAACAGCTTGTCTTTGGCTTTTGCGGCTTTTTGATTGACTTGAAGCTCTCCAGACTTAATCCACTCTTGCAATTGCGAGCGTGAAAAGTCGGGAAACAGTTGTGCAGCCACCTGATCCAATCTGGAACCACGATGTTCGATTTGGGCAGTTGCCGCTTGAGAGATTTTTTCTGAGGACGTCATGGGATTACAACAAAGTTAAACGTGCCATAATAGCACTAAGTGATCTTTTTAACCCATTGCCTCTATTAGAAAGCATCGATTTGTGTCTAAGTCCAAGCGATGGGTTACAGAGCTTTTGCTCAGCTTTCTCTATGATATCACTGAATAGAAACCTGACTCGATGAGTCTTACTAAAAACCAAATCTCTGCTTGGGTCTTATCAAGCACTGTGATTAAATATTGCTCTGTGTGAACTTGGTCAAGGTTGACATACTCAAAGCATTTGATAAAACAGCCTAATAGAGTTCGTGATTTGAATACCAATCACGCACCTCAGTATAAATGCTTGTGGCTTAACACTTACTTTTTTGTTTTTGATGAAAGAATCTATGCGTATTACTTCAATTGTTGTGGCTTTTTCCTTGTTACTTTTAAGCGGATGTTCTCTGTTTGGTTCAAAAGAAGATAAAACCGAAAAAATCGGCGAAAATACCACCGAAAAACTGCTTTATGACGCAGCCCAACGATTTTTAAGATCAGGTCAATGGGACACGGCTATTCAAAACCTGCAACTGCTTGAAGAGAATTTTCCGTTTGGCAACTACGCAGAACAAGCTCAGCTTGAATTGATTTACGCCTATTACAAAAGCTACGAAGTAGAAGCTTCAATTGCTGCTGCCGATCGATTCATTCGCCTGCACCCGCAACACCGACAAGTTGACTATGCCTACTACATGAAAGGTTTAGCGACCTTTACAGAAGGCAAGGGTTTGTTTGAGCGCTTTGTACCAACTGATCTAACTCGTCGTGATCCCGGCCCGGCCCGTGAATCTTTCGCGCACTTTTCACAACTGTTGGCTAAATTCCCGAACAGTACCTACGCACCCGATGCCAAAAAGCGCATGATTTATTTGCGTAACCTTTTGGCGCGCTACGAAATTCACGTTGCTAACTACTACTTCGAGCGTGGTGCTTACTTAGCCGCCGCAAACCGTGGCCGCTATGTGGTTGAAAACTTCCAAAAAACCCCAGCGGTACCTGATGGCTTGGCGGTTATGGTTCAAGCCTATAAGTTTTTGGGTAAAGATGACTTGGCCGAGCAAAACCGCGAGGTTCTTGCACAAAACTATCCTGAGCATCCTGCTTTAAATAACGATGGCAGCTTCAAATACGCGGATTCAAGTGTTGATGATGATCGCTCTTGGTTGAGCACCTTAACATTAGGTCTGTTTGAAAAACCCGATACACCAGCCTACGACTCACGGGAAATTTACAACTCCGTTTATCTGGATAAACCGCAACAGGTTGCCAAACAAGATAACAAGCAAGCCGAACAATCTCGCTCTTGGGCAAGTAAACTGAGCTTCGGCCTGTTTAACTAAGGCTCAAAATCAACGTATAAAAAAAACCGGCTTTTGCCGGTTTTTTTATGTTTAAGATTTACAGCGCATACTTGCTCTTATTCACCAATTTTCCAACCGTTGGTAATTGGATAACGGCGATCGCGACCAAAGCCTCTTTGACTGATACGTGGCCCCACCGGTGCTTGACGTCGCTTGTACTCGTTGATGTCCACCAAGCGTAAAACTCTACGTACGGTGTCTCCGTCAAAACCCGCGGCAATGATAGTGTCCGAGCTTTCGTCCAGCTCTACGTAACGATACAAGATCTCATCCAACACCTCGTAGGGAGGAAGGCTGTCTTGGTCTTTTTGATCCGGTGCCAACTCCGCAGATGGTGGTCGCTCAATAACACTGACCGGAATAACCTCACTGATGGTATTACGGTATTTAGACAGCTCGAACACATCCACTTTAGGCACGTCTTTTAAGACATCAAAGCCGCCAGCCATATCGCCATAAAGAGTCGAATAACCTACAGCTACTTCACTTTTGTTACCGGTTGTAAGCACCAGATAGCGTTTCTTGTTGGAAATCGCCATCAAAATCACACCGCGAATACGCGCTTGCAGGTTTTCTTCGGTCGTATCTCGCTCAGTACCGGCAAACTCTTCGGCAAGGCTTGCCATAAAGCTGTCAAAGGTCGCTTCAATACTGATCGATTGATAACGAACACCTAAACGCTGAGCTTCATCAGCGGCGTCATTTTTGGAAAGATCACTGGTGTATCGAAAAGGCATCATCACCGCTTCGACACGGTCTTTACCCAATGCATCTACGGCTATTGCCAAGGTCAACGCCGAATCGATACCACCAGATAAACCAAGCACAATGCCTTTAAAACCATTCTTATTAACATAGTCGCGCACACCCAAAACCAGAGCGTTGTATATGGACTCTAGCTCATGCGGTACCGGTGATGATTCAGCGGGCGATGCCAACAGAGAGTCACCGCGTTGCAAACTCACGCAATACAAGCCTTCTTCAAAAAATGGTGCCTGATAAACCTTTGCACCCTTGGCATCGACCACCATGGAGCCGCCATCGAATACCAATTCGTCTTGCGCACCCACAAGATTGGTGTAGATCACCGGCATCGAACCTTCTAGAGCGCGCTGTTCAAGCAGGTTTTCTCGTTCGTTTGATTTTCCACGATGGAACGGTGACGCATTTAGGTTAAGCATAAACTCCGCCCCTGCGGCTTTCGCCTGAGCCATGGGTTCTGAAAACCAAATGTCTTCACAAACGGTCAGCGCAAACTTAGCGCCAAAAAGCTCGAACACACAAACTTCGCTTCCGGCGCTAAAGTAACGCTTCTCGTCAAACACACGGTAATTGGGTAAACATTGCTTGCGATATTGCGCAATTAACTCACCGTTAAAGATTACCCCAGCCATGTTATACAGATGACCATCGATCAGCTGTGGATAACCAACCACCAAAGCAATATCACCTGGAGCTTCGTTCTTTAGCGTTTCTAGGGCCTTAGAAATACGAGTTTCTAGGCTCGGGCGCAATAACAAGTCTTCTGGCGGATAGCCGATCAAAGACAGCTCCGGAAAGACAATAATATTGGCGTGGTGAAGATCGCGCGCACGTGTTGCAGCGTTTAACGTCTTTTCGACATTTCCTGGAATATCACCTACCAGAAAATTCACCTGCGCCATCACTAGATTAATCGCTGCTTTGTTTTCTATCACTTAAACCACCATCACAACTAAATTACGACAAAACAGACCTAGTGAATTCAGAGCCCGCTTCGCTACGATCCATTCACACCCTCGAAAATAGCACCGGGGCGAACATTAAAACTGGAGTAATTGTAACACTTTGGCGCTGGAACTCATTCTGCCATTGCACACAAGAAAATTAGAAACGGAGGAAAAATGTTTCAGATCTGGATCTACTGTTACAATCTGCGCCAACAGTAATAAGGCTCGCTAACTATGCATCGCTCTGATATCTCCAACAACAGCTACGGTTTATTGCGAATTTATACCTATTATCGTGTCGCGCTAGGCAGTTTATTTTTACTGCTATACACCACAGATTTACTGGATGATGTGCCGGGCGAATTTAACCGATCTCTATTTTTGTACGTCACCAGCGTCTACACCGGTCTCAACATACTTATCTTGTTACGACTTTGGATCGCTCGTATTGAACCTTCCACCGCACAGGTGATTTTTTATCTCATCATCGATGTGTTGGCATTGACCACCATGAGCTACGCCAGCGGCGGAATTCAAAGCGGTATTACCTATCTGCTGATCATTACTACAGCCACCGGCGCGATATTCTTGCGAGGACAGTGGTCGTTCAGTATCGCTGCCTTCGCAGCTCTTGCAACCTTAGCGGAAAGCATCATCTCTAACGTAACCAGCAAAGCCGATACCGCCGATTTATTCTCAGCAGGTGCTCTCGGTATTTTATTTTTTGCGACCGTTATTTTATTCCACTATTTAACGCAACGAATTCGCGAAAGCACGGCGGAAGCAAAAGACCAAGCACATCTTGCAGCGAAGGCCATCGATATTTCCCAACAAATCATTGCGAGAATGCGCACCGGAGTAATTGTTTTCGACGCCGAACACAACATTCAATTAATTAATATCGCCGCAGAAAAACTCCTTGGCCTCGACATTCATACACCCAACTTGGAAGAGGCCAACCTACAAACCCTTTCAGACATTCCTGTTGTTGCCACGCATTTTGAAAACTGGAAAAAATTTCCCAATCAACAATTAAAACCCATAGTCGTTGAAGATTCTAAAAGTGAAGTGCGAATTAATTTTGCCAAGCTGAGCGAACCAACTAATCCGGGCACCTTGGTATTTATTGAAGACCACCGCCAACTGGCACAAGAAGCGCAAAGACTGAAACTCGGATCATTAGGACAGCTAACGGCCAGTATCGCCCACGAAATTCGCAATCCATTAGGCGCCATTAGTCACGCCGCACAACTGTTAGCGGAAGCACCCGACCTCAATCCCGCCGATCAACGCCTGCTCGACATTATTGTCAACCACACCAGACGCGTGAATCTGATTATTGAAAACACCCTACAACTCTCGCGTCGCAGCCAGAGCCAAGCCGAGGTTGTTGATTTGGTCGAATGGCTGCCTAAATACATAGAAGATTACAAGCTCACCAACCAACAACAGGTTCGACCAGAAATTGACTTGGAAATCATACAGTTAGAAGAACAGTCTATACTCGCTAAAATAGACCTGAATCATCTGCGCCAAGTGCTCAATAACTTACTAGACAATGGTTTGAGATACAGCTTTAAAAAAACCGGTCACTATCATATGAAATTAATTTTAAGCACCCTGCATTCTAGCGAACTCGCTTGCTTAAAAATAATCGATGACGGCCCCGGAATTAATGATGAACACGTCGACCATATTTTCGAACCGTTTTACACCACCGAAAACAGCGGTTCGGGCCTTGGTTTATACATTTGTCGTGAGCTTTGTCAGTTAAACCAAGCAGCTTTGACCTATTACAAAAACGACGCCCAGCAAAGCTGTTTTCAAATCAATTTTGCTCACGCCCAACAGGTATTTTAATCTCAGGTAATACATATGCCCCACCACGCGCTGATTATTGACGACGAGCCAGACATTCTCGAACTACTCGATATCACCCTATCGCGTATGGGTATTGTCGCCTTTAAAGCTAAAGATATTCACGCCGCCGACGAACAGCTCGAAAAAAATCGTTTCGATTTATGCCTTACCGACATGAAATTGCCCGACGGCAACGGCATTGATTTGGTGAAAAAGCTGCAATTAACGCAACCAAAGCTGCCAGTAGCGGTATTTACCGCTCACGGCAATATGGATACCGCCATCGAAGCAATGAAAGCCGGTGCGTTCGATTTTATTAATAAACCTGTCGATTTAGAACAACTCCGAGCACTGGTCAATTCCGCACTGAGTTTATCAAGCGCCGAACCAGAAAGCGTTGTAAACGATAGCGAGCTTATTAAAGGACAATCTAAAGGTGTTATCGAGCTAAAAGGCAAAATCAAAAAGCTCTCAAGATCCCAAGCACCGGTATTTATCTCCGGCGAATCCGGCAGCGGTAAAGAATTGGTAGCCCGCTCTATACACCTGCAAGGCCCACGCGCTGAAAAACCGTTTATCGCCGTCAACTGCGGAGCAATTCCCAGCGATCTTGTAGAAAGTGAATTTTTTGGCTACAAAAAAGGCAGCTTTACCGGCGCTCAAACCGACAAGCAAGGTTTGTTTCAAGCGGCTAACGGCGGCACCTTATTTTTAGATGAAATTGCCGATCTCCCCTTAGACATGCAAGTTAAACTGTTGCGGGCAATTCAAGAAAAAGCCGTGCGAGCCATTGGCGATTCTGTCGAAACAAAAATTGACGTACGCATCTTAAGTGCAAGTCACAAAGATTTACCCAAAGCCATCCAAGACGGATTATTTCGAGCCGACTTGTATTATCGAGTAAACGTAATTGAAGTATCCGTACCACCGCTTCGCGAACGTGAAGGCGATATTTTATTACTGACCGATTATTTTCTGAAAAGCTTCGCCGAAGAAATGCAGACTCCCCAAGCGAACCTATCAGACTCCGCCAAACAAGCATTGTTGAATTATGACTTTCCCGGAAATGTACGTGAACTCGAAAATATTCTAGAACGCGCTTTTACCCTGTGTGATAACAACGAAATTACCGAACAAGATTTGCAACTGTCACCCATCTACAAAGAACAGCTACCAAAATCCACAAAAAGAAACGGAGATGCTGGACAAATTGCAGGCTACGATGGAAGTGTTTCGATCGACGAATATCTCGAAGAAATTGAAAAAGAAATATTGCTCAGCGCACTGGAAGAAAATCGTTGGAATCGAACCTCTACCGCAAAATCGCTCGGCATCACCTTTAGATCGTTACGTTATCGCCTAAAAAAACTGGGCTTAGATAACGACTAAATTATTTACCTGCCGGTAGATCAAATACTACCGGCACGAGCACAAAATTATACAGCCGCAGAGCTGAGATAATTCTGCTAACCGACGTAAGTGCCACGAATTGGATAATTGTTTTCAGGGTTACGAATAAAAGTAATTCCTCCAACAATCATACTAAGATCAGGACGCAAGAAAGGTGCATTAGAAATATCAACAAGATGAGCGCTGCCTTTTTCATTCACAACAAATAAACCGGGCTCAGCAAAAATGTGATCGGTTTCTTTTTCTGATCTAGGCTCAGAAATATACAGTCCCAACGCTTGCATTTGCTCAATGCTAAGACCATAACCAACGGGATATTCCGGGCTTACTAATTCCATTTGCATTTCTGCTTGTTCTTTAGAATCGGCAGAAACCACAGCTACAGACACTTTCAGTGCTTTTAATTCTTTAGTAAGACCGTTTAGTGTTTTTAAATAATTCGTGCAAATTGGGCAGTGCTTACCACGATAGACAACTATCAAAGACCAATCGCATTCACCCTCCGCTTTACCAAGAGTTAACTCACCACCACCCAATTTAGCGACGGTAATTGAGGGGAAAGTATCACCGGCAGACATTTTTGTCATAATTCAAGTACCTGTTAATCAATTAAACGAAAAGTAATTAAGTTAATTTAGAAATAATCAACTTCAAAACGCCAAGTTGAACTCATAACACCCACCGGTGACAATCACAAGCCTTAGCTGTTGATGTTGAAATAGATTCAACATAAATGTGATAAACCCTAAAGAAATTAAGAGATAACACAACATACTCAGATATTTAAAATCAAAACGGCTATAAAAAACCAGTAGTTTTATCTATTTTTGATAGATTCAATAACACGCATTTTTATACAAGGCGTTTTTATAATAACGCCGTTAAAAGATTGGAGAATTTTAAAGAGGAGAAATTTAAGAGAAGGGATAATTTTAAAAAAAGAACAATTCTTTAATTATGTAGCGGTACAAAATTAGGTAAAAATTCAAACAAAAGAAACACTACAGAAACGCAGAAATTATCCCTAAAAACTGCGCCGTAATTGGAGTATAAAAAACTCTAATTAACTTAGAGTTTCCTTCAATACTAAGAATGGGTCATCAATTTCAAGAACATTAAGTGATTAAAATTGTGAAGAAATTGAACATTACATTTTCAATCTCTTCACAGCATTTAATTAACTTATTCTAAAAACGGTTTTGGACCAAAACAGCCGTGCACTCTTGGCTTAGTAAACTGACGAGCTGGTTCTTGCAATAAATCACCAGCAATTGGCCAAATCATTTGTACGCCGGCATAAACCCCGGTAGGCGCGTTTGCAAAGGTAGCTGCCGGAGAAGCACCGTAAAGCTGGCCGTCCCAGTGATAGAATCCAGCCACAAAACTGGTACACGAACTAGCACCGGTTTCACAAGCTCGGACAAGATCATATGGCACTTCAAATTCTTTAAACGCACAACCTTCAGAGTTGGTAACCGCCACATTTGGTACACCGCCTAAAGGAATAACATAACCTGACTCTTCAGAACTCAGAGGTGAATAGGCACCGGCATCCCAGAAAGTATAGACAGCATCAGGGAACGCATCGCGAATGGTGATACGCACAACTGAGGTACCATCATCTTTAGATTTCACGGTTAATAGGCCATTAATTTGTTCCCACTGACCAACGGTTGGGTTTTCAACCAAACCCTCGCGACGAGTAGGCTCCGGCTCAGCGGGACCTTCAGGGAAAGAAGGAAGAACAACGCGATCATCAACGCTGCCAAATCCAAAAAAGTTATTGCCAATATTACCTAATGGTTGATTCACTAAGCTTTGGTCAATTGCACCACCAGGATTAAAGAAATCTAAAAAACCACTGGTTGTTGCAATTAAAGTACTGCGATCGGTTTCAGGGGTGATGATGCCAGCATCAATGGCGTCTGGATTTGGGTCTAAAAAGCCAACCTCACGAGGTGTTTGGAATAACTGGCCAATAGTTGGAGAAACACTGGAATAATCGCCAATTCGGCTACCGTTATAGAAATTCACACCGTGCGCAGCATAACCGGTAAAACTGGTTACCTGCGCCTGTACAGAAACTGCTGTAATTGCACTAAAAACACCTAAAGCTATTTTATTTAATTTCATGTAATGCACCTATTGCCATACTGCGTTAATTAAAAATATTTTTAAATACAAAATGATTTAATGTCACAAATTCTGGTAAAAAAACCTTGTTTAAATCATTAATAAATTAATCAAGGTTTATTAAAAACAGCCAACAAAGTTAGTAAGGTATTCAAATACCGACCTATTAAAAATACCCTTTCATTTAACTGATAGTTTCAAAATTAACGCCCTGAAACCAAACCGCACATGCTAAACTGGTGAGGACATTCATCTCAGTAGAAAAGGAGCAACCCATGCCATTTATCAATGTAAAACTTATAAAAAATGAAAAAAATAAAGCTAAAAAAGCCGAACTTATTCGACGCTTGACCGAGGTGATGACCGAAGTTATGGATAAACCACCTGCATCCACACATGTCGTAATTGAAGAAATTGATGCGCAAGACTGGGGTGTAGCCGGAATACAGATTTCTGAACGCTAAGCTAATATCCAATAATCTAATCTGGCCTGTTTTAACTTACATGTATTCATAAACAAACAGCCTCTGATTAATGTATTTCTGATTTAATCAGAGGCCAAGCTTGAAAAATACAACTCCAGATACGTTCAAAACCTTAATAGCGTATTATTAATAAAGTACGCGTCTCTAGATTTCTGAAGGTTCTTAATTAATCAGAGTTTTTAATCTAAGAATGGACGTGGTCCGTAGCAACCATGCACTCTGGGTTTACCAAATGCGGTAGCAGGTTCTTGTAAATTCTTACCGGTAACGTTAAAGAACATGTGAATACTACCGACGATACCCGTTGGCAATCCGGCAAAATTACCGGTAGGTGCAGCACCGTATAGTTGGCCGTCCCAATGATAAAAACCGGCAATAATATTGGTACAAGAAGTTGCACCTACTTCACACGCTCTTGCTAGATCGTAAGCAACATCAAATTCCTTAAATAAACAGCCGTTTTCATCCGAAACAGTAGCGTTAGGAATACCACCTAAAGGCACAACGTAAGTTTGCTCGTTCTCGGTAAGAGGGTCGTACTGACCTAAATCCCAAAAGCTGTAAACTGCTTCTGGAAAACCATTGCGCATAGTAATTCGCACGGTAGAGGTGCCATCTTCGTGTGAATCAACGGTTAAAATACCATTTACCGTTTCCCAATCAGCAACAGTGGGAAATTCGTTGGCATCATTAACACGATAGGCAACCGGCCTCTCCATAGCAGTGTCTGGAAAACTGGCTGGAACAGCACGATCTAAAACTGTCTCGAAGGCAAATGCACTGCTGCCAATGTCACCCAATGGCTTATTAACAAGGTCTGGATTAACAACGTTATTTGGGTTAAAGAAATCAATAAAATCCGTTGTTGTCGCAATTAATTCCGAACGATTGGTATGTTCAGTAATAACGCCTGAAGCAGACGCGCCATCAATAAAATAACCAACTTCAATGGAAGGATCGGCCAAAATAGCACTTTTTGGAGCAACTTCAGAGAAATCAGCAATTACATTGCCATTATAGGTATTCACACCGTGAGCAACATGGCCAACAATACGAGTAGTTTCAGCTGTAGCCATTTGAGCTGTAATTGCCGCTATACTAACGCAAATTAATTTTCCGAATTTCATGATTATTTCCCAATGTCCATTTATTTTTAAGTAATTGTCCAAACACAAAAGAACAATAAAGCAACAATAAACGAGCAATTGATTACGCAATATACCCATTAAAATGAACATCGAGTTTAATAGTAAATTGTAATTACATTGTTTAATTTATGCTAGGATCAAAGACTCCGCCGCAATAAACTTTCCTACAATTACGTACAAATAAAGAAATAATCACGAAGATATTATTTCTTTATAAAAATAAAATTTCAAATAAATATCTGGATATTTTCAGAGAAATTAAATTAGAAAAGATAAGAAACAAGAAGGGAAAGATAGAAAAAATCGAATAAAAAAACGCGGGGCAAAACCCCGCGAAATAGGAAAGGACCGAAACACAATACAAAAAAACTAACCTGCTAATTGAGCCTTATTTTCGATAACATGAGAAATAATTGACTCTAAGGTTACAAATACCGTTGGTGGCAATGACTCGATATCAATCGCCAAACCGTATTGTTTCTCTAAATAAACACGCAATTCAGTTTGAGTTAGACTATCTAGGTTTAACTCATCATCAAGATCAACGAAGTCGATTTGAGAAATCATTAATACATTTTTAAAACCATCACGTAATTCTTTTTCGATTGTTTCTTTTTCAGAACTCATAACACTAAATCCTAAATTATTGATAAACAGCTGACGCGCTCTTCTTACCGGTTGCGGTACGTGGAATTTCATCGACAAAAACGTACTCGGAAGGTATTGCCGACTGCGGTAATTTATCCAATAGCGCTCTACGAACTTCACTAATATCGATATCGATACTGGTTTTAATAAACGCTTTGGCTATTTGTCCGCGAGTTTCACAACGAACACCGCGAACGTTAGCGTCAACAACGCCGTTAATTCGTCGCAACACTGACTCGACCGAAGAAGGGAATATCTTCTCACCATTTTGCACAATCATTTCTTTCGCGCGGGATACAAAGAATAATTCGCCATCAACCACGTTAAATAAATCTTCGGTATGGACCATGTTCTCTTGCCAATCTGGCATAAAGTAACCTTGCTCAACACCGTAGTAATAACCCAACATACGAGTGTCTGTGCGTACTAAAAGCTCGCCGTATTCGCCTTCAACATCGTGATTATCGATAATCAATTCGCAACCTGGTAAGGCTTCGCCTAGGGGTACAATTTCCGAATCGGGAACCACTCGATTATCAAATCGCCACGTGGCCACACGTGGACCAGCTTCCGTTAAGCCGTAGGTGCTGTATAGTTCACATTGTGGGAAACGTTGTTGCAATTCGCGAGCAATATGACCAAACATGGCATCACCGCCAAAGGTCATCACACGCAAACTCGGCACGTTCATATTTAATTGCATGGCAAACCAGGGAGTTAGTGATAAAACAGATATTTTCTGCTCATTCGCCCACTCTTCGGTTAAACCCGATGCATTTCCTAAAAATACAAACTTAGCACCAGCGGCCAAACTTCCCATTAAATTAGCGACTAATCCGTAGCTGTAATAAATTGGTAGAAATCCAGCGATGGTGTCAGTACTGCGTAAGCCAATCGCATCAGCGTGTTTTTTAGCGTTTTTCAGTACAGAACTTACATTATGTAAAATGGCTTTTGGCTCCCCGGTAGAACCAGAGCTGAATACCGCAATATTTACATTTGCCATTCTTTCATCTTGATTGGCTAAAGTCCGGCTAAAATGTGGGCAAAAACCAGCGGCAAGTTTACCAGTTTGCAAGCGCTCTACTCGCACGCCTTCACCTAGGCTTGCTTGTAACGCCAATACCGACGGCTTATCACCAAAAAAAGCTCCGATACCAAACTTTTTAATAATACCATCACACTTGGCAATAGGATCGTGAGGATTACCAACAAACACCACACCACCAGCTTTTAAAACAGAAAATAACATAACAACGCTGGCCACGTTGTTACTTAGCCGAACAAGACAGGAGGTTCCTGCTTTAAAGCCTGAGTCGATAAGTTCTTGGCTTGCCGATAAAACTTCTTTTAAAAACTCTTCGCCTGTCACTTCCGATTTTTGATCTGCTAGTACTACACTTTTGATATTTCCGACGGCATCTAAAAATGCTTGAATCGTCATGAATAAGACCTCACCTAGAATTTAGAGTTAAAACCAGAAGTCCCACAAAGCTCTTAATTTATGAATTGGTAAATATTGGCCAATTCACTGTATTGCTCAAATGCCTTAAACGGATCAATTGAAGAAACCCAAGGATAATCTAATAAGTTTGATTGTAATTTCAAAAGCCAGTTATTTTCATTGGCTGGAAATGAAACCATATCTAAAATAGTAATTTCTAATCGCGCTACCTTTGCTTGTTCTTCTTCAGTAAAAAACCAATTGTAGTAACCAGCACCAATGCGAGTATTAAGTGTTTCTCTCTCGATCATGGTAACTAGCCAACGTTGATTTTTTACCGATTTTTTTGAATACAGCTTATTGATATCCGAATCAATGTAGTAGCTTTTTACATCCTTGAATTTATCATGAAACTCGCCAAACATTTCTATCGAAATATTTTTTGCACCAGTAATAATTTCTGGAAAATAAATATTGCTAGGTTTGATATCAAATACAACATCCGCATTTTGACTGAACACAGACTCTAGTACATCTGCCTTGATGTTATCTTTGCCATCCATGTATCGTTCTAATAAAAAACGCGCATCGTTTGCATTCATATCATTTACATCCTAAATAATAATTCGATTAATAATTCTGAATTAAATCCAAATACCATCGTACACTTTTGGATTTGCCCGCAAAATCAACGACTCAACTTCAATAGCGGCTTTAAATGTTAAGCCGTATTTGTTGGGTTCTTTATAATGTTTAAAATCGCGAACTCGGCCTTCCATTTTTACGCGCATCGTCTTGCCTTCACCTTTATCTAAGGCCCAGACGGCAAAATCTAAAACACAACCCGGCGGAATCGGATGACCATAATTGCCTTTAATTTCTTTAAATGCAGTGAAGTCGCCATTTAATGGCCCAGTCATCGCCGAGAACAATAAGGTCGCAATCTGATTGATGTCTTGGGTTAGGTTGGTACCCGGATACATTGCCGCGTCAAAAAAGTGACCCGCAAAGACAGGATCAGAAATTGAAATCCCTCTTACCGCGTGCACCCAGCCTTTTTCGAAATCATGATCAGCAATCCAATCAACGCCTAGCGCCGGATGTGAATGTCGCAAATATTTTTTACACTCAGTGTGGCCGATCATCCCATTACCGTGCCCGCTTAATTCATGAACTATATAATCAAAACTCATTTCTTCGTTCATAGCACAGCCTTTTTCTGGTTACATAATTTAATTAGTCTGCAAGCAACAGTGTCATTTGCGTAAATGCTTTATCGCGCAAAGGAATTAGCGCTGCGTATTCCTCACCATAAGCAAAATCTTTAAGACCTTCTTCAGTTTCAAATTGCACAACCATAATGACTTTGGCTTCGAAACTACCGGTTACAGTTTCGGTTGCAACGGAACGTGAAGCGATGGAGCCGCCAAATTTTCCTAAAAGCGCTTTCACGCCAGCGCCATATTCTTCTGCCGCTTCTTTGCCTTCTGGATTGGGATTTGATAAAACAATTAACTTAGTTGCCATGTACGTTTTCCAAAATTTATCGATAATAAAAATGTCGTGCCGCACAAGGCAGCACGACAAAAAACCTTATTTACCGGCGAAAATGCTTCGGTAAGGTGTTTTACAACCATGAACAGGACGGCCAAATTCGGTCGCAGGCGCTTGTAATAGGTCGCCGTTGATTGGCCAAACCATTTGGTTGCCTGCGTATAGACCCGCTGGCGCGTTTGCAAAAGTACCCGCAGGTGATGCACCATAAGCTTGACCATCAAAGTGATAGAAGCCTGCTACATAACTGGTACAAGATTCCGCACCACTTTTACATTCACGAGTTAAATCGTAAGGAAGAATAACTTCACGGAATACACAGCCTTCGGCGTCGGTACGAACAACGTTAGGAATACCACCTAAAGGTACCGCGTAACCGGCTTCATTCTCGGATAACGGGAAATTCGAACCTACATCCCATAAAGTAAATACTGCATTGGGGAATGCATCGCGTAGCGTAACGCGTACTGTGGTTGTGCCATCATCATTTACCACTGCTGTTAACACACCACGTGCGGCTTCCCACTCTGCAACGGTAGGAGCTTCATTCACACCTGCAGAGCGATAAACGGTTGGGTTACCACTGATGGTTTCAAATGATGGCGGTACGATACGATCATCAACTGCGGTAAAACCAAAGAAGTTGCTGCCGATTTGATCTAAAGGTACGTTCAGTAGAGATAAATCAATTTCGCCGCCTGGATTAAAGAAATCTAAAAAGTCGCGGGTAGTTGCAACTGGCAAAGAACGATCAGTATCAGCGGTAATTACACCACCGTCGGTACCTTCTGGAGCTCCTTCGATGAAAACACCAATTTCACGTGGAGCTTCAAATAACCACTCAACGCCTGGAGAAGTATTCGAATAGTCCGCAATTAACTCGCCGTTATAAACGTTAATACCGTGAGAAATATAACCTGGAAATACTTGGACTTTTTTATCAGCAAATGCAGCTGACGCAACAACCAAGCTCAGCGCAGTAACTCCCGTTTTTACGAATTTCATTTTTTGCTCCTACTTCCTTTTAATTAAAATCTAAGAATATTTTTCAGCGTGGATAATTTCCACCTCCAACTGAGCCGAAACCTTATACGAAAGACTTAATAAGGGGTAACCCCAAATAATCGAACTTAGAGTTACGTTTTTTTGAACACAATCTTAAACACTCTATAAATTAGATTTAATTATTTTTTTTCAAACGAAAAGGCAAAAAAACGCACCGAAAAAAACAGCCTATAAATTTAAAAATTAAAATATCTGTAACATTAGGGTCGAACTTAAACAAAAACCAACACCTTAAGATTTATTAAAAATCTCACCTTGCTCACCAAATACTAGGCTTTCTTACAGGAAAAAAATCATCGGCTTCAAAAAAGCAATCAAAACAAGAACATCCGTGGTGCATTTAAAGATTTAACTGCACCAAATAATATTTACACAGCAAAGATATTAAGTATTTTGCTCAACAACTTGTCACGAATAAATAACAGAAAAGTCAAAATATAAATTGGGCCAAATTAAGACAGTCAATCTTAAAAAGCACCAAAATAGGAAGATTAGAAAGATCTGGTAGAGATCGATAAAATGATGAAGATCAATTTTTTAAAAAAAATATTCTCAGAAGTATTTATTCTTCAAAACATGAACCATACCTCAGAAGAAAATCAAATAATTCACACTTACATGGAATTACTCAAAATATCCATTACACACGATTTCAACTCTAAACAGGCCTACTTTTACAATAAAAACAAATAATACCGTTTTTTAGAATATTATTAATTGGCGAATTAAAGACAGAACAATTGGCCTTCGATATATCGGAAATCGAACATTTTTGCATTTCTTATTTTTAACGATCGTTACTGAACAATTTAATACGCTTAACCTATTAGTAGGGAGGCAGCGAAATTTTAATACAAGTATCGAAACCGTAACCAATCTTTAACAAAAACCGGAATAAATTACACGAAAAACTCGCCAATCGATGATTTACCGAAAAAACTCTGAATAAATTATGGAAGGTTCATCGGAGCTCTCTAACCCCTCATTTAGAGAGAAGCTCAGATGTAATGACGCAACAGAATAGCTAGAGGTAGATTTTAAATTTGAACAATTGATGAGCGCCACCCAAGATCTAGCGATATCTAAAGCTCACTCTCATCAATCGATCATTAGATGAGGCGTATTATTAACGTTTAAATAACGTATTGTTTTTTTTGCGGAATAATTTCCGCGATTTTATTCTCAACACTATCGATAAATGTTTTAATTTTATTCGGCACCTTGCCGTGGTAAGGATGCACTGCATAGATAGGCCATTGAGTGCACTTTAAATCGGGCAATATCCGAACTAATCGTCCTTCATTTAAAGCATTTATGACGTAAATATCTGGCAAGATAGCGATTCCCATACCCAGCTCGACCATTTTAAAGGCAGCAGGTAAAGTGTTCGCTCTCATATCTTGAGGGAAGTCAAATATCTCAACATCACTATTACACGAGTGCACAAAACTGTATTGTGGCTTTATTTGCTGCCAGCCAGTTGCAATCCATTTGTGTTTATAGAGATCTTCGACACAATTGATTGGGTCGTGTCGCTCAAGATATTGAGGCGATGCACACAAAACGTCGTTAATGGTGCCGATATTTCTCGCGCGATAATTACTATCGCTGAGCTTGCCAATGTGAATTGAGATATCAATATTATTTTTAATGAGGTCCAGCGGTTTATCATCCGTAATTATACACGGCTGAACATTAGGAAATTGTTCACAAAAACTTTGTATAACAGGAATAACAACGTGCTGTTCTAGCGAATGCGGCGCTGTAACTGTAAGCGGCCCTTTGGGCTGATGATCGATTTCTTGTAACTCATTAAACGACTCAACTAAATGCGTGTTTATTAAATTACAGTATGAAAATAGACGCTCTCCGGCCTCGGTCAATTGAATACCACGTGTAGAACGATTCAACAACTGCACTTGCAACCGCTCTTCTAAACTTGTGATATGAAGACTAGCGCCGGATTTTTTTAATCCAAGTTTTTTGGCTCCCTCAGTAAATGAGCCTTGTTTGGCAACCTCTAAGAAAATAATAAGTCTAGGTAGGTCTTTTAAATCGTACATAAAACTAATAAAAACCCCGAAAAGGTAATGCCAAATTTAAGCTCGCAAATACGAATTACGCGAACACTAATAGACGTACCAACATGAATTACATCAAATTAGGCTACCTAAAAATCCACCGTTTAAAGAGAGTGAGATTAGGTCTTTTAGATCATCAAGAGTATTATGCCTTGTTAAACGCTCGGTCAAAATAGTAAAGAAATTGCGATAATAATACAACCACGCAATTTGGTGCAGATATTATAGATTTTTGTTCTAAACAAAACTGTTAATACATCCGTTCTTTGACAGGTATTGATAAGACAGTTCGGATTGTTGTGCTTAGTCAAATTCTAGCTGCTATTATCCTGGCCACTATTAATAAATGGTGTTTCTAATAAGCGCTTGGCTTGACACGTCGGCTTGCATATTTCGGTTACTACTTGCATATTTCGGTTACTAATAGTACGGAAGCGTTTCGGCTCGCAGATGGTGTTAAAGCTAATCACAAAAGCAAAGAATTAGCACTTAACGCTTTAGTCACAGCCACTGAAAATAGCGAACACGTCAAAATTAAAAAATGATCTCAATATTTACAGGCTATCTGCGTAAATAATATTTTTAATCCAACTAAAAATTTTGTAATAAATTTTGGTTTATCGCCCTTTAACCAACCAACTAATTGGTAGATTGGTCAGCTAATTTCTATAGCAACAGAATTAACGTGTCGGAGATCGGAATAATGGGTGCTTGATTGGATAAAATCACGGAATCTAAAAATACGCGTCTGAATTTCATAATAATTTTATTCACATGTAACCGTTGAAACTGGCGACACATCTTCTCGTTGCGAGAAAAACTCTAGGAACCTCTGATTAACTCATCCTTGATTTAATCAGAGGGACACATCCTTGTGTAGCGAGAAACTCTAGGTTAATTAGAGTTTCCTTATTATTAACGTTGTTCAATCTTTAAGATTGACGTGTTAATAGTCGATCAGTTTACTGGGCAACACGCAAAAAAAACGGGCTTTAGTAGCCCGTTTAATTATCCGATGATTTGAGAGAATTCGTACATTCTTAGTTTATTGAAGCGCTAAGCCAATTGCGTTTCACCGGAAGTTTCTGGTCTTTTTGCAATTTTAATGTTGAAGACTGCGAAAATAATGCTCATCAGTGGGCTGATGATGCAGAAAAATGCGTACATGAAATAATCACCGGTCGCGACATTGAGTACACCGGCGTGATAAGCTCCGCAAGTATTCCAGGGAATAAGCACAGACGTTACCGTACCGGAGTCTTCTAGGGTGCGGCTTAAGTTTTCGGGGGCAAGGCCTCGCTCACGGAAACTGTCGGCATACATACGACCGGGAAGCAATACCGCGAGATATTGATCAGACGCCGATAAGTTCGTTACAACACAGGTTCCGGTGACTGCGGTTACCAATCCGCTGACCGATCGCACACGACTCACCAAAGCGGTGGTAATGGACTTAAGAAAGCCACTACTTTCCATTACGCCACCAAATGTCATGGCCGCAATAATCAACCATACGGTACCTAACATGCCGTGCATACCTTTAGAACGCAGTAATTCATCGAGAATTTCATTGCCCGTTTCGATGCTCACTTGCCCGTACAACGCTTGCATAATTCCGATATAGTGGAGATAACCTTCAGCACCGTAAGCAAGACCCGCATTGCGAATCGCCTCTTCTTGGAAGATAAACGCAAACACAGCGCCTAACACGGTACCTACTAACAAAGCTGGCAAAGCAGGAATTTTTTTAATAATCATCACCAATACCGCCACCGGCACCAACATTAGCCAAGGTGTAATATTAAATTTAGCGTCTAATAAGGTGATAATTTCGTTGATAGCTTGATCGTCTAGCTGGTTGGCATTGCCAAAACCCAAAATGCCAAATAAAAGCAGTGTGATTAATATAGAGGGAACGGTTGTTAGCATAAGGTAGCGTATGTGCGTAAAAAGCTCGCTACCAGCTGAAGCCGACGCTAGGTTAGTAGTATCAGAAAGTGGTGACAATTTATCACCGAAGTAAGCGCCAGATAAAATAGCGCCGGCAATCAAACCGGGATTAAGTCCTAACACTTGGCCAATGCCCATCAGGGCAATCCCAATCGTCGCTGAAGTAGTCCAAGAGCTACCGGTGAACACCGAAACAATCGAGCAAATTACGCAAGCCGCTAACAAGAAGATGTCTGGTGTTAGGATGTGCAACCCGTAATAGATCATGGTTGGAATAATACCGCTGATCAACCATGTTCCTGATAAGGCGCCGACCATAAGCAAGATAAGTATCGCGGGGGTCGCGAGCTTTATGCCTTTTACAATCCCATTCTCTAGATGCTTCCAGGTGATGCCAATGGAAATGGCTAATAATGCAGCCATCGCCGCACAGGCAATCAAAATCATCTGATTTGAGCCACTGACAGCATCATCACCAAAGATATAAACATTGATTGCAAGCAGGGCAATCAAAATCACAATGGGAACGATGGAAATACCCACGCTGGGATTCTTACTCATAACGATACCTAAATTACTTTGGCTAGATTTCTACTGACGCATTCAAGGTTTACTTGGCTTCAATTTAAACCTCAAAAACCCGAATGCGCAGACAAAAAATCTTGAAACATACAAAATCCAATTAGAGTATGCCAACTTTTGTTGACGCGTCTCAAGTTAAACGAACGATGCCGCAGCGCCCCCAATCTGGGACGATCGTAGAAATCGGAATCTCGCGAGTATATAAATAGTGAAACGTGGCTTGTTATCAGGAGCTTGTTATTAGGGAAAGAAGGCCCGAGGTGCATCGGGCCCAAAAAGAAAATATTATCGGGGAAGTAACTGAAAGTCGTAGATGGAGCCCAAATTGAGCAACTGGGTTAACTCATCCAAAGCGCGACGAGATTCATACACCAATTCAGGATCGGCCAAATCAGCCGGAGCCAACTCATCCCGATAATGCTTTTCTACCCAGCCAGTTAATGTTTCGTACAAACCATCATCCATAAAGACATTGGCAGAACATTTTTCTATTTGCTGACACGACATGACCACTCGAAGCCGCAAACAAGCAGGGCCACCGCCGTTGCGCATGCTTTGTTTTAAATCCAGAAAGATCACCTCGTCTATGGCCGGATGATCCTCCACCAACCAGTGCAAATAATCGGCAACATTGCGCATGTGTTTACATTCTGCGGGCGCGATAATGGTGTGATTTTTTCGACCGGGGGGCGTAATCAACTGAGTGTTAAACAAATAGGAGTTCACAGCATCATGAATAGAAATTAACGCACTGGGAACTTCAATAAACTGAAGTCCGGATGCATCTGGCAAAGCATCTCTTTTCAAAGCACTGTTGAGCTGCGCAAGAACATCGTCGGTATTTAAAAAGGCTTGCTCGTGATAAAACAACAAATTGCGATTACCAACGGCAATAACGTCGTTATGAAAGACACCGGCATCAATCGCCGCAGGGTTTTGCTGCGCAATAACATATTTATGCGGGCAGAGATTGTGTTGCCGAACAATAGCTTCACAGGCTTCTTTGGTTTGACGGGCCGGAAATTGCGTAGGTTTTGGTTGCGACTTATCAAAAGCGCGAGCGCCGTAGACAAAAAACTCTACACCAACTTCGGCGTATTCACGACAAAAACGCGTGTGGTTAGCAGCACCTTCATCGGAAAAAAAACTACCAGCCGGTAACGGATTATGATGCACATAATCATCACCGCGAAAAATCGCCTTTAAAATTCGCGCCGTGGTTTCAGGCTCGATAGATCGGTGAAACATGCTCGATAAATTCGCAGGCGTAAAATGCGTTTTACCATCAACCGTATCGGGAAACGGAGAAACCGTAGCCGCATTAGCAACCCACATATTCGACGCAGAACTAACCGCTGATAATAAATAAGGTGCTGTATTTAACGTGTTGGCAATAATATCCGATTCAGTATCACCGGTAATACCGAGCTTTTTTAACGTTGGAATATGAGGACGTTCATGGGGCGGCAGTACCGCTTGCATTAATCCTAAATCCGCCAACGCCTTCATTTTTTCAAGCCCTTGCAAAGCAGCTTGCTTGGGTGATGCTATTAAACCTGCGTTATTGTTAGAGGCTAAATTACCGCGAGATAATCCTGCATAATTATGTGTTGGGCCAACAAGGCCATCGAAATTAACTTCAAATACTTGAGATGTCATAAACTTACTCCCGGTAATAGTTTTTCCGGTAATTCAAGTGTTTCGTCCAACATAGAAGCAACAGGATAAGCGCAATAATCTGCTGCATAATAAGCACTGGGACGATGATTACCACTATCGCCAATTCCACCAAAAGGTGCGGCACCACTGGCACCGGTTAAAGGGCGATTCCAGTTAACAATGCCCGCCCGAATACGTGGGTAAAAATAATTCCACGCGTCTTTATTATCGGTAAAAATACCCGCCGACAAACCAAATCGAGTTTTATTAGCGACACGCACAGCGTCTTCTAAATTTTCTACCCAAATAACTTGCAACATAGGACCAAAATATTCTTCGTCGGGGAGATTCTCTACCGATGTTACATCCAGTATGGATGGAGAAATTAACGCGCTGGTTTCATCGAGTAAGGTCGCAGCTAATAAAATATTTGCGCCTTTATTTTTTAAATCTTCTTGAACATCAATCATACGTTGAGCAGTGGCTCGATTAATAACCGGCCCCATAAAACAATCTTGGCCGGAGCCAATGCGCAAGTTTTTACTTACACTAATTAAACGCTCAAGAATTTTCTCGTTGATGGATTTTGACGCATTTTGTCGAGTTAAAATTAAACGTCGAGAACAGGTACAACGTTGCCCCGCAGTCATAAAGCTCGATTGAATAATATTAAATACGGCTGCATCTACCGAACTGACTTGATCGATAATTAATGGATTATTACCACCCATTTCTAAAGCAAGGATTTTTTCCGGTTTTAAAGCAAACGATCGTGTTAAATGATGACCTACCGCAGAGCTGCCGGTAAAAAATAAACCGTCAATACCATCGTGTTCAGAAATCGCTTTACCGGTATTCACACCTCCGTGCAATAAACTCAATACACCGCTTGGCAAACCACACTCTTGCCAAAGCCTAACCATTACTTCTGCAGTTGCAGGAGTTTGCTCGGAAGGCTTAAAAATAACGGCATTTCCAGCAATTAATGCCGGAACAATATGTCCATTAGCAAGATGTCCAGGAAAGTTGAAGGGACCAAAGACCGCAACAACACCGTGTGGCCGATGTTCAAGTCGAGTAATTACAACACCGTTTTCCGATTGTTTAGAACCGGTTCGTTCTTGGTAAGACTTAATCGACAGGTCAACCTTACCAATCATGGTCGCCACTTCGGTTTTGCTTTCCCACAGAGGTTTACCCGTCTCAAGAGTAATTACCTCCGCCACATACTCACTATTTTCTTTTAATTTTTCTGCGTACAAACGGCAAAATTGAATGCGCTCTTGCACATCCAGTAAAGACCAGGCTTCAAATGCTGTTCGCGCATGTTGCAGTGCTTGATCAACATCATCAATCGTTGCGCTCTTTCCCTGCCAATAAACATCGCCAGAAACCGGGTTGTGTGCGGTAAATACGTCACCTTGCCCGTCTCGCCATTCGTTGTTAATAACGCACTGTGTTTTAAAAGAATTGTTTAAATAAGTGACTCCTTGCTCGCTGCTGATATGTGCGAAAACAGGATTTGTCATAATTACACCTGCTCATCTGAGCGTTTAAATTTAATCGCGCAATGGCAATACAGAAACCTCTGATTGCAATTCAACCTCTAGCATTTGTAATGCTTTTTCTGAGAGAACAATGGAGTTTTCATCCAATCGTTCGACTTGTGCTAATACCGCTTTAAAACTACCGAATTGTTTGTTGCTAACAATGCAATTATAGGCTTCGTCAGCACCAGAAAAACTATCTACGACTCTATAATCTTGCGTTTGCAAAACGGATTTAATTCGATCTTTGTATGACTGAACAACAGGCCCGGCATCAAAAATATCGACGACGCGTTGATATTGAAAACCTTCTTTTTCTAGTAAACGCATGGCTGCCAAAGAATCTTTATTAGGCTTGCCAATTACCGAAACCGCCTCTTGAGACAATAATTCTAGATACACGGGAAAACGCGGCATTAAATCGGAAATAAATTGTGAGCCGTTGACCGCACTAATGAAATCAGCCTTAAAATACGGCATATCAAAGAATTGTCGGCCAAGGCTGTCCCAAAACGGAGACTCACCTTCAGAATTTAGCCAGCCTCTGATTTCTGCAAAAACCACGTTTCCAAATAAAGATTCAAACTCTCGTAAAAACATGAAGCGCGATCGCGATAAAAATTGTCCAACCTTAGCTTTGCGGTGCGATTCTTTTAAAAACAACGATACCAGTTCGGTTTCGCCGGTAAAATCATTGCACAAGTTCAGCGTGTTACTGTTTACGGTAATGTCTAACTCTTTCGATTTAGACACATGACGCGATAATTTATAATTATAAAAAGGACGGTTTAAACCAACACCTGCGTGCATACCACAGGTGCCAACAATTTCTTGAATGTCTGGATCTTCGAGTACAAAAAAATAAATTGCCTCATGCATTTTAGTCTCACGAGAAGAGAAACTACTTTCAACCAGCGCTAGCTTTTTTTCCCATGTGCTTTGATCAAACGGCATTGAAGTCATACCACCGGGAATGGATTCAGACAGCTGTAGAAGAGCGGGCAGATCTGCATGAGTGGCTGAGCGTAAAATCATAAAAATTCTTTCTCTACTGAGGTTTAAAGGTATTGCCTAATTATGAATAATAGAAGACAGCTTAAACGCGTTGTTCATCATATTTCTTTAAGAACTCAAGCTTTTTTGCCTTCGACGAACTAACTATGCTTACATAAACATCAATAATGCCGGTACCTATTGCCAACCTCTACCAAAACAGATGCGAAAATCCAAATCTTTAAGCATCTAATTTTGCCTACAAAACATCCACGCTCAAATTGATCGTCAAAGCCAAGCCTATCGAATCAATAAAGCCCTTAAATAAGCACAACTGTTAAATAAAACTTCATTACATTAACAATGCCCCAACCTAAGAAAGCTTTAAATATTCTTCATAATTAACAGCAAACTTTTCGAGCAATAAAAAACTTAATTTCGCCCTCTCGGCAAGACTATCTATTAAAATAAATTCTTGATCTGTGTGTATATTGCCGCCGCGTACGCCAAGTGTGTCGATATTCGCCAGTCCGGCCGCATTTAAGTTATTACCGTCGCAACAACCGCCGGTTGGTTTGAAATGCACTGGAATATCCAACTCACTGCCAATCTCAGATAACCATTGACGAAGCTTTAACGTTTTAGTGTTCGCGACCTTAGGTTCACGATTAAAGCCACCGAACAGTTGAACATCAAAACCTTGTCGAGAATTAATATCGTCAATAATTTTGTTTATTTGCGACTGAATAAAACCTTGCTGATCTATATTTTCGCAACGCACATTAAAATGACCAACCGCTGTATCCGGCACAATATTAACTGCACCACCACCACTAACACGCCCCAAATTTAAAGTAATGCCGTCATTTGAGTCGGAATTTAATTGCTGGAAGCGATAAAAAATCTCGCACAAGGCTGCAATCGCATTCTTACCGAGATGGAATTCACGTCCTGCGTGCGCCGATTTTCCGCGCACTCTCAAACTAAAATTACCACTGCCTTTGCGATCGCCGGCCAGAGTACCATCGGCCAAAGCTGGTTCGTACACCAATCCTAAATGCGCTTTTTGAGCGAATTCCGCAATGAGAAATCTTGATGCTAAAGAGCCGGTTTCTTCATCGGGATTTATAGCAACATGCCAACCTAACTTTGGCGATAACGGATGCAGTTCAAATGCTTTTAACGCTAAATAAATAACCAATAAACCGCCTTTCATATCGGCGACACCCGGCCCGTTCAGCGTATTATTGTCGAGCCAAACGGGTTGCTGAAATGCGTGTGTTTGTTCAAAGACCGTGTCCATGTGGCCGAGTAATAACACCTGTAAAGGAGCATCAGCCCTCTTTTTGAACGACAGCATTTTGCCGTGGCGATTTTGTATTACCTCGCCGCCATCAGTAAGCGCTTCAACATCGGGTAACGGTAAGGCATTAAATTGATCAGATATCGGCGTAAATTGCTGCTCCAACTCTCTCGCCATAGCGTTAAGGCCATCAAGATTACGAGTACCCGAATTAATGCTCGACCAGCGCAACAAGGTTTGTACGGTTGTATCTACGAGTTCATCAATACAGGTAAACGCTTGCTTTCTCGCCGCTAAATACTCGGCATTTAAGGCTGAATTAAGATTCGGTTCCGATAACAAATCGGTCATTTTGAACTCTCGCTAACGGAATTCACCACTGCAACACGCTTGTGTTCATCGTCGGATAATTTTTGAAAACATTCTTCCATAATCGCAACCGCCTTTTCGATGTGTTTATCGGTAACGATTAAGGCAGGTAATAACCGAATCATATTTTTTCCAGCTTTACCGACTAACAAACGATGCTCACGCAATAAGCTCAAAACCTCGGTATTGGGAACGACACACTCCACGCCTAACATAAGTCCGCGGCCATCAACTCTGCTTACAACATTGGGATAACGCTGGCACAAACTTTCTAATAAACAGGTTAACTTCTCGCCTTTGCGCGTAACTTCAGCCAGAAACTCTGGCGTTGTGGTCAGTTCTATCACCTTACTGGCAACGGCCATGGCTAAGGGATTACCACCGTAGGTTGTACCGTGTGTACCAATCGTCATGCATTGTGCGACATGACCTTTTGCCAAACACGCACCGACCGGAAAACCACCACCCAACCCTTTTGCCAATGACATAACATCGGGCGCTATGTCGCTGTGTTGATACGCAAATACTTTGCCGGTGCGAGCAACGCCACACTGAATTTCGTCGTACATTAATAATAGACCTCGCTGGTCACACAGCGCTCTTAGGTCTCGCAAAAACTCTTCGGTTGCCGGGCAAATACCGCCTTCGCCTTGAATAGGTTCTACCAAAATACCAGCGGTATGCTCATTAATTAAGGCACTTACAGAATCGATATCGCCCCATTGAGCGTGGTCGAATCCGTAGTCGAAGGGAATAAAACCGTTACAGTGCGCAGAATTACCAGCGACAGCCAGTGTTCCTAGGGTTCGACCGTGGAAACTGCCTTCAAAACCAATGATGCGATACTTATGCGGTTGACGATTTTTAGCAAAATAACCACGAATTGCCTTGATACCCGCTTCTACTGATTCTGCACCGGAATTGGTAAAAAATACTGCATCGGCAAAGCTCAAGTCGCACAATTTTTTTGCCAAGGTTTCGGCTTTGGGTACACGAAATAAATTCGACAAATGCCACAGTTTTTCGGCCTGAGTTTTCAAGGTTTCAACCAGTTCGGGATGTGCATGGCCCAAGCTGGTTACGGCAATCCCGGAGATAAAATCTAAATAACGCTCACCCGACTCGGTAACCAATTCACAACCTTCACCATACTCAAAAACAATATCTTTTGGCGGGGAATAGGTTGGCCAAATTGCCTCGCGAGGATCAACCTGGTCGAGGTTAGAAATTTCGTGTCCGTTGACGGTATTGAGAGAGTTCTGATATTCAGACGCTTGTTGATGAGCTTGTGTTATCGCTGAAGAAAACATGGTTGCACCTCGTATGTGTGCGTAAAAATTATCATAAGGTTCGCCGAATTAGCTGTTTATTTTTGGCAAAGAATTGCAGGTTTGAAATTAAAAAACGTGTTAAACAAAAGAATATTTGGAATTGTTTAAGTTTTACTTTTTAAACTCTTTTTAATTGCCAAAATTAGAAACCCAAGGAAATAATAAACCCATTACTTAGATTTTCTTCAAATAATCGTTCTCATATTAACCGAGCGATTATCAGCGCCGGCGTTACGGTTTTTGAGAGACCAAAACATCGGGGACGGTGAACGAAGATAGAGTCAAAATAAACAATAAAACGCGTGAAACTATACAACCGGTGTATAGCTTTTGATCACACCTAGATAACGTTGATTAAATGATGAATGAGTTAATCATAATTCCTGTTGTATGCTGACCTTTATAAGGACTACTGCTATGAGTAAAACACACCATGAAGCTTGATCGTATCGATCTGAATATTCTATCCATATTGCAAAAAAATGCTCGCGTCACGAATCAAGAACTCGCCAGTCAGGTCGCACTATCGCCGAGTTCTTGTTTACAGCGCGTTAGACGATTAGAAGCCGAAGGTTTAATTTTAGATTATCAAGCCCGACTTAATTTAAATAAATTAGCAAGGCACATTATGTGTATTGCCACTGTCGCCATGAAAAACCATTCCGCCGATGATTTTCGAAATTTTGAGGCTCTCGTGGAATCCATTCCAGAGATTGTTGAATGCTTCACCGTTAGCGGCGCCTTCGATTTTTTTCTGCGCATCGTCTGCCCAGATATGACGCGTTATTTGGAAATCAACGAAAAACTGGTCAGTTCGGTGAATTACTCACTCACCATCAATACTCATGTGGTTATGAACGAAAATAAACCCTTCTCAGGTGTGGATATTTTAGGATTGCAAATCGACGACAAATAACCAATACAAATTCGGCCATAAAATGACAGCAGCCCGTAATCGATCTAACTGAGTGTGTCTGACTGTCGCCCTTATCAAACTGACAGGAAACTTTATTATTAACCTGTCGTTGGCCATCAAATTTTCATGGGTAAAATCATATCGAGCGAAACTTTCGCCAACTGTTTACAACACTTAACACACAATAAATGGCGGAGATAACACGCAAATGCTTTTTTACGGCTTTTACATAGAAAACTCTGATTAACCTAGAGTTTGCCGCGACACATGAGTGCGTCGTCAATTTCAAGAACAGTAAGTGATTGAAATCGTGAAGAAATTGGAAATAACCTTGTCAATTTCTGCCCTCTGATTCAATCACGGATGAGTTAATCAGAGATTCCTATAGATTAAATGCGTGAGAATCCTTGGTTGACCTAGATTCACGTTAACTCCAATCAACACGGGTTATGGTTATTCCAGTCTGTTTATTATTAAACATTCCACTGAACTGCATAAACACTGTTGTGGAATTTGTCTCCATAACCGTTTCTGAACCAACCCCGTAACATCGAACCGACCAGAGAGCAGACATATGCGACTGTCTTATTTTCTTTCAGGGCTTGGCTTATGTGTCGCCCTAGCTGGATGCGGCAGCGAAAGCAGCCATCCAAGTAAAATCAGTGTTAATAAAAACCCCTTCCCCAGCACCTACCAACATCTTCCTAGAAGCAGCAGTTTATTGATTCAAAATGCCACAGTATTAACCGGTACGGGTGAGCGCTTAGAAGAATCCGACGTATTAGTTGTTGACGGAAAAATTTCGCAAGTTGGAAAAGATCTTCCAACAGAAGGCGCAACTGTCATCGACGCCAAAGGTAAGTGGGTTACGCCAGGGATTATTGATGTGCACTCACATCTTGGCGCCTATCCAACTCCGGCGGTTGAATCTCATCAAGACGGTAATGAAATTACCAGTCCTAATACCGCCGAAGTTTGGGTAGAACACTCCGTGTGGCCGCAAGATCCCGGATTCAACACCGCTCGCGCCGGTGGCATCACCTCTCTACAAATTCTTCCCGGATCAGCAAACCTCTTTGGTGGGCGCGGTGTGGTTCTTAAAAACGTTCCTGCATTTACTGTTCAGCAAATGAAATTCCCCGAGGCACCTTACAGTTTAAAAATGGCCTGCGGTGAAAACCCCAAACGTGTGTACGGCAGTCGTCAACAAGCACCGGGCTCAAGAATGGGCAACATGGCAGGATTTCGAGCGGCTTGGGCAAAAGCAGTTGAGTACAAAGCCAATTGGGAAGATTTTGAAAACGGCCTAATCTCCGAACGCCCCGAACGCGATCTAGAGCTAGACACCTTGGTTGGCGTATTAAACGGTGAGATCCGAATTCATAACCACTGCTATAAAGCCGAAGAAATGGCCATGATGATCGACATGGCAAAAGAATTTGGTTACGACGCAGGCACCTTCCACCACGCCGTTGAAGCCTACAAAATCGCTGACCTTTTAGCAGAAAACGGTAATTGTGCTGCCATGTGGCCAGATTGGTGGGGCTTCAAAATGGAAGCTTACGACATGATTTTAGAAAATATCGCCGTAGTTGATGCGCCGAAGAACTCATGTTCTATCGTTCATTCTGACTCAGAAAACACCATTCAGCGCTTGAACCAAGAAGCCGCCAAAGTTATGTATCGCGCTAACGAAAATAGCTTTGACATTAAAGACGAAGACGCCATTCGCTGGATTACCTACAACGCCGCTAAAGCATTAGGTTTAGAGAACAAAACCGGTTCGCTAAAAACGGGATTAAATGCCGACGTAGTTATTTGGAATCACAGCCCATTTAGCGTTTACGCACTTGCCGAGCAAGTATTTATCGATGGCGCCAAGGTTTACGACCGAGCAGATTCAACCTATCAAGCCGTTAGCGATTTCAAACTTGGCCAAGCGACAATCACAACTTCAGAAAAAGGCGGGGAGTAATTATATGTTATCTAAGAAAAAACTTGCTGCTGCCTTGTTCATATCAAGCATGAGCGGCCTCGCCTTCGCCGAATCCGTCGCCATCACGAATGCAAACTTATACACAGGTGCAACGCCAGCAGTACTCGAAGGCGCAACGATTGTCTTTGAAGACGGTAAGATCAGCGCGATCAATCCCGATACCTTAAATGCCGATACGGTCATTGACGGCACCGGTAAAATTGTCACGCCGGGCCTAATTGGCTCCATCAATGCTTTGGGCTTGGTTGAGGTTGGCGCCGTTGCTGACACACGCGATTCTGGCACCGAAAAAGGCAGCATTACCTTCAATCCTGCGCTGGCATTTAATCCAGAATCCACATTATTACCTTTGGCCAGAAAAGGCGGCGTTACCTCAGACATTATCGTGTCTTCGGCAGAATCTAATGACTTCGCCGGTGCTGCCACTTTGGTAAGCACTTCGTCGTCGCTGGATTTTACCGCGACGGAAGTTGCCGTAATTACCTACTTACACGGTGAAGAAAAAGGCTCTCGCGCCTCGAAGATTCAAGAGCTGGACGACGCTTTATCGAAGCAGCAAGAAAAGCTGACTAAAAAAGACGACAAAGAAGGCGATAAAGCCAAATCACCTAGCGAGTCTGAAAAGAAACTTACCGCCATGTTAGAAGGTAAATTACCGCTAATTGTGGCCACCGAAAGACCTGCCGACATTTTGCAAATGCTCGCACTCAAAGCGAAATACAACCTTAAACTCATCATCGCCGGAGCCAGTGGTGCGGTCGCAGTGACCGATAAACTGGTTGAGGCAGATGTACCGGTGATCATCTCTGCGACTCATGATCTTCCAGAGAGCTTTGACGAGCTCTATGCAGCCCTAGACAATGCCTCTGTGCTCGCCAGCAAAGGGGTCAAAATCGCTATAACCGTCGCGGGTGACTCATCGCACAATCTACACCAGCTACGATTTGAAGCCGGTAACGCCGTTGCACACGGCCTAGACTATCAAACTGCAATTCGCGCGATTACCAGTAATTTGGCGGATTTTTTCGCACTCGAAAGCAAAGGCTCTTTGGAAGTTGGGAAGGACGCCGACCTAGTCGTTTGGAGCGGCGATCCGCTGGAGTTTAGCAGTCGAGTCGAATCCATTTGGATTGCTGGAGAACAGCAAAGCACAATTACTCGCCAAGATAAGCTTCGTGATCGTTACTTAAACACTCAGCAAAGTGATTTACCGCCCGGATATCGAAAATAACTTTGTCGTAGAAGTTGTGAGCTCGGACACCGGGCTCACTGCGCCTCACCATCAAGAATTAATCATCATCTTCACCCAGAACACCAAAAATACGCGAACCAAACAAGTACCCTCATCTCTTCCGGCCGCAAAAATCAAAATAATACGAACACATCTGCACATTTTTTAGGACAAAAACCCTGCAAAACACTCGCACCCAGCATTAAATTGCTAAATCAAATCCTGCAAATTGATTCAATTGATGTAGAGGTCGACAAAGGTATATATTACAAAATTATAAAAAAAGATTCTTAGCCGAGAGTAATGATCATTAAGTATTGGGCAATTTCGATTCGACTGTTTAAAATTGCCGTAAAATTCAAATTTATCGAATGGGTTGATGCTAAAATTGCAAGTCGCCAATATGAATGCAGGAGCAAATAGATACTTAAGAATAATATGGCGATATGATCACAGCAGGAAGGTACAGCCGATTGGTTGCGGCCTGAATCAATATAAACGTCAGAGTACCTTTATTGATTTCTGCAAAACCCGATCTACAGCGAACTTGCTGACTGATTGATAGGTAAGCCTGCAAAGGCAGCACTAGAACCAACTGGATAAGACACCTGGGGTAAATTTTAACGTATGGGTCGCGGGTACAGAAAATATAAAGACTTGTCCAGCGAAGAGTTGGTTCACGAGATACGCTCAGGTAATTTGCTTGCAGAACACGAAATGATTACACGTTTTGCAAGAGGATTAAATCTGATGCTGCAGCGCAAATGCGCTCCAGATATTGCGGCCGATGTTAGCCAGGAAACCTGGCGAATCGTTATCGAAAAAGTCCGCAATGGCGAGTTGAGACAACCCGACCGACTGGCTGCATTCATCCACCAAATTGCACGAAACCAAACCGTAATGTATTTCCGAAAACATGGCGACAGCACCGAAGACCCAGAAGAACTCGATCTGGTTGCCCCAAACTCTTCTCCCGAAGAAGCGTTTGAATCGGCTCGGCTTCGACAATATGTGAGAGAGATTATTGGTTCCCTAGAAACCCCACGCGATCGAGAGATCCTCACTCGATATTACGTTGAAGAAGAAGATAAAGAATTGATCTGTCAAGAATTACAGTTGACAAGTCAGCACTTCAACCGTGTTATCTACCGCGCTAAAACACGTATGCGAGCGTACATTGAAAAAGACTTAGAATAATAAAATCACGCATATTTTAAGTGGGACTATGAATGTTCAATCCACACTATTTTAGCGAGAAGCCACTAAAAGGCTAAATACACGGAGAGAATCAGTGACACCAACAAACGGCACTATTGCCGAGTTCGACGAAAGAGTAGACCAATACCTACTTGGCCGCATGAATGAACAGCAGGCACTCGAATTCGAAATAGAATACCTCGACAATCCGCAACTTCTAGCCGAAGTCGAAATGGTCGAGCAACTTATTCACGGCTTAAAACTGAATGCCGGTGAAGCATTTGATACCAATGTATCCTATGCAAACAACGCAAACCTTCAAAAAATCAACATCAAATCTTCTGAATCCTTTATGGATAAAATCAGCAGATTTTTTGGCGGCTTTTCGGTTCCACAGGCAGCCTTCGGTGCTGTGGCAGCTGCGGTACTTATCGTACCTGTGATGCTGTACCAGCAAGGTGAACACGGAGCCAACCCAATACAAACGACCTCCGTTTATGTATTAGGCCAACAACGCGTACGTTCTGCGGCAGCCGTTCCTGATGCCAACATAGAAACTATAGAACTTGCGTTGGAACAAACCAGTTTTACCCTAGGTATTGCCACATCACCTATCGCTGGTATTCCTGAGCCCTATACCCTCAAGGTCTACAACCAAAACAACAAACTAATTTGGCAACAAGACAGTTTGTATCCAGATTACCAATGGAATGTTTACGTAAACCTAGCAACCAACTTTATTGACGAAGGTGATTATCGATACGAACTTCAATCAGATAATGGCGAAGACAAATCTGGAATGATGCGTATTAAAAAACTGTAATATTCTTTTCACCAAGAAAGCGCTTTAACTAAATGCAAGGCCTTAGGGTGTACTCTATAAAACAAAAAATGCCCGAGCATTAAAGAGTACAACGCAATAAAAATTTAAAAAAACTAGTCTCAAAAGACATAAAGCGCTTTTATAGTAACAACCGCTACATCATCTAACGATCTGTAAATCACTCCCCTAGCAAACCTCACCGCATATATCCTCCGATACAGACCAAAAGCACTCAATAAAAATGATTAAATTTCTATCAACGGTGTTGGGAAATAAATTAGTTATTGATAAGATTCGGTAAGACAATCACAAAGAAAATTTCTAGAACGTTATCCAGCACAAAGAACATAGATAGCGAAACTGATACGAACAAATAACGACAGCGCTGCAGTATGAACCAAAGTATTACTAAAAAAATTACCACTATTACAGCATTCTTAATGCTTATGTTTTCCGTGAACACATTCGGACAAATTCAACCGGATGTACCAACAGACGCCCCACCTATATTCGAAAAAACCATCTCCGACGTGGTTAATGGCCCCTATGAAAAAACCATCGAATTTACCCAAAATGAAGACGAATTTACCGTATTCGAAATCGCCGGATATGGAGTGAATACTTATGAGATTTTAAATGGCACTACAAATTTAAAAGAAATGCAGCCTTACCCTATTTATGGGAATTACACTAAAAAAAACTACTTAATAACCAGTAATTTATGTAAAACATGCAAAATCACATTCGGGGGAATCGAGAAAAACACTAGTGAATCATTAATTAAAACATCCTTGAAGGTTTATAACAAAGGCAGCAACCTTGATCGATTCCAAGCCGAACAAATACTACAAAGCGGATCCGAGACAGAAAATATTAATAAAAAACTAGACCTGCTCTCGCAAGAAATACTTTTAAGAAAAAAAATTGGGGAAAATATCCGAGTAATAGGACTAACAAATATACGCACCCACCGTAAGGCAACAGTATACGGCTTTACCAATGAAGATATTGAAATATTAGAGAACAACAGCCTACCTAAAAACCATCCAGACTACCTCTACAATGAATCTTATAAGCTGCTCACAATAGGAAGAATTTTCTTATTAAACAGAAACGTAAATCAAGCAATTTATAATCTGAAAGCAGCAGCAACCATCCTAGAAGAAAAAGGAGAGACCTTAGATGAAAAAATATTATTTAATCATCATCTAGCATATGTTTATACAGTTCTATCGCAGGCTTTGCTTGAAAACAAGAAATATGAGGAAATGCTTCCAATTGTAGAGAAAGCCATTAGGCTTTCAAAAGAAAATAACGATTATGGAAATTTAATTCTTTCATACAATAATTTAGGCGCGTTAGAAAGACAAAAACACAACCTAACGAAAGCTATCAGCTATCACGAAAAAGCAATAGCTGTTATTAATCAACCTGAATTTATAGCCACAAGCTCAAAGAATGCTTCCAGATCTCACCTGATGCGTTCCTATTATTACTTATCAGTAGTAAGTGCAATTAAAGGACGATACTACGACGCAGTAAAATTAATAGAGCACTCAGAAATAATAGCCACTGATCAAAATAATAATGTATGGCTCGCCCATATAAAGGCAGCCAAGGGTAGAATTTTTTTAGAATTACAACAATACGAAAAAAGCATTGCTGAATATGAAACTTCTTGGAGAATATATGAAGAGCAAAATAATCAAGAAGAATTAGGAGTTTTATCAATTAATTTAGGTCGTTTATATTCAGAAATAGGAAACCAAGAATTAGCTTTAGAATATATCAACAAGAGTTATGAAATTTTTTCAGAACCTAAAGACATAGAGTTCAAAATAAAAACAAACTTGGCACTGGCTAATGCCAATTTACTTCACAATGATAACTTAGAAGCAATTGACATTTATAATGAATTATTATCTATCGCCAGTAAATCAAACGACCTATTTCTTGAAGGCAGAACACTGACAAGTAAAGCACAGGCTCTGATTAAAATTGGTTCCTTTAAAGAAGCATTAAAAACTTTAAATTTGGCAATACAACTTCAAAAAAAGCACAATGACATTTTATATCATACTAAAAGCAATTACCTATCTGCGTTGGCTTATAGTAAAATCGACAAACCTGAAATTAATAAAATAGAATTACATCTAAGCTTAGCAAAAGAAAATATCGAAAAAATAAGAAGCACACTAGACGATGATCGGCTAAGACAACAGTACTTTGCTTTACAAAAGGCTATATACGAACTAGAAATTTCCACGTATATGCGTGATACGTCTTCTAAAGAGAATTTAATACAAGCCATTATAAGTGCGGAAAACTTCAGATCCAGAACCCTATATGAATCAATCACCTCAAAAAATCAAACCGAAACACTCAAATCTGAAAGAGTTGAAAGGCCTGAAAATAAAGAGGCAGTCTCTCTTACAGAATTAGTATTACAACTTAGTCAAGATAAAATAAATAGTGAAGACAACCATAAAAATGAGCGTATAAACATAGATAAAATAGAAAAAAATACGGCTATACTTTATTATTTTTCGGGAAATGAAGAGTCTTATTCATGGCTAATAACCAGCGATGAAATTTATTCCTCCAAACTACCTAATGCATCAGAACTAGCGTTGGCAGTTAACAATTACTCATCCGCCATAAACAGACCTCCTGCCGGAGGACTAAGTAGTAAAGTATGGGAAAAATTATTCTATGTAACAGAAGCAATTAGCGAAATATTAGTTGGCCCTTACACAGAACAGATAAAAAACTATGATTCAATAATAATTTCACCTGATGGTCCATTGCATAGAATACCCTTCTCTGCATTAGATATTAATCTTGAAGATAAAAAGCTAACTTATTTGTCATCAAACCATAATTTGTCTTATACACCGTCTCTACGAACATACGACATATTTAAGAAGAATAATGACAGCCAGATTAATAATAATTCTCTTCTACTTGTCTCAAACCCAACCATAATTCAGCCTGAAAAAGAACATAACTTTGCAATTTTACCATCGACTGTGGAAGAAGCCGAAACTATAACTAATTTATGGAAAAACATTGGCCCAATGAGTCAATTGAGCAACAAGATGGCAACAAAAGAAAACTTATCAAAAATAATAGATAAAGATTTTAAAATAATGCACTTTGCCACCCATGCACTAGCTAGCTGGGATTATCCTGGACAGTCGTCTATTGCTCTATCAAATATCAATCAACCCAATGGTATCAACACCTCACTAACAATTGAAGATATCAAATCTTGGAACCTCTCTAGCGAACTAGTAGTGCTTAGCGCCTGCGATACTGCTGTTGGCAAGCAAATTGAAGGTGAAGGCCCTATAGGTTTATCCAGAGCTTTTATTGAAGCTGGATCAAAACGTGTAATTGCATCATTATGGCCAATCGATGATGCTGCCTCTGCACATTTAATGAAACAATTCTATAAAAATTTAATCACGAATAATTACTCGCCATCTAAGGCTTTATCTCAAGCTCAAACTGCAATGCGGCAAGATAGTAAATGGAGTCATCCTTATTATTGGTCCAGTTTCAATCTTTATGGAGAAGGTAGTTCCTGGAACTGAAAACCAGACACCTAAATTGCAACCTAAATTCAAAAACAAATAGATTAATCGCTAGGAGAAAATTAATGATAAAGACAAAAGAAGATCTAATTAACTTTTTTAACAATATTAAAATTGTTATAAGTAATTCAGAAGTGAAATTAAGAAAACATAACGACAAAGATTCTACTTGGCCTGACAACGGTGATATTCTCACAATTAAATTTGACGATAAAAAGGAGAAATTATTGTCAGTAAATTTAACTCGAAAAATTCGCTCTGAAGAAAACGGGTCTAGAAAACAATTAAAAAATCACTTCAGATTTGATATATCCAACTCTAAATTTTCGGTATCTAAAATCAGTGAACATTTTGTTTTTTTGTGCGTTGAGAACTTAAAAATACCAACTAATACTGAATATAATGAATCAAACCCTTTCAAACTAGAAATTATATCTCAATGTAATTGCGGGCATAATACACGTTCAAAAATGAAGAAAGTTACGTTCTTTCTTCATGAACATAATGCAAACGACACTACTGATCTACATGGCGGCACTGAGGATCCAGTTGGAGGTACGGGCGGCGGCTGGACCAAACAATAAGCCGAGCGCCCTTTGATTTTACCAACCTACCTCCGTATTAATTTAGTTAACTCTCACCGTAATTCCGGCAGTGTTGGAATGTTGGTGAGGGATAACCGCTCGTCTAAACTAGGTGTGATTTATTGTTTGCATCAACACAAGCGGTATTGTACTGATACTAATATCCCAACAGATACAGAGCTAACAATTTCAAATTATTCAAGATCGATAACAGCTCCAGTTAAATATGCGCGCGATGGTTTTTCGCAATCTATTGATGCGGCTTTTGCTGTTTTTGAAGATGTCAGTGATATTAATAAGCTCGGTTTTAGGGCAGATAAACTGTTCATTGGTATTAGTAATGCAAACCTTGGCGATCCATTAACTATGTTTGGTATTGGCTCTCAGGGTAATTTAAATTTCGCGCGAGTGACGAATTTACACGAGCAGCTTGAGTTTCCGTTATTGTCCAACGAGAAGATGATATACAACGGCGTGTTGCTTGGTCCAATGAGTGCCGAAGACCGTGCATCTGCGTTTTGTTATCCTGGTGATAGCGGTGCTATTTGGTATAACGATAAGTTTGAAGCTGTTGGTCTGCACGTTGCCGGTTACTACGCCGAAGCGGAACATAAAATCTTCCCGTACATGCTGAAAATATCGGTTGTTCTTAACGCATTAGATGTGTCTATTGTTACTCCCGATGAGTTTTCAAACCTCGTACCCACCGAATAAAATCTAATCAAACCAACTTTTTCTGGTAATGCTATCGGCTATCACCTAACGAGGGTGATAAACTTAGGCGATTGATTTCAACTTATGATGCGTTTAAGAACATGATGGAAGCCGACGGTTATCAGCAGCGTTATTCGGGTATTGGTCGCTTATACGGCCAAGCTAACTACCATTCGCTTAGAGACGCTCATTTTTTGATTATCGGTATAGGCGGTGTTGGCACTTGGGTTGCCGAAGCTCTTGCGAGAACCGGTGTCGGCAATCTTTCCTTGGTTGATCTGGATGACGTTTGTGTAACCAATATTAATCGCCAAATTCACGCACTGAGTAACACCATCGGTCAGGGTAAAGTGCATGCAATGGCAGAGCGTCTGCGATTAATAAATCCTGAAATTAACGTCAATCTTATCGAAGATTTTATCGACCTAGATAATATACCGCAGATTATTGAATCGTCTATTTCTGGCGTAGTAGATGCGATTGATTCGGCCACAACAAAGGCTGCTGTGATTGCCTATTGCAAACGCCAAAAAATCCCGATGGTTACCGTTGGTTCTGCTGGCGGTAAACGCGATCCTCGCTTGGTAACGAGTATTGATTTGGCAAAAACCACCAACGATCCGTTACTGGCTAAAACGCGCAATCAATTACGCAGGCTTTATAATTTTAGTAAAAATACCAAACGTAATTTCTCCATAGAAGCGATTTACTCTACCGAGCAGATGGTTTACCCATTGCCAAATGGCGAAGTTAGCCATACGTTTTCGTCAGAGCGCGACGGAAATCAATTAAATTGCAGTGGCGGGTTCGGCTCTGCAACCATGGTCACTGGAACCTTTGGATTTATCGCCGCAAGTCGAATTTTGGAAAAGCATTTTAAAAAGGTCGATTCACAATCTTCAAAAATTGAGAACTAAACCCTTTAAGTTGAACGTACACTACTTACAAAATCCGTTAACTTCACCCAAAAAGAAAGTAAACCATTTACGCGTGAAGGACTAAGGTGTTTTTCAAGTTGCAATTCATGCATATAATCGTGCAAATTAAAATCGTCAATTTCACTGATTTTTTTATCGTTGATTGGCGCAAGAACAACACAACATAACCCTTTTACCACAGCAGACTCACTGTCGAAAGTCACTTCTATTATTTCAGGATTTACTAATTGCAAATGCAGCCAAGTTTTTGCTTCGCAACCCGCCACTAAATATTGATCTTGCTTAATAACTTCGTCAGAGGGCAGTTTTTTACTTAAGTCAATAATTGATTTGTATTTACGTTGCCAGTTTTTTTGATTTTTTAATTCAATTAAATCCACATCAGGGATTTTGCAAATAATGTGTGTATTGTCTTTCGCAATCATGATTAAAAATTAAAAAGCCGTTGGGCATTTTCTGTGGTTTTTTCCAAAATATAATCCACTGGTTCATTTCTTAATTCCGCTAATTTAAGCGCAATTAAAGCAATCTGTTCCGGTCGATTAGCCTGCCCTTGAAATCCACACACCGGCATTGCCGGAGCATCGGTTTCAAGAACCAAAGATTCTATGGGTAATCTTGCCACAGCTTCGCGAGTTTTGTTGGCACGTTCGTAGGTAATGGTACCACCAATGCCTAAGTGCAGTCCTTTTGCCCAGTAATGTCTGGCCACCTCTAAGCTACCGGAAAAACCGTGAATAACGCCTGCTAAGCCATTTTTATAGGATTTTAAAACCCGTTGCATTTCATCGTGCGCTCGCACACAGTGAATAATCGCAGGCTTAGTAAACGCTTGAGCTAGTTCTAAATGAGCAATAAAACTCGATCTCTGGGCTTCAAAGGTGTCTTTTTTTAATTTATCTAAACCCGTTTCGCCGATGGCAATACAATCTTCACGTATTGCAAAATCAGCAAGCGCTTGCGTTAAATCTTCAACAGAAAAAGCAGTGTCTGGATTAACCCACCAAGGGTGCACCCCCACGGCAAAATAAATCCGTTGATCACTTTTAGTAAAATCGCTGATGCGACACCACTGCTCGGGATACAAACCGGGAATTACTAACTTACCGATTCCACGTTGGAAAGCTTTAGACGCGAGTTCAGCCATCGATTCTTGGGTTTCATCGGCTAAGTCGTCGAGATGTACATGCGTGTCGATGACGCCTTTGAGATTAAGGCTTTGAGCAACTGCTATTAAAGAGGCGAGGTCTTGTGTCATCGCCGAATTGTGGCGAAAACACGGAAGCCTGTCGATACTCGGATTCTCTGCTTTTGCTAAAGATTAGTATCGACAGGTATTTTCAAACACCTCAAGATGAAATACGTATTCGAGAATTTTTCGAGAACTGAGCGCTCAGAAACTCCATTTGATCACCGCGGATACGATCACTGTTGGTCAAAGCAAGATATTCTGCCGTGTTTGGTCGAAACGGTAGCGCCAGTAATTCCATGGAGATTTCAGACAGTAAATGATTACTTTTGCGTTGGTTGCAGCGCTTGCAAGCTGCCACGACGTTAGTCCAGCTATCGGCACCACCACGACTCACCGGCACAATATGATCTCGCGACAGCTCTTCAAGTCTAAAGTGATTGCCGCAATACATGCACTGATAATTATCTCTCGAAAATAGCGCTCGATTGGTAAGTGGTGGAACCACATGGGATCGATTGACGCGCTTACCGTTGCAAGCAATGATGGCCGGTAGCTCCATAAACGATTGCATACCGGAAAACCGTGAATGACCACCGTAAACGGTACGAACCACGCCACCCATAGACCAGCATACTAAATCACGAGAGTACAAACAGGCAGCCTGCTTCCAATGAAGCCATTCAATGGGTTGCCCTGTTGAGTTTAATCTTAGGATACGGGGTTCCATAACAATCCTCTGCCAAAGAAAGCATCAACATGGAATCGAAAATCACGATGTTTTAAAGTGAGAGAAAAACATAACCCAGCTGAGGGACAGCTCGGTATCGCCGAAGAACAGGCGGTAAGAAATGAACGAGTAACCCAATCTCTTACGACGGCACCCGCGAAATACTGTAAGACTGTCTTAACAAATATCTTTAAAACTATGAAGACGGCATTCCTTCCATGATACTTAGCTACGGTCGTTAACAAACAAGCAGGGTATTGCGAAAAAAAGCGTTCAATCCGAAAAACATTGGCTACGCCATAGAGGTGACTGCATGAAACGCAAATCAGGCGTGTCGGTACCCTATACTCGATAATGTGTCATCAATTTGTGCGCCAACTGCACAAACAACATTCATTTAGTAACGTTATACTCGCTTAATAAGCGCTCAGCAATGGTTAAAAATACTTAAAATTGAAGAATTTACCACCACCATGGACACAACTTATCCAAAATATGTGGCATTGATATGACATTAAATAATGTCTTCATGAACATAAATTCAACATTTGAATTTGAACGATACTATTGAGGAATATCAATGTGAGCAACGTCAATGTGAGCAACATCGATGGAATGAACAACACCAACAGGAATCTTCAAGTAGTGAGGTTATGGGTGGCTGCCGATTGTCTCGGGTATACGATTGTCACGACTATAAAAGCCATCCGCTAAAACAAGTGAACTTACAACCGCTCACAATTGCGACTTGATGACATTATTCGTTGGCGTGAAGGCTGCACGCAGCCGTTTAACGTTTTTATTCAGTTGTTTTAATGGTCTGTTTTAGCGATCTCTTTTAATTTAATCAATTTAAGTTGATCAAATTTTTTATTCAGCCATTAATTTTGGCTTTAAATTACCTCACAAAAAACCTGCATCAACATTGCAGATCTCGGTAGAACCCGATGTTTGCGCGATTCTGCAATACCTTGTCAAATACCTCGTCAATTGTAATAAAAAACTTTAATTCAATTAGAATTTCCAGTAACACAAAACTCTATCGCCACATCAATAACAGCTAATGATTGAGATTGTGAAAAAATTAGCAACCGCAAGTTTAATGTTTGTCCTCTGATTAAATTACAAAAAATTTGGTCAGAAGTTTCAATGCTATAAAAGGTAAAAAGAGATTATTAACTATTAAGATTTGAACGAATTAAATAACCTTGCCGTCGTACAATGTGCTGAATTAACAATTCCTGATCAACAGAGCTCATGCCAAAAAACTCAAGCCTTACATAATATTTCTTATCTTCTACAGATTCACAGGAAATCACTCTACCAAAACTGCCAATGTTTATATTATCGGGAATTAAAATAAGATCTAAACTCAACAATGTGGCTTCCGCTAAAGCTTCGTCAATATAAAAACCCATTCCACAAGCACTGATATTAACTTCATGAACATGATGCGCAATGCGTTGTACCAATAAGTTATCCATTTCTAGTTGGTTAATAACAACGTTTATTTTCTTATCAAGTGCTTCTAACACATTACCCACAAGAGGATCTTTCAATTTAACTTCTTGCAGTGTTGTGGCAATTTCTTTGTTCAGTTTTCTGAGCGCACCAAAATTATCGGCAACCCGTAGCGGTTTTAACTCGCCCGATAAATCATTTTCACTGATAATTTTGTAGGAAACACCTATTTGATCATCAATGCGGAAATAACGACGGCGATCTTCGGACATCACATAAACTCCCTTAAAAAATTTCGTCGGGTTTTAGGTCAAATATATAGTCTGGATCGAGATCGAGCTCACGTAAAATATCGCCACCGTCTTGTTTTAAGATTTGTTTGTCTTCTTCAGAAAGTCCATCGGCAATATCTTGGCGAACAACAATTTCTACACGACGATTGCGCGCACGCCCTACTTCGCTTTCATTGGTTGTTAGGGGTTTAGTATCGGCAAAACCCTTAACTTCAAACCGATTGCGACTTAAAACATCACCTTTCATCAATTCCATAGCCACCGATACCGCCCGAGAAGAAGACAATTCGAAATTCGATCTGAATCTGCTGGTTTTTATGGGAATATTATCGGTGTGACCTTCAACAGATATCGTACCTTCAGTGTCGCGCAAGACTTCTTGAATTTCGCTGATTACATCGAAGTACTCTTCGGCCAAATCGGCAGATCCCGAACGAAACGCACCTTTCTCGCGAATCCGAATAATGATATTCCTACCTTGGGTTTCAATTTCGACTTCACCTTGAATAATCTGCTTTTGCAGAGATCTTGCGAGATCTGTGGCTTCTTTTTGAGCTTTACCAACCGCCTCTTCAACCAGCTTTTCGAGCTCCTGCTTGATGCGTGTTTTTATGCCGGAATCCTGATTAATTTCACCCTGTTCTATATCGTACTCAGCCTGGCATTCCACTTCTAAACTCATTTCTGTGAAATCGCTGGTGTTTTGATAGATCACATTTAACGGCGTTGGCTCTGGAATACCGGGGCTGAACTCTTGGGCAATAATGCTGGTACCTTTTGGTGGATCTGTAACATCAAGGCGATTTTGCACACCAAAAGCTTGCGCCAAAGAACCCGCTAAACGCTTAAATTTTTGCGCGTCCATCTCCGAAAACGATAGCAGCAAAACGAAAAAGCACATCAGCAAAGACATCAAATCGGCAAAAGTACCCATCCAAGCCGGCAAACCGGCTGGACAGTCGCATTTGTGCTCTTCTTCATCACTCATGACTGATCTCCGCTACTCATCCTTGCCAGAGTCGCGTTTACTTTCAGGAAGATAGGTTCTAAGCATGGTATCGATGACCCGAGGATTCTGTCCGGCCTGTATAGCCAGCAAAGCATCGATGACGAGGTTTTTAACCATCGCCTCCTCGGCAGCGCGCAGGGCTAACTTATCTGAGATAGGCTCGGTTAAACCGTTAGCCAATACTGCACCGTAGAGCGTTGTTAACAATGCCACCGCCATCGCCGGACCGATGGACTTTGGGTCAGACATGTTAGCCAACATCGCCACCAGTCCAATTAAGGTGCCAATCATCCCCATCGCAGGCGCTACACCGGTCATCGCAGTGAAAATCTTCGAACCTACCGCGTGACGCTCTTCGGCAAGTGTTCGATCTTTAGAAAGTAAGGTACGAACTACGTCAGGATCGTGGCCATCCACCAGTAACTGAATCCCTCTTTGTAAAAAATTACTGCTAACTTCCTTGCCTTCAAGCGAAAGTAATCCGCCTTTACGGGCAGCGTCTGCAAGTTCAACAATTTCATCGATAAGCGCTGAGGGATCATCAATTTTGTTAGAAAAACTTTTACCCGCTACCTTCATAGCGCCTAAAAATTGCCCCAAACCAAACTTAGCCATTACCGCAAAAATACTTCCGCCAACAACAATCACTAGCGACGGAATATTAATGAACATGGATAACGAGCCACTCATCAGCATGGTGACAACGATCAAACCCATGGCGCCCAATAACCCAACAATCGTGGCTAGATCCACAAGCAGCTCCTTATAAATGCAGGTCGATAAACGTAACTCTGTGCATGTGGCATCGGCAGAAATCGAAGAATCATTAATTCCAAGAAGAAATTCGATAGGTAGGATAAGAATTTTGAAGATAGCCGTTTTAACGATGAAAGTTTTGTTCAGAAATCTTAAAAATAAGCGCCACCAATTGACCAATAACGCGGTGTCGGTTAGGGTTCAGGCCATTGAAGAGAGGAACCTGTTTCATGGCGGCACGCAAAAAGTATCCTGACTTTGAATCGGCATTAAGCGAATTAGAAAACATCATAGAACAGCTTGAATCTGGTGATTTAAGCCTTGATGAATCGTTAAAAGCTTTCGAAAGTGGCATTAGGCTCACTCGCGATTGCCAGCAACGCTTGACCGAAGCCGAGCAAAAAGTGCAAAAACTTGTTGCCGAACAAGGACAGCTCAAATTAGAAGATTTCGACGAACTCGACGACTCCGACGATTCTTACTAACCTTCCCGTCATTCGAATTTACCCGTCTAAAGGCACGCATCGTTGTTTCAGCAGTTTTTAAAAACCAGTCGCGCTCGCGTTGAACGAGCCCTGGATATTTGGTTGCCAGCAACCACTCAAGATGACACGCAACTCATCTCTGCCATGCGCTACAGCGCCTGTGGCGGCGGCAAGCGCGTGCGTGCCGTACTTACCTATGCGTCCGCAGAAGCGTTCGGTTTCGATAACGAAGACGCATTAGATGCAATCTCAGCGTCACTAGAATGTGTTCACGCTTACAGTTTGATACACGATGATCTGCCATCCATGGACGATGATGATCTGCGTCGCGGTAAACCCAGCTGTCATATTGCCTTTGGTGAAGCCATTGCCATTTTGGCGGGCGATGCCCTACAAACTCGCGCCTTTGAGATTCTCACCAGCCCAGAGCTCGATATTGCCCCAGAATTAAAAGTACGTTTAGTGCAAGAACTTGCCAATGCCTCCGGAGCATCGGGGATGGTTATCGGCCAAGCCATTGATCTGACCGCCACCAATCGCACTCTTACTCAGCCACAGCTGGAGCGAATGCACTTGTGCAAAACCGGAGCCTTAATTAGCGCTGCCGTGAGAATGGGCGCAATAGTTGCTGGCGCAAATGATGAACAGCTTGCAAACCTCAGCCGTTACGCACAAACCGTGGGACTGGCCTTTCAAGTCCAAGATGATGTTTTAGACGTAACAACCGAGACCAGCGTGTTAGGCAAACCTAAGGGTGCCGACGCCGCGTTGAATAAACCAACATTTGTAAGCTTGCTAGGACTTGAAGCTGCGCAATCGTTTGCTAAAGAACTCCATAATCAAGCATTGAATAGCCTTAGCAGCTTTGATTACCGCGCCGATCACCTGCGCAACCTTTCAGGTTATATTGTCAACCGAAGTAACTAATTACCGATTCAGCACGTCACAGTAGTTTGTATTTGTTTTGCTCGGTACAATAACCTATTGCCGTGAAGAAAATTACGCCGTTATGCTCACAGAAATACCGCTGCATCGCCCGCAAACGCCACTGCTTGATCGAATCAACTCTCCCGAAGACTTACGTCAACTCGATGAGAGCGAACTACCGATACTTGCAGAGCAGTTGCGCGAATTTCTCCTGTACACCGTTGGTAAAACCGGTGGACACTTTGGTGCCGGTCTCGGCGTAGTCGAGTTAACCATCGCCCTTCACTACGTGTACAACACGCCAGACGACCGACTTGTGTGGGATGTGGGTCATCAAACCTACCCGCATAAAATCCTCACCGAGCGCCGCGAATCCATGCATACCATGCGTCAGCTTGACGGTTTAGCGGGTTTCCCTAAACGCTCCGAGAGCGAATACGACACCTTTGGCGTGGGTCATTCCAGTACATCGTTAAGCGCTGCCCTTGGCATGGCCGTGGCCGCACAAAATGAACCCGAAGATCAACGCCGCAAAATGGTTGCTGTGATTGGTGATGGCGCGATGACCGCAGGTATGGCGTTTGAGGCGTTAAATCATATTGCGCACTTAAATTCCGACATGTTGGTTGTGTTAAACGATAACAACATGTCTATTTCTCCCAACGTCGGCGGACTTGCGACCTATTTCTCGAAAATTTGGGCCAGTAAGCTTTACACCGATTTTCGTGAAGGTAGCAAAAAAGTTTTATCAAAAATTCCACAAGCGTGGGAGCTTGCTCGCAAGACTGAAGAGCACGTTAAAGGCATGGTTTCTCCGGGAACCCTCTTTGAAGAGCTGGGTTTTTATTACATAGGCCCAATTGATGGTCACGACTTACCACGGCTGATTCACGACCTAGACGCGCTGCGTAAGCTCAAAGGCCCCAAGCTTTTGCACATTATCACCAAAAAGGGCAAAGGCTTCGCTCCAGCCGAACAAGATCCGGTTGGATACCACGCGTTAAATAAGATCGAACCCAAAACCTCGGTCGCACCGGTACAGGTAGACAACAAGCCGAAAAAGCTCAAATACCAAGACGTTTTTGGTTACTGGCTGTGCCAAGCCGCCGAGCAAAACGAAAAACTCGTGGCAATTACTCCAGCCATGTGTGAAGGCTCTGGTATGGTGGAATTTGCCGAGCGATTCCCAGAGCGATTCCACGACGTAGCCATTGCCGAGCAACACTCCGTAACCTTTGCCGCGGGTCTTGCCTGTGAAGGCTACAAACCGGTCGTTGCCATCTACTCCACGTTTTTACAGCGCGCCTACGATCAGCTCGTGCACGATGTTGCCTTGCAAAATCTTGATGTTACCTTCGCTATCGATCGCGCGGGTTTGGTTGGCGAAGACGGCCCAACCCACGCCGGTAGTTTTGATATCAGCTTCTTGCGCTGCATTCCTAACATGATTATCGCCGCACCCAGCGACGAGTTTGAATGCCAACAGCTACTAAAAGCCTGTTTTGAATTTGCAGGCCCATCCGCGGTTCGTTACCCACGCGGGACAGGCACTGGTGCTGCGTTAGATCAACTCCAACCCACCCCAGAAATTGGTAAAGGTGTTGTTGTAAGATCTGGCAATAAAATCGCTATTTTAAACTTTGGGCCGCTGTTAGATCGCGCTCTCGCCGTTGCAGAAAAACTCAACGCAACCGTTTGCGATATGCGTTGGGTTAAGCCTATCGACGAAGCACTTATTGCCTCGTTGGTGCAAAACCACGAGTTGTTGGTAACCATTGAAGACAACACCATTGCTGGTGGCGCTGGTTCTGCGGTTAACGAATATTGCCAACAGGAATGTTTTGACGTGAACGTATTGAATTGCGGCCTGCCAGATTATTTCCAAGATCACGGCAAACGTGATCAACTGCTTAACGAAGCGGGTTTAAGTATCGAAAAATTAACGCAAAATATTGAAGCACGTTTAAAGAAATTAAATCAGCGAAAAAATTCTGCTAATGCAGCAAGTGCTCCAACTGCCGTTTAAATCACCTACAAAAATTTATTCTCTGATTAATAAACCATGACTTAATCAGAGAATAAATTTTTTAAAACTAGCACCTAAAAACTGATATCTAAAAACTGGCTATCTAAGAAACGGAAATCAGAGATAAAAATTATCATTCCCTCATCAAAATCCTAATCTCTTAAAACAAAATCCTAATCTCTTAAAATAAGCTGCCAAAAACCCACATCAATATACTGATTAAATTTAAAACCGACCTCTTTAAAATGCGCAACTTTTTCCATGCCGATTTTTTCGTGCAAGGCAACGCTTTTAGCGTTAGGTAAACTGATAACCGCAATTACGCAATGAGTGCCCCGTGCTTTTAGAGCCGCCAATAACGCCTTATACAACTGTGTTCCTAATCCTTTACCATCACAACCATTTTTAAGATAAACCGTACACTCTAACGAATACCGATACGCAGATCGCTCTTTCCATTGTGTGGCATAGGCATATCCCACTACTTCAGAATCTTCAACAGCAACCAGCCAAGGCAAAGACTGTTGTTGTACCGACGCCATTCGCGAACGAATGTCCAGCTCAGTGACGGGTATCTCTTCAAAGGTAATGTAGGTTTCTTCTACATAATAATTGTAGATATCGGCAATGTATTGCGCATCGTTTGCAGTGGCTTCTCTGATCATTATGCACCCGAATTACATCAATTATTGGCCACAATAAATTGCTGGCTCGCCATAACGAATTTCTAAATTGGTGCGCATTTTACGCGTCATACCACGCACCACCATGGCATAACTGTGATCGATCATACGTTCGATTTCGCCACGCGGAACACTGCCATCTAAAATTACCGTATTCCAATGGGTTTTATTCATGTGGTAGGCAGGAATCACCGACTTAAAAATATCCCGTAACGCCAACGCTTGGTCGGGATCGCATTTTAAATTCAGCCAAGCCACCTCATTGTGCCACGACACCAACGCAAACATTTTTGTGTAGACTTTAAACAATGGAATATCACGCTGAAACGGAAAATCTAAACTCGTCTCTGGTTTAGTCAGCGCATAGTGTTTCACTTCTTCGTAATTCACCGGTATTACTCATTCAAATTTACAAGTAAGATAACTTACAAACCAAAATTGGCTTAAGATTTAATCATAAACTCTTGCTGGCTCCGTTAAAAAGACCAACATACCGTATATATGAGAACAATAATGCGAAAACTAACAACAATCTTATCAACTTTAGTGTTAGCCACACTACACGGTTGCGTAGTAGTACCCACCAGCGACTCGGAGCACGTTGCCAAATGCGAAATCTCCAGCGATCGCAAAACCCTAAGAGTGATCGACGTCGCCAAAGAAACCAACAGCTACTACTCGATAGAAGGACTTTTACTAACACCCATCATCTACCCAACCACCGCGTTAATTTCGGGAATTTACGTTGGCGTTAACAATATTTATAACTTGGGCGAAGAAAAGGTTGTGTGTAACAAGCAGCAAGAGTAAGACAATAATGCTCATAGCATTATACGCAGTATTATATTTAATCAAGTCTTAACTAACATTTTAAGTTGAGTACATATAATGAAGGTTATTAATCGTAAAGATATATGCAATCTCTATCAATGGATGGAGTTTATTGTCAATGTAAAAGATACGTATGTAGACGATACAAATTGTCATTTGAAAATATTTGACGACCAAGACAGCAGCTATTTAGTCATCAATATTTATAACAATAATACAACGGCTACCGAATATTATTTCAAACCCGAAAGCAGCAAAAACTATTTATATTCGTTAATTTCTTGCTTAAAAGAATTCAACTTCTCTCTTGAAGTCCTGTTAGAAAGTTTATCAGAACTGGAATTTACAGATGACGACACGGGTTATTTTTCAACCATCAATGACATTCAAATGTTCAAAGAAACTATTGTGTCAAATTGAGAGGACCTATGAAAAAGAACATAAAAATAATGGTTAAAAAGCAAGCTCAAGAGCGAGCAAGAGATCTAAATTTTATGCTAGATATGGCTGAAATTGCAGAAGGTTTTAGGTCAAAATATTAAGGTATATCTGACCAACCATCTAATCAGATATACCTTATTAATGCAATTCTTAAATTACCCGATATTGCTTCTAAAAATTAATCAGAAAGATTAAGCAATTCGGTATTTCCACCCATGGCCATGGTATTAATGGTTAATGTTTTTTCCGTGGCAAAGCGATATAAATAACGCGGGCCACCGGCTTTAAATCCTGTTCCTGATAGTCCTTGTCCGCCAAAAGGCTGTAAACCAACCACAGCGCCCACCATGTTACGATTTACGTAGGTATTACCAACGGGAGCCTGAGCAAAGATTTCTCGCCAACGGCTTTCTAAACGGGTTTGAATACCAAGTGTTAAACCAAATCCGGTTGAAAATGCTTGCTGAATGGTTTCGGGCAATTTTTTAGCGGAATATTTTATAACGTGTAACACGGGGCCAAAACATTCATCACTTAATTCGCTGATGGAATTAATCACAAATAAATGCGGAGTAATAAAGGTACCGTTATTGTAAACGGCTTCATCGTATTCGCCAGATGTGTAGTGAGTAACCGCTTTAGTTTTAAATTCTGCAATATGATTCTGAATTTTTTCAAGTGCGGTTTTATCGATAATGGGGCCGACATCGGTTTTACTGTTTGCGGGATTATCAATAATGAGTTGATCCATCGCACCTTTTATTAACGATAGCGTTTCATCAAAAATATCTTCCTGCACATAAAGCACACGTAATGCAGAACAGCGTTGACCAGCGCTAGCAAACGCGGAGCGAATAACATCGTCGCAAACTTGTTCCAACAAAGAGGAGCTATCGACAAACATTACGTTTTGGCCACCAGTTTCTGCAATTAACGGCACAATGGCGCCGGTACGATTGGCCAAATTAAGGTTTATTTTTCGCGCCGTGTGCGAGCTGCCGGTAAAGGCAACACCACCAACATCGGAATGTTTTACAAGATATTCGCCGACGTCGGGGCCACCCGGAATAAACGCTAAAATCTCTTTAGGTACTCCGGCTTGATACATTAATTGAATGGCTTCGTAAGCAATTAAAGGCGTTTGCGGTGCCGGTTTAGCGATCACGCTATTACCTGCCGCTAATGCAGCAGCAACTTGACCAACAAAAATCGCCAAAGGAAAGTTCCACGGGCTGATACACACAAAAACACCACGGCCGTGAAGACTGATTTGGTTTTGCTCACCGGCGAGTTTACCGCCGTTAGGCAACTGCTCGGCATCGCTAAATTCTGCTCTGGCTTGGGCGCCATAATAACGGCAAAAATCTACGGCTTCGCGAACTTCGTCTAATGCATCTTCAAGTGTTTTACCGGCTTCTCTCGTTAATAAAACCATTAATGACATAAGATTTTCTTCGAGTAGATCAGCAACTTTCTCTAAAACAACCCCGCGTTTATCACCACCCATTAAATCCCAATACGGTTGATGTTTTTTCGCTTGTTCGAAAGCGTTATCAACCTGTGTTAAAGACGCCAAATAAACTTGTCCTAATTCATCTTGATGATTGGCCGGATTATCTAGCGGATGTGAAGCTTGTTGTGAAAAATCATCAATACCTGCAATTAACGGTGTGACCGTATAACGTTCGGCTTTTTTGTTCTCAAAGGCTTCTTTAAATTCATTGCGGACGCTAATGCTGGTTAGATCGATACTCACGGAATTTTTTCTCTCACCAAAAATTTGTTGTGGTTTTAAAATATTCGGGTGCGAATGCACATCACGACGTCTGACTTTTTCTACCGGATCAACCACCAATTGTTCCGGCGTAATTCGGTGATCTAAAAGGTGGTTAATAAAGGAACTGTTCGCGCCGTTTTCTACCAGGCGTCTTACTAAATAAGCTAATAAATCTCGATGACCACCCACCGGTGCATAAATACGAACCGGCGGAATGGTTTCGGATAATTTAAACGCGCTGCCGTAAACGGAATCACCCATGCCGTGCAAACGTTGTAGCTCGATATTTTTGTGATTGGTTCCCGCAAGCTCTATAACCGCGGCAATAGTATGCGCATTGTGCGTGGCAAACTGGCAATACAAATAATCGCGTGCCGCCAACATTTTTGTTGCACAGGCAAGATAAGAAACATCGGTATTGGATTTACGCGTATAAACCGGGAAATCGGTAACGCCTTTTTGTTGAGCGTTTTTAACTTCAGAATCCCAATAGGCGCCTTTAACCAAGCGAATTGGAATGTGTCTGCCCTGCTGTTTTGCTAACTCAATTAACCAATCAATAACCGCGGGAGCTCGCTTACCATAGGCTTGCACAACCAGCCCTAAACCATTCCAACCTTTTAAGGATTCAGCGGTCGCCAATCTTTCAAAAATTAATAAACTCATTTCAAGCCGATCGGCTTCTTCCGCATCGATAGCAATGGGAATATTACCTTTGGCGGCAACTTCACACAGCGCTAGCATTTTGCGTGTTAAATCGGCGCAGGCTTGCTCTGCGTGACTGGTTTCGTAGCGGCTATACAGCGCCGAGAGTTTAATAGAAACACCGGAGTTTTTATGGGTTTCTGATTCGCTGGCTAAACCACACAATGTATTAATTGCGTTTAAATACTCTTGATAATAATGCTGGGCGTCTTTTTCGGTTCGCGCTGCCTCACCCAACATGTCAAACGAAAACAACCGTTGATGCGCGGGTTGCTTTTTTCCACGTGAAATCGCTTTTGGTAGCGTTTCTCCTAAAACGAAGGTTTCTGCCATTAAATCCAAGGCAGAATTCATAGCCGCGCGAACCATTGGCAAACCTAAACGCGCAACCAACTTGGTAATTTTGGAGGCATCGACCTTGCGCCCTTTTACCAATTGCCCAGTGAGCAATAAACCCCAAGACGAGGCATTCACCCAAAAAGATTCTGATTTGGCAATGTGCGCGTGCCAGTTACGATCATCAAGCTTGTCACTGAGCAGCTGATCACGCGTGTAGCTGTCTGGAATACGCAACAGCGCTTCGGCCAAACACATCAACGCCACACCTTCGCTGTCTGCTAAGCTGTATTCCTTAAGAAAGCTGTCTAACAAAGGCGGTTTCTTTTGTCGGGCTAGGTCAACAATTGCGACAGCTTGGTCACAAATTTTTTCACACTGCTCTTTTGTTAATTTCACTTCCGACAATAAATTATCAACAGCGACGCTTTCGTCTAAATATTTTTGATCTTCTATCGTTTTGGGGAGAACGTTGTTTAATGGAGTAGAGAAACTGGTCATGAAAGGTCTCACGGAGTTCATGGATTAACGCTACAACGAATGACCGGAGACATGTCACAGGTCATTTTTTGCAAAATATATCGTCCAAATTAGAGATCGGCGAACGAATTAAACTCTCAAGCTTTAGGAATTCTATTCTTCAATATCGTTGGCCGTGAATTAAATTATTGACTGATAGTTTTTTATAACAAGGCAGTTAATATTCTTCGAAATTGCAAAATAAAGATAACTAACTCATTGAGAAAAATTTGAAGGTAAAAACGGTGAGAAGCAATGGCGATGAAATCCAAACGTATAAAATAACGCTGGCTGTTCAACAGCGTGATTTTTAACTTCTGCCATAAGAGAAAAGTGAGGAAAACTGACGGTGATGAACGATCAAAAAGCGCGGCGGTAGAAACCAATAGATTCGAATGAATTATAGGAAGCTCTGATTAACCTAGAGTTTCCAGCGACACAAGGATGTGTCGCCAATTTCAAGAACCGTAAGTGATTGAAATTGTGAAGAAATTGGAAATCGCATTTTCAATTTCTGCCCTCTGATTAAATCATGGATGAGTTAATCAGAGGTTCCTATAAAGGTTTGGCGCGACAAACCGCCCACCCAATTTTAATAAGTGAATACTTACCTTTTAATAGCCTAAGAAAGTCCGATTAAACTATTCGTGAGCGAATCAGAGGTTTACGGTTAGATCTTTTCAGGTTTGGACTCTGAATATCGTTGTTTTAGCCATAAAATCACCTTGTCTACCGGCATAGGCTCTGCGAATAAAAAACCTTGCCCGTATAAGCAGTTCATCGATAACAATTGATCGCGTTGCTCTATAGTCTCTATACCCTCGGCGAAGACCTTGTATCCGTAACGTGCGCCTAAGCGCAAAATAATATCCACGACTGGTTTACCCAAATGCTTATCGTGTATTTGCGATACAAATACTCTGTCGATTTTTAAGCTGCGTGCGCTCAAGCGATAAATGTGCGATAGCGACGAGTACCCCGTACCAAAGTCATCCATGCTCACATCAATACCAGATTCCATAAGTTCCTGGAGGCGCTGATGAACCTTGGTGAAGTTTTTTAATGATTCGGCTTCGGTAATTTCAAATTCTAAATACTGTCGCTCTATGCCTGAACGATCGATCATATCGTTCAGACGCTTATACGCAACGTCACTGAGAAGTTGTTGGGCGCTTAAGTTAAACGCTATTGGATAGCGAAATCCTAAGTCAAAGATTTTGCGTGCGGCGTCCAAGGTGTGCTCAAACAGTAATTCGCCCAAACCTTCAATTAAACAAGCCGCTTCTGCAACAGGTATAAATTCCGTTGGAGAAATCATTTTCCCGTCGAGATTCCGCCAACGTGCTAGCGCTTCAAAACCAATGACATCACCGGTTGCTAACTCAACCTTAGGTTGAAGCTCAATAAAGAAATGATTTTCAACAATAGCTTTGCGTAAATCCGATAACAACTGATACTTACCTCTAACGCGATCCTTAGTCTTTTTAGAATAGACCATGAGATGAGTTTTATTGGCTCTAGCAAAGCCAATTTGCGCCTCGGCAATGCGCATAACAAAATTCGGCGAATGTTCATTAAGCTCTTCAAGACCCACAAGAGATATTCTGGTAGTGAGTTCGTGCTCAACTTCATCAACCAACAGCTTAATGTATTCAGCTTTGTGCCTATCAAGATAATTAGAGAATTCTTGTTTAGAAATTACCAAACCGAATCCGCTGTTATTCAGTTTAGCCAACACAGTTCCCTTGGGAAAACTATCGCGCAAATACCGATACAAATTGGTATACAACTGCATGGTAAATTCGTCGCCCAGATTCGACAACATTAGCGCGTAGTAATCTACATCAATGACCACCAAATAATAATTAGCTCTATCATTAACAGATAGCTCTTCTAAATTTTTCAATATCCAATTGTAATTGGGAATATTTAAAGAGACATCATTGTAGGCAAGGTGATACAAATAATCTTTGTGCAATAAATTTTCACAGCGAGTTTTTGCGGTTTTAAATAAATTTTCAATTAAAGCTTTATGAATTAACTCATAGGTTTCTAGATTGATGTAGGCTATCAATACTTGACCACGTTGATTATGAGGAAACTCATTAAAACAACAAAATACCGATTGACCGCGCTTCTTTAATGATAGATTTTGTTCACCCAAATTAAGCGTCGAGTATTCGATGTTAGGAATAAGCTCGCCAACAGTTTTGCCAATTAGTTTTTCATCAAAAGCACGATCAATCACCCAATACTGTGGTTCGTCATCAATCTGCCAAGGCGATTGCCGTGCAATAAAACCAATACCTTTGCCATCAAAAATATGATCTAAGCAATTAAGCGCGGCTAGAAATAACTCCGACAAACTTTGAATATTACTGAGTTCGTAGACCATCTTGGTCGCGGCTTCGAGTTTATTGAGTTGCACCACCTGACGATTACTGAGATGTATATGTACCAATATACCTTTAATAATAACTTCTAATATTCGATCGTTAAGGGCCTCGTTATCAAACAGTTCAATAAAACTATTTTCTCGAACAAATTGATCAAACAAATCATTGGCTTGAGGCTTAATGATTAAAATCGCCAACGATTGATTCTTACAACTCTCCACTTTTTCTATAAACCGAACCACATCAACATCGTCAAACAGATCGGTAAAAATAACCGCAATCGACATAGCATTATTAGTGAAACAACACTCAGATAGACTCGACAACGAATGTATATTCAGCTCTTTTAATACAAGCCCAGACTCATAAAGATTAGCGGCAACTTTTTTCAGGGATTGCTTACAATAATCTGCCAAGTAAGAATCCAGTGGCGCTTCAGGTTCGGCCATAATCATATTGACCGGGCTGGCCAAGGTTTTTAGATGACGACCAAGGTCTGTTGCGATTGCATTGTTCAAAGACGTTACCTTTCCTCGTTTCGCTATAAGCTATTCGTGGTCATTTACCCTAACAAAGCCGGAATCATTCAAGCTTCCAACGACATCACCTGACCTTTTAGTTTCAGCAACTTGATTTCAATAATTATCCGTTGTTAAAACTATGCCGATGTTGGAAATTGTATGTTCAACTCAGTCTCAGTGCATAAACACGGAGGAGTCAAACACTAGCGTCTCAAATGTCCTCGACATATTTTTCATGACAAGAGAGCGTATCGACTTTCGCTAGCAATTTTTAGTGTAGTACGAAATAAGCAGTACGCTTGAAGCAATACATCTAGGTTAGACTTAGATGTATTAACGAGAGGGATTTTCGATAGCAAAATAAAGCAGTATTTGAACATATAAGAACATTACATTAACGGGCATATTATCAAATACCAATTATAGGAAACTCTGATTAACTTAGAGTTTCTCGCGACACAAGGATGTGTCGCCAATTTCAAGAACTGTAAGTGATTGAAATTGTGAAGAAATCGAAAATGTAATTACCGACAAGAAGGAGAAATACGGTTTTAAATTAAGATAATTTATACAAGAATTTATGTATATTTTGAGGTCTTAAAATATCAACTTAGCATTAAAACTGACGGTCTTAGCAATAAACCGATAGAACCTCCGATTAAATCCTAGAACATGTAATCGGAGGTTTTTAGAGTAATCAGAGGTTCCTAGAGTAGCCAGAGGTTTTTAGGGTAACCAGAGATTCATACAACAAAAGTGCTAGGTTAGTTAATTAGCCTATTTTCGCGGAAATCACTTTTGCTCTTGGAAATAAATTAAAATCCGTCGCCGAGGCATTGGTATAAGCACCCATCACTTTACCAACGACTATATCACCAATGGAAAGCTCCGGAGTTGCAATATTTTCGGCGAAGACATCGATACTATCGCAGGTAGGTCCGGCAAAAGTTGCCGCGCTTGTTTCTTCTAAATCTGAAAAAATCGTCAGAGGATAGTTCGCATGATCGTAAATACACCCACTGTAAGAGCCGTAAACTCCGTCATCAAGGTAATACCACATTCCGTTTGCGCGACGAGCAGCGCCAATTATAGAGGCAATTGAAGTGACTGCTTCTGCCACTAAAAAACGACCGGGTTCGGCAATGATACGAATTTGTTCCGGTAATTTATCTAGGGCATTTTTGATAGGCCCACAGAAAGTTTCGATATCGGGTGTTGTCTCGTCGTATTGAGCCGGGAAACCGCCGCCAATATCCAAAATAGACATATTGTGTTCATGAGTGTTGTTATATTCCAGCAATAAATCAGCACATCGATTAATCGCCAAAATATGATTGTGAGGACTTACACATTGTGATCCGGCGTGGAATGATAAACCATTTACATGTAACCCCAATTGTGCGGCCTGCTCTGCCAATTCAAAAACTTGGTTTGGTGTACAGCCAAATTTTTTTGATAAATCCACCGGTGAAGCGGGATTCGGAAAACTAACGCGCAATAATAAACCGACACGAGTTCGATAAGCCGTGAATTTTTTTATTTCATCAAGATTATCGACCACAAAACTGGTACAGCCATAGCGCAAGGCATCTTTAATGTCTTGATCACGCTTGATAGGATGCGTGTGAATACAGCGCTCTGGATCTACTTTGGCGTTTCGCAAAAGTTGAATTTCACCGGAGGTGGCGATATCGAAATAAGCACCACAGCTGGCTAGTGTCTGAATGACTAATGGATCTGGATTTGCCTTCATCGCAAAATATAAATGGACGCCAGGCAGGGCTGAACTCAACCGATTGAAACTTCGTGTGAGCACATCTGGATCTATCACAAGCAACGGCGAACCGTACTTTTTTATCAGCTCTTGATAGGGCTCTTGTGCAGATTTGTTTAAAATTGTAATCGAAGGTGCTTCAAGAGAAACGCTGGCCAAAACCTCACCTCGTTCTGTTAAAGATTAAAAGTACTGTTAAAGACAATAAGTACAATTTGGACAATAAAATACTTATATATAGGAACCTCTGATTAACTTATCCCTGATTTAATCAGAGGACAGAAATTGAAAATGCGATTTCCAATTTCTTCACAATTTCAATCACTTACCGTTCTTGAAATTGGCGACACATCCTTGTGTCGCTGGAAACTCTAGGTTAATCATAGTTTCCTATACTCAAAAATAAATAATAAAAAATTCAGACCCATCTGAGAAAACACGATAAACATCAGAATATTCGGCAAGATAAATACCAGCAGTGCGCATCAATGATGAATATTATTGAAAATGTGTAGACGTATAAAATTGCTCTTTTATTTTATACTCTTTGATTAAATTACACATAAGAATGCACTGATTATCTCAGAATTTTTAGCAACGCAAAAAATGTGTCGTCAATTTCTGCCCTCAGATTCAATCACACAAGAATTAATCAGAGAGGCCAATAAACCATCTAAGAAAACTATCTAAGATTCATAAAAATCTTTTGTAACTAACGCAAGTGTAGTCAACGTTAATACATTGTGAAAATGACGATAACTTTTAAAATGATATGTTCTATACAAACCTCTAATTAAATCAGTAACGACTTAATCAGAGGTTTATTAGACTAGAAAATTAGCGATTAGCCACAATAGCTCAATGATGCATTAAGGAAACTGGGATTAACCTAAAGCGTCCTTAAGTTGTTTTACTAAATAGGCAGGCAGCGCAAACGCGCCTAAATGAAGTTCAGGCGTGTAGTATTTACTTTCGAAATGTGCGGTTTGGAAACGATCGCGGAGCTCGTCTAAAGATACTTGACGAAGTGCTTCGTTATCGGTTGCCCAGCTAAATGCCATGGCGCCGCCAACATAGGTTGGAATCGCTGCCATGTAGAACGTGTGATCTTTAAAATGCGAACTCTGACGACGATAGGTATTAACCAGTTCGTCGGCTTGCATAAAAGGCACACCATTTTGAGTAACCAACACACCACCGGGATTTAAGCAGTTTTTACAACTGCCGTAGAAATCCTGTGTAAATAATACTTCACCCGGACCAATTGGATCGGTACTGTCGGAAATAATTACATCGAATTTATCGCTAGTTTCTGCAACAAAACGCGCACCGTCGTTGATGACTAAATTCAAGCGTGGATCGTCAAAGGCACCTTGGCTGTGGTTGGGCAAATATTCTTTGCTCATTTCGACAACGGCGTTGTCAATTTCAACCATGGTGATTGATTCAACCGAAGTGTGACGACACACTTCACGCAAAATACCGCCGTCACCACCGCCAATAATCAACACTTTTTTTGCATTGCCATGGGCCAAAATAGGTACATGGGTTAACGATTCGTGGTAAACAAACTCATCGGCTTCGGTAGTTTGAATCACACCGTCCAACGCCATAACACGGCCGTAAAGCGCATTTTTAAAAATAATTAAATGCTGATGTTCGGTGTGTTCTTCGAAGAGAACCTTATCAACCGCAAAGGATTGTCCCCAAGCGTTGTAAAGCGTCTCGTTATAGCGATTCATTAACGAATTACCCCGCGAAGGTTTTCACTTACTTCAATACGCTCTGGAAAAAACGCACGCTTCAGTTCAACAATCGCAAGTTCTGGCATTGCATCACCGCACATAAACACGTCAAACGCGGCATATTCACGCTCAGGCCAGGTATGAACACTGATGTGCGATTCTGCAAGAACAGCCACGCCAGAAATACCGTCAGGAGCAAAGTGATGAAGATGGATGTGCAAAAGAGTAGCGCCACAAACTTCTACGCAGCGACGCATTGCTGTTTCCATTCTCTCCATATCGTCTAGGTGCTTAGCGCCCCAAAGATCGATAATTAAGTGAGAACCAGCAAAGGTAACGCCATTTCGCGTGATAAAGTGGTCTTTGTCTTCCTCAGGAAGAGTGATAACACTCTCGTTTTGAGAGGTTTTGGGCATTGAGCCTAGGTCAGAGCTGCATAAAGCAGTTGGTATGAGGGCATCAGCGGCACTCAGCATTAACGCATTCCTCCGAATCGCTGTGGTTGTCTGTCTGTTCAGTCACCACCGCATGCAGGTTGCGTACAACTCTAGCTGTCGATGGTGCTTTAATGGACTCGCATAAAATAGTTTCATTAGTTAAAGGAGCCGCGATTTTAACTATTTTTTTTTGTAGTGCAAGTACTTAGCACCAATTTTTAAAACTGCGCCTAATATCCACGCGAAAATATTTTTATATGAATATTTTTTTACAACATAAAAAACAGCGTTTTAATTACCAAAAAATGGTTAACGCCTTGGTATAGCCAAAAAAAGCAAGATCCCGAAAACCTTCGGTGCTCTAAGCTCAAGTTACTCGTGTGATAACGACAAATTACCGAGATTATAGCAACACAGAAAATTGTATTTTCAATTTGGTTCAGCCAATTATACTGCCGAGCAGCGCATCAAATCCTGTTATTAGCTGATGTTGAATGAATTAATCATCAACAATAATAAACCTGTAATAAAATAATAAACCTATAATAAAGAGTAGCTCAGAGATTCCCGCAAGCCGTACTAAATCTCTCAACGGTAATCAAACTTTAACATCGCGCATTTCTCTGAGGTTTTACGCCTCAAATTAAACGCAGCGGTAAATAATAACCCCTCATGCTTTATTGTTTTGTAGGTTTGATTTGTACATTCAACTTACGCACCACATAAAGAGAACTTAATCGATAAGCTGACCAAAACGGTCGCTCGTTAACGGGGTATTAGGTTCAACAATAGGTTGGCAGGCAGAGTCGATAAGATTCGGGTAAAATCGTCAAATCTAATGGATTTGAGAGCTTAAGGCTGCTGTATGTCCGATTTATCGGTGATTCAACTCGTTTTAATTGGTTTGATTTTTATTTGGAGTGGCTTTGTTCGCTCGGGATTGGGATTTGGTGGAGCCGTTTTATCACTGCCCTTCTTACTGATGATTCTTGACGATCCCTTAGTTTTTTTACCCATTATTTCGGTACATTTATTGGTGTTTGCCTCGCTTACGGTTTGGCAAAACAGCCGTAATAGCGCTAAGAATGATGTGCACACCGGATTTTTAGCGACCGTGGATTGGCGGTACCTATCCAAAGCAATGGCAATTATGATTGTTCCGAAAATTGCTGGTGTATTTGGTCTTATTGTATTTTCAAATACACTAATGAGCAGCATTATTTTTGTAATTGTTGCCATTTATTCTATCACTTACATATTAAATAAACCGTTTAAAAGTACAAACCCTGTTTTAGATACATTATTTTTAATCTTGGGCGGTTATGTCAGTGGCACTTCTCTGATTGGCGCGCCCTTAATTATCGCGGTTTTTGCTAATCACGTTGCCAAGCATCAATTACGCGATACCTTATTTGTGCTTTGGTTTATTCTTGTTGCTATTAAAATGGCTGCCTTTATTTATGCAGGAATTGATTTACAGTTAATACACCACCTTTGGTTACTTCCTTGTGCGGCAATTGGGCACTTTATTGGTTTACGTGTGCATAAATATTTAGTAACCGCGGAGACACCTATATTTTTCAGAGTTTTGGGCTGCGCCTTGCTAATTGTTAGTGTCGCCGGCCTAGCGCAAACATTGCTGTCTCGTTAACGGTTATATCACTCATTGACGCGTCAGCAATGTTAGTTCTGATAAATATTTCCAGCACTCAATTGGCCGAACCAAACCGATCGTCAAGCGAGCAAGATATTACTGTTCAATTAGGTTCGAGTTTATCCGAGGCTTCTTGAATTTATTGAGATATTGTTACAGCCATCGTCTGACGGAATTTTTGTACGCTGTATAATTTGCTCCAAACTTTTCCGCTAAAATTTTTTCTTCAGGAATAATTTGAAAACGATTTAAATACAAAATAAATATTGGCAACGCAAAAATAGACATAGGTGACTTGAGGAAAAAACACCAACCCAATAACGATACCGCCATACCTAAATACATGGGATTTCTTGATAACTTATAAATTCCTGTATCGACAATTACATGGGTATTATTAGGATTTAAAGGGTTGATCGTTGTTTTTTTAACACCAAAACCGGTAATAGCAATTACATCGAGAGAAACACCCAAGACAATAACCGCAATTCCTATATTACCTAGCAATGTTGATTCCAGTCGCCACACATAGAGACTCAGCAACCACATTATAAAAGCGGTAATCATTCCAATAATTGGTGGTGGGATTTTTAGCTCTAACCAATTCATACCACATTAGCTCACAATACAAGAAAGACTCACAGTATATTCGTTTTGGCTTAAAAACTTGCGAGACTTAATCAAAAAACGTTAAAAAGAATCAATAATAATCATTAAAACCGAATCAACTTAATAAGCCGGTATTTAGAGCTGATAATCGTCCGGCTACAAATTTTTATTGTGCCGATGAGATGGCTAGTGAAAGTTTTAGGTAAGGTAGGTAGAGAATTGCTCAAATTAAGTTAACGCTCACCAACAACCTATTGGCGCTTACTTAAAGATAGATACATGACGGACCAAATTTATTAATTTAGGTACCTCTAATTAATTTAGGTGCCCCTGATTAATTCAGGCATGATTAATCAGAGGACAGAAATCGAATTTATAAATTAATTACGGAAACCAAATTCGAGTGTGAAGTACTGAGGATTCAAGCCCTTTAGTGGCTCTTGAAGCTTTTCTAATTCGCTGGCAGGGCCGTGAATTTCTAGGCGTGTAAGTTCACTGATCTTTAGTGCCTCTTCCAAAAGTGGGCCAACATTTTCTAAATGCGCCAACACACCTTCTGCATCGGTGTAACCTTCACGGGCGTGGGCCAGTGAACCATCGAAAGTATAGGCGTAATGCAGACACTTAGGCTCTTCTTTGGTCTTCTCGACCATTTTCTTAGCGCCTTCTTTGAATGCATCGAGTTGACCTTCTGCGACTTGGAAGTATGGAACGATTGTGCAGCACGTATCTTGAGTAGACATATATCACCTTTATTATTGCTTTGGCTGTGAATGTGTTATTGAACATCTGTTATCGAAAACAACGACTATAAAACATTAAGACGTTTTGCGCCTTAATGTTTTCGTAGGCCTTTTGTTGGATTAACGAGCTAGTCTTTAGTAGCAATTTTTCAAAAAAGGGCTAAATATGTCGCTTACATCCACAAATTGACGGTAAAAATCCACGAATAGGGGTAAATAGAAAATAAAAGGTTATGTGAAAACACATAATCACTACTAGGATCTTATCGCTAAAACTTTAAGTTTCACGAAATAAAACAGTTTAGAGGAGTTTGTAGTTACTTCATCTCTTACATCATTGAAGATGAAAAATTGGCAAACGTATTTTCACTTTATGTCCTTTAATAAAACCCCAAATTTATAAAACCTAAAATGATTCAGTTTATAGACATAGGAAACTCTGATTAACCTAGAGTTTCTCGCGACACAAGCACAAGGATGTGTCGCCAATTTCAAGAACTGTAAGTGATTGAAATTGTGAAGAAATTGGAAATCACATTTTCAATTTCTGCCCTCTGATTAAATCAAGGATGAGTTAATCAGAGGTTCCCATATATTGTTCAACACTCGCGCAGTTAAATACTGGCGAATAATTGTTGCGAAAATACGAGCAGATATAGCGCGCATTAACGTTAACGGCACATAAAATACACCGTTAACGGTAATTTAAAATAGGTATTCCGTAATACGCACTTTTAATAATTCATATTATGCGGCGGTTCGATAGTGTTGCACTAAAAACAACTCTGCGGTGGCAATGGCATCGACCAGTGCATTATGCCCAGGATAATTGGGTAACTTATGACGCTTGCGGCATGCGGCCAGTGTTAATGAATTTTGCGGCAACACCTCAGACATTTTAAGCATATTTTCTCGCTCGGTTCTGAAGGTATCTCGGTACGGAAGTAATAACGGAATACCACAATATTTTAAGCAGAGTTTATTTAAAAAGGCTAAATCCATTTGCGCGTTATGGAATACTAACACTTTTCCTTTTGCCGCAATCAACAGTTGTTTTAGCATCTCGCGATCAGATATGCCATTTTCTAGCTCACAGTCTCGGATTTTATGAACTGTAGCGCTGTCTCCTACACTCATTTCGGATGCAATCAACCAGTGTTCTGCCGTTGCTAATTTTACGGCGCCATTTTCTGCCGTTACCCAGCCTGCACTGATAATCTCGCCTTTTTCACAATCCAAAGATGAAGTTTCGAAATCAACCACTAATGCCGGACAACGGGTGTATCCGGCTTTAGAGCTGGGTAAGCTTTTCCAGCAATCCAACAAATATTGTGCGTCTGCATTTTTCTCGGGATCAGCAACTTTCGAATAGTACATGCGAGCCGACTTTTGATACCAATCATTCATCATTAACGCCCCATTCCAGGTCTGTATTTTTGTGCAACACCCGATTGCGCATCCGCAACAACAGAAAACGCATCACGCAGTTGTTGTCTATTTAATTTGCTGAGCTTGGCAGGATTAACATAATTGCTGACAGGCTCTGACGCTTCGATTTGTTTTGCTTGTTGATTTAATCGAATTTGCATAATCACGCTCCATGCGTCTTGCAAATTTCGACTATCACCAATAGTGAGCGCCTTTACTTTTACCAGCTCGTCAAGCCTAGCGTGGGTATTAACGGCTTTAATGCCATTGCTAAGCGCGTGTATTCGAGCGATATCAACAATCGAAGAAATCGCCTGCTTTTTAAGATTTAATTCGTCGCGATGGTCGCCGTTACGTTCAACCACAAATCGTCGGAAAATACCAAGTGGCGGCGGCGTATCCAAAACATTGGCGGCCAAGGCGGCCAAGAAGATGCTGTTACCCCGCGCCTTTTTAAGCATATGAGCTTGCAGTTGATTTGCTAAAGTATGATCACCGTAGACTGCGCGCAGATCAAAGAAAATACTGACTCGCATAACGGCGTCGGTACTGGGCGCATTAGTCCATCTATCCACTGTACGACACCATCCAGAAAGAGATTGTCGCCACTCATCTGTGGTCGCCATCACCTTGCCGTGACAGTACTCATAACCACAGGCATCTAAGCCATCACACACTCGATGCGCTAAAGCCTCAAACCAAGGCTTGTGTTCTTCCTGTAGATCGTCGCTAATTAATAAGCCGTTATCTTGGTCCGCGCCAAGGAGTTGTTCCGCCCTACCTTGTGAACCAAAACCTAACCAGCAAAATGGCACGGGTGCAGGACCTAATTCTTCGATGGCCATATCAATCAAGCGAATGGCTACAGCGTCGCTCACCGCGGTAAGAATTCGACTGACTTGGGCAGGTTGCGCTTCTGCTTGAACCCACTGCTGGGTCAGTTGAGGCAACTGAGAGCAAATAACTTTTAGACCTTCAATACTGTTTTGACGGCGAATATGATTAACCAAATACACCGGTTCGTTTTGACGAGCCAACATTAGATCGGAGCCCGTTACAATACCGACTAATTGGGTTTGATCGGAATCCGAAAAGACCGGAATATGATGGAAACCTCTGTAGGTCATAAACAGGGTCGCGTCAAATACATCGTCATTAACGGTTAAACCCGCAGGATTTTGCGTCATCACGTCGGCTATGGCTTTAGAAACGTCAAAACCGGCCGCCGTCACTCTGGATCGCAAATCACGATCGGTAATAATGCCAACCAATTTTTCGCCATCCATAACCAAAGCACACGAAACCCTGCGCTCGCTCATAACCGCGGCGGTATGCTGAATAGAATCGTACGGTGCCACAGAAAGAACCGACGTGGACATCAAACTGCCAATCTTACGTCCAAGATCGGCGGAGGTGTTCAACGACATTGCTGCGCGGCGAATACGACGGCCCCGCTGGGAATGAAAATATCGATCGATATGACGTTGATTAGAACGAAGGGCTTGGTACTGCTCTTCTGGGAAAAAATACAATAAAGTATCTTCGATTAGTACCGCACTAATTCCGGCGCGCTCGCTCAACAAACCTTGAAGATTAAAGCTCTCGCCCTCTTCTAAGCGCTCAATTAACTCACCGTCGGCATCTTTTAATTCCGCGGCACCGGTTCTTAAAATTCGTAAACCAGGATCGCAATTATTTTGCTTAAAAACAGCGCCCTTGCGGTGATATTGAATTTCTAATTGACCGGCAACGGTCACCAACTCCGACTCATCGAGTTCATCAAAAGGCAAGCACGTTTTCAAAAAGTCTAAGACGATTTGAAGCTCTTCTTTGTGGGGAGTATTCATTCTTCTAGGCGTCGAAAGTCTCGATTAAACGTAGTTTGGTAATCAATGAACGTTAGCTTGGTTTCACCAAAAAATAGCGATTCATTTTCAGCGGCGAAAACCAATTGCAGTTGCTGTTCATGAGACTCTGGATTGATTTCAACTTCCCACTCCATTCCTTCGCTATCAACCGCTAACCAATCAGACGGAATACCAATGCTTTCGGCGGCATTATCAACCAACGCGATCTTGGCGCCCTCTAGAGCCTGACTGGACGTAAGAATAAGTTTTAGGCCGCCATTGGGGAGCTCATGTGGAAGGATTTTTACCGAAAAGTCGCCATTTTTTAGTTCGCACATACCACTGGTATAACGACAATTGGGTTTTTCGGCAAGTTTATAACTCTGGCCCGATTCGGCTTTTTGAGGAGGTTCGGCAACCCAAAAACCAACAGCAAAGTAACTCAAAACTGCAAGAATAGGCGCAACGATTAGAGCGGTGACAACGTGTTTATTAGTGAACATAACAACTTAGCTCTTTATATTTATTATTAGAATGAGATGTTCATTAGACTCAAAAACTTCTAACTAACTTTGCCATAAATTAATTAGCGTTCTCTTAAGTTTAACGAACTGATTTTTTCAGTGAAAAATTACTGATAAAAACCCACTTAATTATCTGTCTCGACTATTCAGGCTTTGTGGTCTTGAGTCAAATATTTAAATTAACTTTTATCAACAATCTATTTTTTATCAACAATTTGTAGGTAAGCCTAGCATTAATCGTTGCATGTTTTTTGAGAGAACCATCGGCGAGTTACCCCGCCGATGGGTGTAATCCAAGGAGGCAGAATTAGTGAGCGTGAGCGTCACTTACACCTGTTGGAACACGGATTTGCTCAACCATTTCTTGCACTTCTGCTGGTGGTGCAGCAGTTACACGAGAAACAAGAATCGCAACGATGAAGTTCACAAGGGCACCAACCGCACCGAACGCATTAGGCTCAATGCCTAAGAACCAGTTTTTCGGCATGCTACCCAAGAACTCGGTACCTGCGACAAACATAATACCCAAGTGTTGGAACACGTAGAGTAGAGTTACGGTGATACCAGCAATCATACCCGCAATTGCACCTTCTTTACTGATGGTCTTGCTGAAGATACCCATCATAAGCGCCGGGAAGATTGAGGATGCAGCCAGACCGAAGGCCAGAGCAACCGTTCCCGCAGCGAAGTCAGGCGGATTGTACCCGAGGTAACCAGCACCGGCGATTGCAACAGCCATAGCGATACGACTCGCCATAAGTTCTTGTTTTTCGCTGATATCTGGAGCAATAACCCCTTTCAACAAGTCATGGGAAATCGCAGAAGAGATCGCCAACAACAGACCCGCAGCGGTAGAAAGTGCAGCGGCAAGACCACCGGCAGCAACTAACGCAATTACCCAGTTTGGTAGTTCAGCGATCTCTGGGTTCGCCAATACCATGATGTCTTGGTCAATTTTAACCATTTCGTTTACAGCTGGATCAGCACTGTATTGAATGGCGCCATCGTTGTTCTTGTCTTCGAAGCCAAGTAGACCGGTTTTTTCCCAGTTCTTGAACCACTGAGGACGGTCTTCGTACACCAAGTTTTCACCTTGCTCTGGCTGAATGGTGTTGATTAGGTTCAAACGAGCCATACCAGCAACCGCAGGAGCAGTGGTGTAAAGGATAGAGATAAATACTAGCGCCCAACCTGCTGAAGAACGCGCATCTTTTACTTTAGGTACAGTGAAGAAGCGAATAATTACGTGAGGTAGACCCGCAGTACCAATCATCAATGACAAGGTGTACACGAACATGTTTAGAGTGCTACCACGCGATGTGGTGGTGTACTCAGAGAAACCTAATTCGGTAACAACTTGGTCAAGACGATCTAGAAGGAATACATCGGTACCCACAAGCGTACTACCCAAACCTAATTGAGGAAGAATATTTCCGGTTAAGTTTAGAGAGATAAACATTGCAGGAATGGTGTACGCCAAGATCAAAATACAGTACTGAGCGATCTGGGTGTAGGTAATACCCTTCATACCACCCAATACGGCGTAGAAGAATACGATGACCATACCGATGAGTAGACCTACTTCGTAACTTACTTCTAAGAAACGAGAGAAAGCCACACCAACACCTTTCATCTGACCAATAACGTAAGTTACCGAACAGATAATTAAGCAAATTACCGCTACAATTCGCGCACCGCGTGAATAGAAACGATCACCGATAAATTCCGGAACCGTGAATTTACCGTATTTACGAAGGTAAGGCGCAAGTAGCATTGCTAGAATTACGAAGCCACCGGTCCAACCCATTAGGAAAACCGAGCCGCCGTAACCTAAAAACGAGATTAAACCCGCCATAGAAATAAAGGATGCAGCTGACATCCAGTCTGCCGCCGTTGCCATACCATTAGCAACAGGATGCACGCCCCCACCGGCAACATAGAACTCTTTAGTAGATCCAGCGCGAGCCCAGATCGCAATACCAAAATACAGCGCAAAAGACGCGCCTACGACAATGTATGTTAATGTTTTTAAATCCATCTTTTGTTACCTCACTTATACGTCGTCTACGCCGTATTTACGATCAAGTTTGCCCATTAATGCGGAGTAAACAAATGTGAGTACAACAAACACGTAGATGGCCCCTTGCTGAGCGAACCAGAATCCGAGCTTGTACCCCCCGATTGAAATGTTATTAAGTGCATCAACAAACAAAATCCCACACCCAAAAGAAACTACAAACCAAACCACCATTAATTTGATGACCAGAGAGATGTTTTCTTTCCAGTAGGACTTTGCGTCCGCTTCAGACTGAAAGGCCATACATACTTCCTCTAATAATTGTTGTTAGAAATACTGCAAATACCTATAAGAAGAGATTGGGTATTTATTTTTATAGTTTTTTAGAAGACCCACTTACTGGTGAACTGTAAGCGGTTTAGATCACCGTCAACGCCACTTTCAAGTTCGCGCTCTGCGTACTCGTAAGCAACACCGAAGGTTAACTTTGGTACAGGTGAATACATTAAAGAAACGTTTGCGTTAGAAAGCGTTTTATTAACATTTCCGCCGACTGAATCTGGGTTATCCGCTGTACTGTACGCATAGGTAAAAGTACTGCGCCATTTTTTATCCCAGAAATGTTGATAAGAAATAAAGCCACCGGTTACGTCAATTAAGTCGATATCGCCATCGGCTTCAATTGCACCGTCACGGAAACCCGCGAGCGCAATGTATCGACCAAGAGTACCTTGGCTTAGAGAGAAATGAATGTTGTCGCCGCCATCGAATTTATAAACGCCGGTAAAGTTAATTGCTGCACCGTATTCGTCTTCTTCTTGGCTACCTTGGCTGTACGCAATTTCGCGACCAACAACCGCAAGAGAATAATCAAGATTACCGGCTTTACCGTTATAGCGCGCAACTATGTCTGGCAAGGTGTTGCTATCGAATTGGTTACTGTCAAAACCGGCGCCGCCGTCGTAAAGACCTGATGATGGGTTTTCTAGGGCTAACATAAATGATGTGCCGTTACCCAAACCTTTAGTCCAACGAATTTGTGGTTGACGAGTAAATAGAGTACCCGCACTTGGACCGACGAAGTCGATAGCTTCTGGTAGTGCTGCTACGTTAAAGAAAGTACTCCAAGTTTGACCAACTACAATTGAATCGGTCTTGTTGTAGTTATAGGTTAAAAATGCATGACGTAGGCCGTTTGATGCTTGGTTGGTAATACGCTCATCAACGCCTGAGTTAAAATCGGTTTCTACATAGGAGCTTACTGTTTGGCCATTACCAACATCGGTGGTGGTTTTGAACCAAAAACGGCTGTGTTTTACGTGTGAATCAAACGTAATATCGTCTGGAGCATTGTCGTTGCCAACAGGAATGGTTGATGGAACTAATAAATCATCACCAACACTTGCTGTTGCACGATCGCCGTCTGAATAATCGTTAGCAATAAAATCTGCTTTAATAAAGCCGCCATATTGAAAGCGAGTGCCTTTTTTAATGATGACGCCTTTTTTCTCTTGGTCTTCTTCTTTTTCTTGAATTTGTTTTTTGAGCTCAGCAATTTCTTGCTCTAAAGCATCGAGCTTTTGGTTTACTTGAGAGGATTGTGCAAAAGTATCTGCACCGAACAAACAAGCACATACACCAACGGCTAGGCTTAATTTGCTTTTTTTGAAAACGTTTGAGAAGGATTGAGAAGACAAACTCTTAGAGTTTGCAACGTAAGGTGTTTGCACAACTGCATTAAAAGCACGTTCGGACATGCTAGGTCTCCTTGTATATTATTATTGTGTATCTTTTTTATTGTGTGGGTAAGTTTTAACGTTTATTGGACGTCGACAGTATTAGCCGATGGTCGAGATTCGACGAAAGTCGTAGCAACTTTTTTTTCCGATACACGAAGAAAATTCATTGCTGTAAAAAGGTGTAGTGCAACTTTAGACAAAAGTCTAATTATAAAAACACCTGTTCTAGAGGAAACTGCTTAAGAATAAAGATTGATCACAAAAAACCTTTGTTAAAAAGAATAAAAATAAAAAAATTTAAATCGCTAATTTCTTTTCCATTACAAGGAAGGCAAACAATAAAAATTTCTAGTTTGCACTTTTGTTATTTTTTCAGGGTTTAGTAGAGACAAAAAACATGAGCAACGATATTTATCCGGTCAGCGCAGAAATGCGTGAAGCGGCTTTACTGTCGCCAGAGAAATACGAAGAGATGTATAAAGCGTCAATTGAAGACCCAGAAACATTTTGGGCCGAGCACGCAAATCGCATCGTTTGGAGAAAGCCTTTTACCGTTGTAAAAGATGTCTCTTTCAAGAAAGAAGATTTACACATTCGTTGGTTTTCTGATGGCGAATTAAATGTCACAGAAAGTCTGCTTGACCGACACGTTGAAACAACACCAGATAAAGTTGCCATCTATTGGGAACCAGACACCGAACACGGCGAAACCCGTGTTATCACCTACAAAGATTTATCAGAACGTGTCAATCAATTTGCCAATGGCCTAAAATCACTAGGCGTTAAAAAAGGCGATGTTGTTACGGTCTATTTACCAATGGTTCCCGAAATGACCATTACCATGCTGGCTTGCGCTCGCATCGGTGCGGTTCACTCTGTGGTATTTGGTGGTTTCTCGCCAGAAGCCATTGCCGGTCGTATTGCCGATGGCTCTTCTGAATATGTCGTTACCGCCGATCAAGGCTGGCGCGCCGGCAAAGCGGTACCATTAAAAGCTAACGTTGATAAAGCCGTTGAAATTTGCCCACAAGGTTTGGTTAAAAACGTTATTGTGTTAAAACACACCGGCGGCGAAGCTCCTGTTGTTGACGGTCGCGACGTAGATTTCAAAGAATTAGCCGACTCACAAAGCACTGATTGTCCGGCAACAATTGTAAATGCCGAAGACCCGCTATTTTTGCTTTATACCTCCGGTTCTACCGGTAAGCCAAAAGGAGTTCTTCACACCGCGGGCGGCTACGCCGTTTATACCTCATTGACTCACCAGTACGCATTCAACTACACCGGCGAAGAAATCTACTGGTGTATGGCTGATATCGGTTGGATTACTGGCCACAGCTACGCCGTGTACGGACCATTAAGCAATGGCGCGACCTGTGTGATGTACGAAGGGGTTCCAAACTATCCAGACTCTGGTCGTATGGCTCGCCTTATCGACAAATACAAAATCAATATCGTCTATACCGCGCCAACCGCCATTCGCGCATTAATGGCACATGGCGACGAACCTGTTGCCGGCGCATCGCTTGAGAGTGTAAAAATTCTTGCGACCGCAGGTGAGCCAATCAACCCAGAAGCATGGCGTTGGTTCTACGAAAAATTCGGTCATTCGAAATGCCCAATTATGGATACTTGGTGGCAAACCGAGACCGGCGGCATGATGTTAACTCCATTACCCGGCGTAACTGATTTAAAACCAGGTTCAGCAACAAAACCGTTCTTTGGTATTCAACCAGCGCTACTGGATAGCGACGGTAAAGTGCTAGAAGGCGAAGCGTCTGGCAGCCTTGTTATTTGCGACAGCTGGCCATCACAAATGCGCACCATCTACGGTGATCACGAACGCTTTATCGAAACCTATTTCTCAACCTTTGAAGGTTATTACTTCACCAGTGACGGTGCTCGTCGCGATGCCGATGGCGACTATTGGATCACCGGCCGTGTGGATGACGTACTGAACGTTTCCGGGCACCGCATGGGCACCGCCGAAATCGAAAGCGCTATGGTTGCACACGAAAGTGTTGCCGAAGCCGCGGTTGTGGGCGTTCCTCACGACATTAAAGGCCAAGGTATTTACGTATACGTAACCTTAATTGCCGGTGTTGAACCTACCGACGACATGAAAAAAGAGCTAGTTAAATGGGTACGCTCTGAAATCGGCCCAATTGCCACGCCAGATTTCATTCAGTGGGCTCCGGGCTTGCCGAAAACTCGCTCGGGTAAAATCATGCGTCGTATTTTGCGCAAGATCGCTACCAACGAGTACGAAAACTTGGGTGATACCTCAACATTAATGGACCCGGCGGTTGTTGATACTTTGATCAATGGGCACCAAGAATTGATGGGCTAAAACCCTACAAAAATTGGATTACCTCCCCTAATATAGGCGCCGCTATCAAGGTGCTCTTCCGGTGGTGAGCTATTTGGCCCACCACTTTTTTGCACATCTGTTAGCTTTTTCACTTGATTTCTTGACCAAAGACAGGCGAAATACACACTGAGGTCGACATTACGCCCACAATAATAAGATTTTGTAATATAACGAGACTCTGATCATTACAAGCGATCAGCAAGAGGGTAACTGATGCAAAGCCTAACGTCAGTCGAGCAGGTAATTATTGCCGACGACCACCCCTTGTTCCGAATGGCGCTAAAAAACACTATAGAGCGTTTGTTTCCTGAGACAAATATTCGCGAAGCCGAGGATTTTAACTCTCTTGCCGAGCTACTTCAGGCCGAAGGTCAGCGCAGCCAACTGTTACTGTTGGATTTGCAAATGCCAGGCTGTGAAGGCTTCAGTGCATTAATTTATGTACTGACACACTTCTCACACATTCCAGTTGTGGTGGTGTCTGCGCACAGCGAGCCAGAAATCATTCGTCGCTCTATGGACCACGGAGCAGCAGGATTTTTACCAAAAAGTGCAGACCTTAACGATATGGGTGAAGCCATTAACACGGTATTGGCCGGTGGTTTATGGCAACCAGATATTGGTGACGGCCCGCAAACCATTTCTGACCAAGAACAATCTATCGCTGATTCTTTATCAAAACTCACTCAACAGCAGTTTCGAGTTGCCAGTATGGTTTACCAAGGTTTATTGAATAAACAAATCGCTGCGGAATTAAACATTACCGAAGCTACCGTTAAGGCACACATGACGGAAATATTCAAAAAACTGGGCGTGAACTCAAGAACACAGGTTGTACTAGCTCTCGGTCAATTAGCTGTAAAACCTCCGGTAAATTTGGAAGAATACCGAATTAGCCACTAATAACAACGATCACTGTAAGCCATAAATCCACAGTTGCACTTATCGTTTGGGAAATTTTTATCCATAGGCGATAACTTCGTTTAACCTCTCCGGAGTTTCTAAATCAGTCATACTCCGGAGTACTAAGTACTCCCCATCAGTTTTCGACTATAGCTAAACCCGCCAATCCAGCACCGAAAAATCCCTGCATAGACAGTTACCAAAAGAAACGGATGAATCCAAATTCACGTCTCAACAGCGAATACTTCATCATTAAAAAAATGATCGAGAATTTTAGTCTCAAATTATCCAAAGCAAGCTCTGATTAACCTGGAGTTTCTCGCGACTCAAAGATGTGTCACCAATCTCAAGAATTGTAAGTGGTTGAAATTGCGAAGAAATTGGAAATCGGATTGTCCATTTTCGCCCTCCCATTCAATCACGAATGAGTTGATCAGAGACTCCTAACGATGCTCTTTCACTACCCGTCTGCTCTTTCATTACCCGTCTACACAGCGCCAGTAACTCAAGCTCGATCCGAGTTTTTATAATCCTAGAAATTAACGATTAAACCTTTCGATCAATTTGTGCATCCTAATTTTTACTCGACATAAAAATGCCCTATCAATCGATCCAATTCTGAAGGAAATTCAATGCAAAAGTGCCAACAAAATTCCAAGAAAATAATGCAAGCCTTATGTTGGGCGAGCGCAATTATTGCAGCAGCCATTCTTGGCGCATCGAATTTTTTAACCGTGATTTTGCTGCCGATACTCGCCCTTACGGCAATTGGATTAACGTCGAACGAGCACAATAAAACAGCGTCCTGAATAAACCTGCGTCGCTAAATTAAGCCTTCCGATACTTTCAAAATGTTAGAAGGCTTAATCGTAACCACTATTTTGTGACGACTATTTCGTAACTACTATTTCGTAACTACTATTTTAGCTATTCTGCATCGGCCATTTGTTTTCTGCGTAGTAATTGACGAATCGTGGTTCGAAGCGCCGCCGGTTGAACTGGCTTGGCTAGAAATCCATATCCCGCCTCGGCGATCACACCGCGCAGCCCTTCCGAATTATCAGCACTGATAATCATGGCCGATAGCTCACAACCCCAGTGATAGGTTAACGCCTGTAAAACGTCTAAGCCCGTTTCGTTATCCAAATGATAATCTGCCAGAATAATTTCCGGCGGTTCGGTATGCGCCCATCGACTCAAACACTGCCCCAGGTCGGCGGCAGTTTCGACCACACAACCCCACTGCTCTAGAAGCGAACGCATGCCCTCACGATTTGGCTCTTCGTTGTCGATGCACAACACATGCACGCCAGAAAGCTGTGTATCCACCACGCGCCGAGTTGCCACTACCTGCTTGGTGCCAAGAGGTACTGTTATACGAAACACCGAACCTGAGCCAGGCCAAGAATCCAAATGAATGCCATGACCCAACAAATCCGAAATACTTTTAACGATAGAAAGCCCTAAGCCTAAACCTTGGTTACCATTCACATGGCCGGGTAAGCGTTCAAACTCTTCAAAGATTTTTTCACGATCGCGCGTATCAATACCGGGGCCCGTATCCCAAACCTCAATCACGAGGTGTTGTTGCTTACGGCGACAACCCAGTAAAACCTTACCTTTTTTCGTGTAACGCAGTGCATTACTGATAAAGTTTTGCGCTACCCGGCGCAATAAATGCGGATCGGTATAAACCCATTGATGGGTTGGTACCCAACAAAACTCTAAACCCGCCTCATCGGCTAATACTTGGGCTTCAGACGCAAGCGGCCCCAAAATTTGGTGAATGTCAAAATTCTCGCGACGAGCTTGTTCGCGACCAGAACTTAAACGCGAAATTTCACGCAACGTACTGATCAATTGCTCGGTTGAACCGAGCGCTGCATCTAAATATTTAAGATCGTGGCGCATATCATCGGCTTGTAAATCCGGCTTTTTCACCTTCTCTAACAGCGATGACACAAACAAACGCGCGGCATTTACGGGTTGCAAAAGATCATGGCTGGCGGCAGCAAGAAAGCGACTTTTACTAGCGTGCACGGCTTTTAACTCGCCTTCCATTTTGGCTCGCAAACGATTTTCTTTTTGCAGCGTTTCATTAAGTTCCGTTAATTCGGCCGTACGTTGCGCAACACGATCTTCCAAATGATGTTTGGCTTCTTCGAGTTGAGCCAATATTCGATGATGATCGGTAATGTCGGTGTAGGTGGTTACGTAACCACCGTTAGCCAGCGGTGTTCCCCGAATCTCTAGAACCAAGCCATTTGGTAAAATGCGATTAAACAAGTATGGCTGACCAGACTTAAGATTATTCAACCGCCGCTCAATGGCCGCATCCATGGAGCCTTTATCATCGTTAGAGGCGCCCAAATAACCGCGCTCGGCGTTAAATTGGTAGATTGTCTCAATCCTGCATCCTACATAGAGCAGTCGCTGAGGATAGTTAAAGAGGTTTTGATAAGGCTGATTCCAAGCCACCAAACGCAGGTCTTCATCAACCACGCTAATGCCTTGAGGAATATTTTCTAGCGTGGTTTGCAGCAGGGTTTGACTGAACTGAATTTGACGTGAGCTACCACTTACTAACGGCACAAAGTCCTGCAAGTGTAGAGGCTGCTGACGTGCCAAGAGTTGCATTGCACGGTGGGCAGACATGGCACCAATAATGGCTGCCAATTCGGCTTCGATAGTTTGCACCACAAAAAACGGCGCCTTATCGTGGGGAAGCAATCGATGGCCGAGCTGGTGTTCAAGTTGTTGCCAAATATTTTGAGTGCGCTCGGCACCAAACAATGGCTGCACCAACGCTTGCAACTGCTGAACTTCAATATCCGAAGGTTCGCGGTCACCTTGTGAACGAGAACCCGGCCAGCGAACCTGCGTAAATGCATCGGCCTGACGAATATCCAGAGCACTTAAATGCGAACGCCTTGAGACCAACCAAAAAGCCAAACAGTTAGGTACCAAGCTCCATATCAAACCGTGGCTGAGCGGATCTAAAAAACCACCGCCCAACAAATTGTGCGGTGACAACCACGTAATTCCCCAGGGGCCGTCAACAATCAGCGTGTGATGATGCGTTAATAACGTTGGAACCAACAAGCAGTATAGCCAAAAGAGCATTCCCAAGGCTAAGCCCGCCAGCACACCCTTTGAATGACCGCGATACCAGTACATGCCGGCAATTAACGCAGGCATAACCTGAGCGGCGGCAGTAAACGACAAGAAGCCAAGCGACGCCAAATCACTTTCGGTACTGAAAGACTGCTCCAGCGCCCAAGCTAATAACAACACCACCAATATTGAAAAGCGTCGAATAAAACGTAATGCCCGACCAAAGTGAGTCGGCTTAAGTACGCGCCGAGAGCTAAAAGACAACCAAGCAGGAACGATTAACTCATTGGCGATCATGATTGACAGCGCAACGGTCGCCACAACCACCATTCCGGTCGCAGCAGAAAGGGCCCCCAAAAAGGTTACCGCCACCAAGGTTTCGGCACGTAGCCACTGGGGTAACAGCAGCACATAGCTGTCTGAAGGGATATCAAGGCCCGACAATAAGTAAGTCGCTGCAAAGGTAATCGGTAGCGCAAAAACGGCGAACGCGGCTAAATACAGCGGTGTTAGCCAGCGAACAAATCTGAGATCACTGCGCTGATGGTACTCAACCACCATAAGATGAAACTGACGTGGTAAACAAACAAACGCAAACGCCGAAACAATCACCTGAGTTAGAAACGAAGGCGTAAAAATCTGGTCCCACGAAAAATTCGGCTGGGTTTGGTACTGTCCCAGCGCTTTAAAATCTGGCCAACTCCAAAAAGAACCTCCCGCCAGAAGACTCCACGCAAAGACCGCCACCGATACAAATGCAACCAACTTAACAATCGATTCAGTAGCAACGGCCGTGAGCATTCCGCGCAGTCGCTCGGGTTCGTTAAACAAACGCGTACCAAATAAAATGGCAAACCAAACCATTACCAACGCTGTAATCAAACTGGTGTAATCGCCGAGTTGCTCGTGGTTAATATCCCAGTTGATCGTCGACCAAGCCAATACCACGGCTCGCAACTGCAAGGCAATGTAAGGCAAGGTGCCCAGCACCATAACCAAGGTTACCGCAGCCGCTAACGGTTGATTTTTTCCGTAGCGGGAGCCAATAAAATCGGCCACAGAAGTCACTTTGTTGCGAGCAGAAATAACCAATAGCCTGCGAATAAATCGCCAGCCAAACCATAAAATAAAAATTGGCCCAAGATAAATAGGCAAGAACGACCAGCCACTGTCGGCGGCCGTGCCCACCGTGCCTAAAAATGTCCACGAGCTGCAATACACACCTAAAGAAAGTGCATAAATTAATGGTCGCCACCAGCTAAATTGCAATTTGTGACCATAGCGTTCAGCCAGCCATGCAATACCGAATAAAAGACCGCCGTAGATACAAACTAGGAGTAATAAAAGCTGACCGTTCAAAAATAAACCTTAACAAAAATAGATTTCGCGAAAACAACGCGAAGATTTCACGAATACAGGTTCGTAACGCATGCAGGAAAGTTTACTTTAGCATTTTGGAATGCAAATGAGACCATGGTCGGCAGCTAAAGAGCAAAAACAGATTAACTAAAACGTTGAGCACACTTTGAGAAATAACAACCTCAAAAACACTAAGAACACACTAGAGTCTGTCTATACTTACACGATAAAGAGTCTAAATTTGCAAAGAAGTAAGGATGGGAATACATCAAATGACCGTAAAAAAAGTATAGATTAACGCCTCAAAACTTGTAGATTAGATAAATCAAATACAACGGTTATCGCGCCAAATAAACATTACAAAAAGCCAAGTTTTACCTAAACATCAATAGCACTATTGCTATTGAATAAAGAACGGACCAACGATAGTTTTTAATGGACAGTACAAAATACGAAAAAAAATCGAAAAGACTGTTCATTGTCTGCGGTATTTGCATTGCAGCGAATCTACTACTGCTTCTGTACACGTTCGTGCTCAACAGCAATATCCAACTTCTTGAAAAACAATGGGTAGAATCCACCTATATCGCCAAAGATCACGCGGATAAATACGATCGGTTTCTAAAAAGTTTTGCCTACGAAGGATTTTTGAAAAATTATGCAAAAGCACTTGTATCACAAAATCTAAGAGCAACTTATATAGCAAAAGAGAGCTTATTAAAGGCTCAGCAAGATTTCCTCAGCCTCAAAGGTGTTTTAAAGCTCAGAGACCAGCTTGAAATGGTCTACGTCATTGAGTCAATTCTGAATAAACACGAGGCGACACTCAACAATCAAATAAATTTGCTCAAACAAGATGTCAAACTGGATAACAGCCAAATCATTCAAATATTATACGAAGAAGAACTGCTTTACTTGTCGCCTGTAGAGCAGCTCGGTGAGGCGGTTCACAGAGAGTTCCACCTAGCCTCTGAATTTCATCAGAAAAATATCGAAAAGCGCAGAGCCAACGTACAAGCAATTTTATTAATTTCACAACCAACTTTGTTAATAGCTGCATCGTTGATTTTAGTGTTATACCGTCGTAGCGATAATGCCTTGAAAGAAGCCCAAGCTATTTTTGAGGCCACTCCCGACGCTATTATCATCAGTAACAAAGATGGTAAAATTATTAAATATAATTCTCTGGCCGAAAATTTATTTGGCTATACAAAATCGGAACTCAAAAACTTAACGATTGAGGATTTGGTTGCAAACGATCTCAGTGAAAAAATTACCCACAAAATTCTTCGCGATAACTATGTTGAAGACATTGCCGGCAAAATACTGAAAAATCAAACCGTTTCTAATAATATGGTGCAAGTCGATAATAAAAATGACCTTTACGCGTTGAATAAAAACAATCAACAAATACCGGTAAATATTAAGCTAACCACCTATTACTATAAAAATAGTCTCAAAATTATTAGCTCAATTACCGATTTATCAGAATCAAAATCTCTAGAAGCTAAGGCCTTTATTGATCCACTCACACAAATTGCCAATCGCAACTTAATCGATAAAAAACTCAAAAGTGAGTTACAAAGGGCCAAACGTTACGACCGTCCTTTTTCTGTCATTTTTATCGATATAGATTACTTCAAAAGAGTGAACGATAGCTTTGGTCACCTGATCGGCGATAGAGTGTTGGTTGAATTCGCCAGTGTACTTAATAACCGAATTCGAAAAGTCGATATGGTTGGGCGTTTTGGTGGCGAAGAATTCATTGTTCTTAGCACCGAAACACCACTGAGCGAAGCGGTTGCTCTGGCAGAGTCGTTAAAATCTGCTATCGAACACCATGAATTTCCGAAAGCGCTTTCGATGACTGCAAGCTTTGGTGTGGCAGCTTATCATCCTGCGTCGGATATCTCAGAAAACGATCTCATTCAACGTGCCGACGACGCACTCTATAAAGCTAAAACTTTGGGAAGAAATCAAGTCGTTTCTCATTGATCATTGCCTGAATAAACCATCTTAGCGGGATAGATATTCTGGGGAAACTCGCAGTTTGTGTGAACCAACATTCAACTCTCGTTTAAAGTTATTGATAAAACTGCTAAAGTAACCTACTAATTATTTATCAAAAGGAGTTCTACACGGCTAGTTCTCCTGCGGCCTAACTCAACCTCAATTGAGTATTAATCACCGTCGTCAGGAATGGAATCTAACATGTGTAGCAATCAAAATCTTACCGGTATTGGAGGCCAACGTGACGACCACAGAAATTAGAATCGATATTATTTCAGACGTTACCTGCCCATGGTGCATTGTTGGCTATAAAAAATTACAACAAGCACTGTCAAACATTCCCAACGCTGACAAAATTAAAATCCAGTGGCAACCATTTGCATTAAACCCTGGGCTTCCAGAAGATGGTGAACTGTTACTGGATAATTTAAAACGCAAATACAATATGTCTGAACAAGATTCATTAAATTTTGCGAATAAACTTAAGGCCATTGGCGCCAAATTTAATTTTGAATTTAATATTGGGTCGGATTTTAAAATGTACGACACCAATAATGCACACGTGTTATTACATTGGGCTCAGCGTTACAACAAACAAACCGAATTGAAACTCAAATTATTTGAGTACAACTTTTCAGACAACAAAAATATTAACGACGAAAACGTGTTATTGGCCGCGTGCGAAGAAGTTGGTCTCAACCTAAATGAAGCGCAAAAAGCACTGCTCGACGAAACCATCATCGGTGCCGTGAAAAAAGAAAAGCAACTGTGGGCATCGGCTGGCATTAACTCCGTACCATCGTTTGTGTTTAACAAAAAATATTTGGTCAATGGCGCACAAGAACCTGAACAATTTATTGAGGTTATCAACACGCTATTTGCCGAACAAAATCAGCTTGTTACCGAAGCCGAATAATCTTCAAACTAACGCGCTTTAACCACTAGGTTCGAGCGCGAAGTTTTGCTCCCGTTATAATCACGATTGCAACACCACCTAAAATCATGCTGGATGTGATGTAAAAATGTAGGTCGAGTAATTCACCCGCAAATATCACACCGGCGACCGCAGCCAAAACAGGCACCAATAACTGTAATACAGCAGCTTGCGTGGTGTTTAAATGCCGCAAAGCAGAATACCAAATCGCGTATCCGCAGCCAGAGGTAATTGCGCCAGAAGTAATTGCCAGCAAGGCGCCCTCTAAGGTCATACTTCTACCGGCAAGAAAAAACACACTCAAGGCAATGCAAAGAGGTACCGTTCTAATAAAATGAAGACCGGTTTCGCGAAGCGGATTCACCGAGCCTTTACCGGCCAGCGTATACATGGCCCAGCCTAAACCCGCAATAATCATTAACAACGACGGTTGCCACTGAGGCGAGGTTAGATCCGGCCAAACTAGGGCCACAAATCCAGCTGCGGCCAACAACAAACCCAACCACTCCAAAATACTCAGACGAGCACCTCGAAATAGGCTAATGGATATCATGGTAATTTGAACGGTAGAAAAGAGTAGCAATGCACCGATACCGGTATCGAGAGAAATGTATGCGAAAGAAAAACAGGCCGCGTAGATAAACAAATACCACAACCCCAGACCTTTCTTTGAAGTATATCCCGCAAGGACTTCTCGCCAAAAGGCTTTATTGCTGGGCTTTTCGGATTGAGTAAACTGAATCAGAATCAGTAAAGTAATAGCCGCAGAGATGAGCCTAACCGAGGTGAAACTTGCTGCATCAATCTGAGCAGTAGGATTTGCCAGTAATGCTAAACGGCACAATACCGAGTTGCCTGCAAAAGCAATTAAAGCAAACACAACGCTTACGATCAGTTTCAAACCTCTACCCTCTCTCTTGTTTTAGTTATTTTGAGATTGTTATCTTACTTCATTAAGTCATAAACAAGCATACAGAAATTTATAAAAATATCAGTATCGAAACAAAAGCCAATAATTTCTACTGACATAATGCCTAGCCACATAGCTGGCAAAATTTTTAGATCCTAAAAAAATAATTTTTAATGCAATAATATTCAATATTAACCCTATGGATTACACCTATAATTTTTGTTTTGATTGTTCTACTTTTATAAAGCATATTTACCACGTTATATCGCAGCAATTACACCTTGATGTATCAATAGAAAAACTCTGATTAATCCATCTACAATTTAGTCCGAGGGCAGAAATTGAAAGTACGACTTTCAATTTCTCCGTAATTTCAATAACTTACGGTTATCGAAATTGACGACCTGTGCTTGTGTCGTCAAAAACTCCTACCACTGGGAGTTTTTTATCAAAACGCAATATTACAATAATTAAAATCTAGGGCATTCTATGAAACCAATTCAAGCTATTGCTATTGTATGCTCCGCACATTTATTACTGTGCGCACATACCGTGAACGCGCAACCCGATAAACTGCCAGCTCTTGGCGTTAAGCTCAATGACGTAACTGTTTCCGGATTATCATCGGGCGCATTTATGGCGTCACAACTGTACATAGTTAATTCACAAATTATGTCGGGAGCAGGCATTATCGCGGGCGGCCCTTACCTATGCGCCCTATCTTGGGATTTCCAATCCCATGTACAAAACGCCACCGGTTCTTGCATGAACCCGCTAACTCACAGCTCAGGCCCAAACACTCCGCATCTATCTAGTTTGACGCGCCAACTTGCAGAAAAAGGCGACATAGATTCAATCACCAATTTAGTGGATGACAAAATCTATCTATTTAATGGCAAGGCCGACCACACCGTTACCACAACCGTTATGGATCAAACTTACCAATATTTTCTTGATCTTGGTATAAACAAAGACGCTATTGAATACGTCACCGACGTTGACGCAGGTCACGCCATAGTTACCACCAGTTTTGGTAATAAGGAATGCGCCGTAACTGAAAAGCCGTTCATCAACGACTGTGACATTTATCAAGCGAAAGACATTCTAAATCATTTATATTCGGGCTTGTCCGAACCGGCAGCAGATGTTGCTCAAGCAATTGTTGAATTCGATCAGACGGAATTTATCAAAAGCGGTAACACTAGCATGAGTGATTCTGCGTTTGTCTATATTCCCGAAGGCTGTCGCGAAGGAGGCTGTAGGCTGCACGTTGTGTATCACGGCTGTTTACAGGGCTATACCGAAATCGGCGACCAATACTACATGGGCACCGGTTACAATCAGATCGCCGATGCCAATGACATTGTCATGCTGTATCCACAGGTCGAACCGTCATCGAAAGATCCGTTTAACCCCCAAGGCTGCTGGGATTTTTGGGGATATTCTCAACCCAATAAATCTGAACCCGATTTTTACAGTAAACACGCTCCGCAGTTATCGGCCGTAAGGGCGATGATTGATCGTCTCGCGGAGCCCGTAAATTAATTAAAATCCTTTTCTGAATTGGAGCTTATTATGAATGCGCTAACTCAAATGCCAGACCTTTCGATGGACAAAGACCTGAAAGCAGCTCTTGAAAGAGCTAATCAAGTGATGAAAACCTCTATGGAAGAAATGAATTTATTAAAAAATGCATTTAATCCAATGCAAACATTCGTTCAAATCAACGAACAATTTATGCAGTTTTTTTCGAAAACAGATTGGATGGGATTTTTTTCGCAAAAAAACGATCCTGCGAATATCCAAAGCTGCATGACCGATTTTTTAGACGTGCAAAGTACCAGCTTCAAAAAATTAACTGAGTCACAACAAAAGCTTCTTATCGATTCGGTTAAAGACATTAGCGACAGCATGACCGCATTTAAAGCAGGCGCATCGCCCCAACAAAACCTAGCCGCCGTTATTAACAAAAACCTTGATGGATTTGAACAAATTCAAAAAGATGTTAACGCACAAGCGTCGTTAATGGGTTCTATTCAAACCGCTTACGTTGCTTGGTTGCAAAGCACATTGGAAAAAACTTTGCCGAAGAAATAAAGCGCTAATAAGTTAAAGACTCTTAAAGGAACCTCTGATTAACTCATCCATGATTTAATCAGAGGGACACATCCTTGTGTCGCGAGAAACTCTAGGTTAATCAGAGCTTCCTAAAGTTTTTAACCATTCACTGAATACTAAAAAGGCTCTGGTTTTATCAGAGCCTTTTTTTATTACATCTTCCATACCATGGCAGAAAATTTATTTTTTCGGTTCGCACATAAGACGAATACTTTCGGCAGGGATAGAAAGTTTGTCGATAATGTACTTCTGAAAATCATCCGGATAAAACTCATCAGCCAACGCTTTTTTCATGCACAACAGCCAAGCGTTTTTGCCATCCATATCAACTGGCAAATGCTTGTGTGCAACCGGAATTGAAATAGAACCAAAATGCTCTTTATACAATTTTGGGCCACCCATCCAACCCGACAAAAAATAAATTAATTTTTGGCGAGAAAGGCTCAAATCTTCTGGGTGCATATCGCGAACAAATTTGGCCTCTGGGAGCGTCTCCATATAATCATAAAAACGATTGACCAACCGAGTAATTCCCTCTAACCCGCCTGCCGCTTGATAGGTTGCATCGCCATTGCCGTAAGAAATTGATTCAACATGTACCACAGAAGTACTCCCTAAAATTTACACATTACAACAACACGCTTACAGCAGTATCAATTTGTTTGCCAAAAAACATGTTTTCGGTCAAAAGTTATCGATAAAGATGGTTGTTACAAACGAGAAAGGCAACAAAAGTTATAGAAAACTCTGATCAACCTAGAGTTTCTCGCGACACAAGGATGTGTCGCCAACTTCAAGAAGTGTAAGTGATTGAAATTGTGACGAAATTGGAAATCACATTTTCAATTTCTTTCCTCTGATTAACTCATGAATGAGTTAATCAGAGGTTCCTATAACTGCTTTTAGAAACTAGTAATTCGAAAAGAAAGATAACTCAAACTGAGTTTGAGTTATCTGAATTGAAGAAGTTTAGTTTGAGAGACGCTCGCGAATCGATTCAACATCTGCTCTGGGTGTTGCGGCAAATAGCGTTTGTGTGTATTCGTGTTGGGGATTGGCAAAGATTTCGTCGCGGCTGCGATGTTCTACAACTTCGCCAAAGTACATAACTAACACTTCATCGGCGATGTATTTTACGACCGATAAATCGTGACTAATAAACACGTAGGTTAGGTTTAGTTCTTCTTGAAGGTCTGCCAATAAATTCAGAATTTGTGCCTGTACCGACAAATCCAACGCTGAGACGGGTTCATCCAACACGAGTAATCTCGGTGTTAACATCAAGGCGCGAGCAATGGCAATACGCTGACGCTGACCGCCCGAAAACATGTGCGGGTAACGGTGATAATGCTCTGGCCCTAAACCCACTTTTACCAACATTTCGTCGGCTAACTTTTTGCGCTCACCAGCGGTTTTTTTGGTGTTTAACAACAAAGGTTCTTCTAATACCTTGCCGATTTTCTGGCGAGGATTTAGCGAGCCATAGGGATTTTGAAAAACGATTTGGACCTTCTGACGAAGCTCTGGGGTCAATTTAGTTTTGGCAATATTAATGGATTGTCCATCGATTTTTAAATCACCCGAAGTCGCAGGATCAATTAAGGTTAAAATGCGGGCCAAGGTGGATTTGCCACAACCCGATTCACCAACGATGGCTAGAGTTTTACCTTCGTGCACTTCAAAATTAATACCTTTTAGTGCATTAACGGTTTTTGATTTTCCCCAAAGACCACCTTTAACGTGATAATCGCGAGTAATATTTTCTGCTTTTAATACCGGCTGAGTCATTTTAATCGATCACCTTACGCTTGAACAAAATCAGCTACCGTAGGCAAACGATCACCCGTAGCATTCTCAGGCAGTGCCGATAACAGCGCCTTAGTATAAGGGTTTTTCGGCGACTCAAATAAATCCAATACCGGTGCCTCTTCCATTAATTTGCCTTTGTATTGAACAATCACGCGATCGGCGGTTTGTGCGACAACACCCATATCGTGGGTAATCATTATCAACGCCATTTTGGTTTGCTGCTGAAGATTCATCAACAATTCTAAGATTTGCCTTTGAATGGTTACATCAAGCGCAGTTGTAGGCTCATCGGCGATCAGCAATTTTGGTGAACACGCAATTGCCATAGCAATCATCACTCGCTGACATTGACCGCCCGACATTTGATGCGGATATGACTTTAAACGCGATTTTGGATCGGGAATGCCAACGTCGTTTAATAACTCTAAGCAGCGATCTCTACGTGCGGCTTTGCCCAAATCTGTGTGGGTTTTTAACGCTTCATTTAACTGAAAACCAACGTTAAAACACGGATTTAAACTGGCGATTGGCTCTTGGAAAATCATCGCGATTTCGCTGCCAATTAATTTACGGCGCTGCTTTGGGTTTAATGTTTTTAGGTCTTGACCATTAAATAATAATTTATCGGCGCTAACTTTTGCGGTTTTGGGAAGTAAGCCCATTAACGCCAACATAGCCACGGATTTACCGGAACCGGATTCACCAACAATCGCAAGCACTTCGCCGGGATCAACGCTATAGCTCACGCCATCGAGAGCGCGAAACACACCGGAGGAGGTATCGAATTCAACACGGAGATTTTCTATTTCTAATAAAGACATCAATCAGCTCCGCTTTAATTTTGGATCAAGGGCGTCGCGAAGTCCGTCGCCAAATAAGTTGATGGCTAAAACGGTAATTAGAATCGCCAAACCGGGAAATGTAACAACCCACCACGCGCGCAAAATAAATTCGCGAGCTTCAGCCAACATGGTGCCCCACTCAGGTGTAGGCGGTTGCGCGCCCATTCCCAAGAAACCAAGCGCCGCAGCATCTAAAATTGCCGAAGAAAACGACAAGGTAGCTTGTACAATTAAAGGAGCCAAACAATTCGGCAAGATGGTGTAAAACATTAACCGTAAATGACCACTACCAGCGACTTTTGCCGCCATCACATAATCACGCCCGGCTTCCGATAAAACGGCTGCGCGCGTTAAGCGAACAAAATGCGGTTGTAACACCAACGCAATGGCTATCATGGCATTAACTAAGCCGGGGCCTAAAACAGCAACCAAAACCAACGCCAACAATAACGATGGGAACGCGAGGATGATATCCATAATGCGCATGATTAAGGTATCAACCCAGCCTTTGCAGTAACCAGCCGTTAAACCTAAAACCACTCCGCCAACTAGCGCAATGGCAACCACGACACAACCAATAAATAAGGAGTAGCGTGCGCCATAAATCAATCGTGAAAGAATATCTCGACCAACAGCGTCGGTACCTAATAAGAAGTCGCTGTTGCCACCTTCAATCCAGCTCGGTGGCAATAAGAAATAATCACGATATTGAAAATCAGGAGCGTGAGGTGCAAATATGGGCGCTAGCAACGCCACAAACACCAACAATAAGAACACAGCCAAACCAATCACTGCGCCTTTGTTTTGAGAAAAATAAAACCAGAATTCCGCAAGTGCGCTTGGCCGGTTTAATTCCAAGGAAGATTCAGTCGCCATTTCCTACTTATCCTCGAATCCGTGGATTAATTAAACCGTACAGCACGTCTACGATTAAATTCACGATCATAATAATTGCCGCAATTAACAATAGCGCGCCCTGCACCACAAAATAATCTCGACGCGTAATCGAGTCGATTAACCACTTGCCGATTCCCGGCCACGAGAAAATGGTCTCGGTTAAGATGGCACCGGCCAACATCACACCAATTTGCAAACCAATGGTTGTGATGACCGGAATCATGGCATTTCGCAACGCGTGAACACCAATGACACGAAACGGTGATAAACCTTTTGCTCGCGCGGTTCGCACATAATCTTCACCCATAACTTCGAGCATCGCCGAGCGGGTTTGACGAGCAATAACCGCCAATGGAATCGTTGCTAACACAATGGATGGTAAAATAAGATGTTGAATCGCCGAGGCAAAAGCGCCTTCTTCACCGGATAGCAAACTGTCGATCAGCATAAACCCGGTAACCGGCTCAAAGAAATACAATAGGGAAATTCGACCAGATACCGGCGTCCAACCTAGGGTGCCGGAGAAGAAAATAATCAGCAGTAATCCCCACCAAAAGATTGGCATAGAGTAACCCACTAAAGCCGTTCCCATGATCGATTGATCGATGAAGGTGCCGCGTTTGGTAGCAGCAATAACGCCGAGTGGAATACCAATAACAACCGCGAGAAAAATCGCGCAAAGAGAAAGCTCTACCGTGGCGGGAAATAAGGCAAAAAACTCATCAACAACCGGCTGTTTGGACGCAAATGAAGTCCCCAAATCGCCCTGCAGAATATTGCCTAAATAATCGAGATATTGTTTCCAAAGAGGTTGATCAAAGCCCATTTCTGCCATGAGCTGGGCTTTCCGCTCGGGATTAATACCACGTTCACCGGCAAGTAATTCAATGGGATCACCGGGCAATAGCCGGATAAACGAAAACGCAACCAAGGTTACGCCTAAAAACGTGGGCACCAACATAGCGAGGCGCCCCAATAAAAACCGTAGCATCAGTAAACCTTTTTAAGAATCGGCTTTAGCCCTATAAATGTTCAGTCGATTTCGATTTACTGTATGTCTACGCCATCAAAACGGTGACTACCCAGTGGATCCATACGGTAATTTTGCACGCGTGTAGACATCGGCATAAATACCACGGAATGCGCGATAGTGGCCCAAGGCGCTTCACGTTTGAATACCGCCTGGGCTTGTTTATAAAGCTCGGCTCGTTCTGACTTATCAGACAAGGTTTTTGCTTTCTGAATCAATTGATCGAATTCTTCGTTACACCATTGCGCTCGGTTAGAGCCACCAACACCGTCACAACCTAAAAGCACAGCTAAGAAATTATCTGGATCACCATTGTCACCCGTCCAACCCATTAATAAGGCACCATCGCGATCAACCTCTTTAGAACGGCTAAGATATTCACCCCACTCGTAAGAAACGATATTGACCTTTACACCAATTTTCGCAAAATCGGATTGAATAATTTCGGCCATACGACGTGCATTGGGATTGTAAGGACGCTGCACCGGCATCGCCCAGATATTCATGCTCAAGTCTTTTACACCAGCTGCCTCAAGCATGGCCTTGGCTTTTTCTGGGTTGTATTCGTCGGGCTGAGTTTCTTGGCTGTAGGACCACATGGTAGGAGGAATTGGATTTTTCGCGGCAGAACCCGCACCTTGGAATACGGCATCTAAAATAGCTTGTTTGTTAATGGCCATATTAAGTGCGAGGCGCACTTCGGGTTTATCAAAAGGAGCCATTTGTGTGTTGTAGGCCATGTAACCCACGTTTAAGCCTTCTTGCTCCATTAAATTTAATTTGCCATCTTTACGAATAATGTCTAAATCGGCTGGGTTTGGATAGGACGCTACGTGACATTCACCGGCTTTTAATTTTTGCAGTCGCACCGAGGCATCTGTTGTAATTGCGAAAATTAAATTATCTAAGGGTTGCTTACCAGCCCAATAGCCTTCGTGTGCTTGATAGCGAATAACAGCGTCTTTTTGGTAGATCACAAACTTGAAAGGACCCGTGCCCACGGGCATTTGATTCAGAATTTCTTTTTTGTTTTGCCGCTCTAGTTGATCGGCGTATTCTTTTGAAACAATAGACGCGAAATCCATCGCTAGGTTGGCAAGCATTGGCGCCTGCGGGGTCTTTAATACAAATTTAACGGTGTAATCGTCTACTCTTACAATCTCCGAAATCAGATCGGGCATAGACATGGACTGAAAGTATTCCCAAGAACCACCGGCAGTGTATTGATGCCAGGGATGATCTTTTTGCAGCTGACGCTCGAACGAGAAAATTACATCATCTGCCGTTAGCTCGCGAGTTGGACTAAAAAACCGAGTTTTATGGAATTTAACGCCTTTGCGTAAATGAAAGGTGTACTCCAAGCCATCTTCAGAAATATCCCAAGACTCGGCAAGACCCGGAATAACATCGGTGGTACCGCGATCAAATTCAACCAATCGGTTATAGACGGCACGACCTGAGGCATCGAATGTGGTACCGGCGGTATAGAGTGCCGGATCGAATCCTTCCGGTGAACCTTCCGAACAGTACACTAAATTCTTAGCCGCTTGACTGCCCATACTTACACCAGCGGCTAACAATCCAGCCACTAAACTTCGATACACCTTTTTCATTATTGAAGAATTCCTTAATTTTGTTCCGAGATTTGGTCAACAAAATGCGTCGTGCTATTTAGAGGTAAGGTAACAAATTTGTTTCCGCAAAAACTACCTGCTTTCTTATATTCCGCACAGCCGAAACCAATATTTGCTGGAAAAAGTTAACCGTTCGAATAGATTTGGTTGACGAAACAAGCTTCTATGGCCTCAAGGGAGGCAAAATCTGGCGCCAAAATACGTGCATTTTGCAGCCATTGCACACAGAAACAGCCTGTAGAAAAACCTATCAGTGATTTAATTATCACTTTTTAACCACGAACTCTTGAATTTTTTGATTCAGATAGACAAGATTGCTTCATGAACTCTTAACCAGATAGTCATAAAAGCCAAACAAATATCTGAGGTGGGCCATTTAAGAACCTGAGTTGATCATTAGGATTAGTTGACTGATTGAATAATAAAAATAACCACCGCAGTGTTTAAGAATTAGACTCGATTACTGCGGATAAAAATTACTTATATTTAAGTGTTCAACGCACTGTTCAATACATGACATCGAGACCGCAGGACTTCCGATATAACGCTTGCGCAGAAAGCTGGGCAATTGCTTTCAATCTCGATGAATTGTTGTGCTAGCTCTTATAAACTTGACCAACCGGACAAGCTTTTAGATCTACAGCTTGGGACCAATCCCAGAGCATTGTATTGCGTGTTCGAATGTTCTTTAGTAGTTTGATGGTAAGACTCTTCTTTCAATCAGTTACCGTATAACGTTTTGAAAGCAGAGCCTTTCAATTCAAAGCAGCAATACACTCCTAAATTTGTCGATTTAATCACTCGGAGCTTAATCTCTGTTCACCCTCATAGTTGTGAATCGTTGTGCTATACGGTTCGTTTAAGGATTATTTATGTTTGTTAGCAGTACATTAAAATCACCCAAGAAACGATTGTCTCTAGCGCTGTCAGTGAGTACTGCTGCACTACTAATTTCGGGTTGTACCGTGACCATTGAACCCGACGGCAAACCTGTTGTTTATTCTGAGCTCAACTCTGTGGAGCCGGAAAAGTTCGTCCGTGACTTTCAACGCGACCTATTAGAAATCAACAAAGAAGTTGAAGCCGCCCAGTGGGTAAGAGCCACTTACATTACCGACGACACGGGCTTTTTGGCAGCAAAAGCCAACGAAAAATATTTGGAGTTTTTGGGGAAAGCCGTTGATAAAGCCAAGCGCTACGACAACGTGCAAATGGACCCAACCACTCGCCGCGCCATCGATCTCATTTTGCTTTCTACACCCATGCCAAGCCCGGACAACAAAAAAGAGCGTGCCGAGCTTTCGCAGATTGCAACGGATTTAGAAGGTATCTACGGTGCAGGTAAAGCCTGTGATGCCGACGGTAAAAACTGTCGCGACCTTGAAGAATTAGAGAAAGTACTGGCCACCTCGAGAGATTACCAAGAGCAACTGCAAGCGTGGAGTGACTGGCGAACCATCTCTGTTCCCATGCGACCCAAGTACGAGCGATTCGTAGAGCTTGCCAACAAAGGAGCTCGCGATTACGGCTTCAAAAACCTAGCAGACATGTGGAAATCTGGCTACGACATGCCAGTCGCCGATTTCGAGCAAGAAGTCGAACGCCTTTGGGGTCAAGTCGAACCACTTTACGAGCAACTGCATTGTTATGTTCGCTCTGAGCTTTCGGATTTTTACGGTGAAGACAAGGTTGCTCTCGACGAGCCAATTCCCGCGCACCTACTCGGGAATATGTGGGCACAAACTTGGGGCAACATATATCCCATCGTAGAACCCTATGAAGGTGTAGCATCACTCGACATTACCGAGAGCCTTAAGGCACAGAATTACACCCCGGTTAAGATGACCGAAACCGCTGAGAATTTCTTTACCTCTCTTGGCCTACCCGAGTTACCAGAAAACTTCTGGAAACATTCCCTGTTAGAAAAACCACGTGATCGAGACGTTGTTTGTCACGCTAGCGCATGGGATATGGGCAACGGTGAAGATCCAAGAATCAAACAATGTATTGAGCCTACCGAAGAGCATCTGAGCACCATTCATCACGAGCTTGGCCACATCTATTACTATTTGATGTACAAAGATCAACAACCGCTCTTTAAAACAGGCGCACACGATGGTTTCCACGAAGCTATTGGCGACACTATTGTTCTTTCAATGACGCCTGCGTATCTCAATCAAATTGGCTTAATCGACGAACCAACTAAAAGTTACGAAGCAACCATTAACGAGCAAATGAAGGCAGCACTCGACAAAATTGCTTTCTTGCCATTTGGTAAGCTTATCGACCAATGGCGTTGGGAAGTATTTTCGGGCGAAGTTGCTCCTGAAAATTACAACCAAGCTTGGTGGGAGTTGCGCGAAAAATATCAAGGTATTAAACCCGCGGTAGAACGCAGCGAGTCTGATTTTGACCCAGGCGCCAAATACCATATTCCTGGCAATACACCTTACACTCGATACTTCTTATCGTTTGTCATTCAATTTCAATTCTACAAATCTCTTTGTGAAACAGCAGGTCATGAAGGCCCACTAAATGAGTGCTCATTCTACGGTAACAAGGCGGCGGGAGAAAAGCTTGGTAACATGCTCGCACTCGGTGCTAGCCAACCTTGGCAAGACGCTATGGAACAACTCACTGGCACTCGTGAGATGGACGCATCGGCAATGGTGGAATACTTCCAACCATTATTGACGTGGCTGGAAAAAGAAAATCGCGGTAAATCCTGTGGTTGGAAATAATCAACAAGCACCAAATAAAGTCACACAAAGCACCAATTAAATACACAAAAGCTTAACCGGTTAGAAACTGGTTAAGCTTAGAACAAAATACTTGAGTTTTTTTAGCCGTTGCTAAGGTTTTTTGAATACTGAAATTACGCAACGTCGAGCAAGAAGGACTTTTTTAAGCGCACAGCAAAAAAGCGCTAAACTATTGATGTATATCAATTTTTAAGCTTCTAAGCAGTTAATAAAGTATAAAAATAATAGGCTTGGGCTTACGTTTTATAGCTATTTGGAAGCAAAGGGATTCGTGCTTATGAGGTTTGTGCGGATATAACGATAAACAGGCCCATCAGTGGCATAGAACTTGTTTTAATCAGACTATGACAACCAAGAGTTCCCTAAAATTCCATCAATCTGAATCTCACGAGGATTTTTCTGTGCTGGATACTAACGCACCCCTAGAACAGGTATTTACCGATCACGCACAAGGGCTTGTAAGGTTCTTGTATCGTAAAGTTAAAAACTGGGAAGATGCCGAAGACATAGCGCAAAATGCGTTTATTCGAATCCAGCGTCTTACAGAAAGTGGAGAGCTAGAAAACCCGAAAGCCTATCTTTATCAAACTGCCTCTAACTTGGCGATCGACAAAATCCGCCGAGAAAAGCTTCATACCAACTACATCCAGTCAGAAACTGCTGATCCTGCATTTGGTGTGGCCTCCGGGGAGTCAGATGCATACTGCCCAGAAAGACAACTAAGAGCACGTGAGCAACTGAGACGCGTTGAAGACGCATTACTTCAATTACCAATTAAATGCAGACAAGCGTTTATGTTGCACCGATTGCGTAATATGTCTTATAACGACATTGCTAGTGAAATGAATGTTTCTGTGTCTTCCGTAGAAAAATACATACTGCAAGCACTGAAACACTGCCGCAAAACGCTAAAAGATTGAATTTTAGCGGTTTTCGTAGTTAGTCAGCACTTAAAGCTTATTATCCTCTCTATTTCAAACCCAATGATTGTTTTTAAATCGTTGGGTTTTTTTCATTTAAGGCCCTCATGCAACTTTTGAGGCTTAAACCTTCTAGCTCGTTTCAACATCTAAATGCACCATATAACAATGTTTTGTGCCAATTACGCAGTAATAAGCGCAACTTGCGCTCACTGCGTTAGCGTTTATTTATATGAAAACATTTATTCAAAATTCACAAAAAAAATATTCGATAACTCATTTATTAAGCACTTCGAACATTTTTTGGCTAAAATTAAGTCATATTTACTAAAATTAATAAGATCGTAAAACTTAAGCGATTAACTCTAACTTAGCTGCACTAAGTTATTGCTTTATAATTTCACCGATATTGTACAAAAGCAGGCAACCGAAATAGTGAATACAGACCCTGACCTTTACGAACAAGCACTAGATACCGCCTCGGAGTGGTTGGTGCGCTTGCGTTCAGAAAATGTCAGTGAACAAGATAAAATCGCATTCTCAACTTGGTTAAACACAAGCCCTAGTCACATTCATGCCTTTGATGAAATTACTGATTTATGGCGGTTAACCGGCCAAATAGACGATGAGCTGCTGGCCAGTATCGAGCAAGCCAAACCGAAAGTTGAATCATACTCAAGTCATTATCAATGCTCAGATGGTTCAATTTTCAAGCGTCTATCCATTTGGGCAACGGGATTAGCGCTAGTTTGTTTGTGCGCGGTTGTGAGTGTGAATTGGTACCAGTCTCAAACGCTAAATCCGAGTGTTGAATACCAAACTCAGGCCGGAGATCTTTTAGAAGTTAATTTGCCAGACGGTTCTATTGTTCATCTTAATACTCGCTCTAAAATAATCGTCACCTTTACGGCCAAACAAAGACTTGTTCAGCTAGTCGATGGCGAAGCGTACTTTGAGGTTGCTAAAGACCCACAAAGACCTTTTGTTGTTGAAACTACTCGAGGAACCGTGACAGCAGTCGGCACAGCTTTTAATGTTTACAAACAAAAGTCTTCAGACACTGTGACTGTTACGGAAGGCATTGTGCGTGTTAAACAACACAAAGGCGCAACGACTCCTTACCCAGAAAGCAAATTTGTCAGCGCCAATCAAGAAGTAAAACTGAACTCAAATGGCTTAAGAGAAGCTGATGCGGCCCTGATGAAACGCTCGGTGGAATGGCTAACGCAGACCATTACGTTTCAAAATACGCCTCTGGGTGAGGCTATCGAAGAAATTAATCGCTACCTGGATACTCCGGTGTATTTTTCTCAAGCAAAACTAGCCGCCCTTCATGTATCAGGCACCTTTGCTACGGCTACACCGACCAGTACTTTGACCGCAATTCTTGAGAGCTTTAATCTAGCAGTGACAGAGAGTGGTGAGATCTACCAATAATCTCACCCTGCTGCGTACTCTCTAGCGACTCATTTAATAATTAGCTATATCTCTCAACCCTTAAGAAGCTACTCTCCTGTTAATCCTCTCTTTTTATTACACAGAACTTAACAATTTTTGAACAGTTTTGTGTAAACGCCACTTCTCATCAGTACACATCTTGCTTATTGTGTAAGTAGGCTATATAAAAAGCCTCAAAATTAAGCAGTCAGATAAACATTTATGCGTATGTCTAATCATCGATGAAACGCATCCTTCATGTAACTTACTGTTTTGATTACAGAAATATTCGGAACTAGGAATGGCAAAGGCTCCTAAACTCAGCAAACAAACTAAGGTTTTTAACCTTGGATTTGCTGCACGCTGCCCTGTTTTTGCCAAACAACCGGATAAAGCTGTCGAAGTCGGCACAAAAACCCAATTCAGTATAAATTTAAAGCTTATACTCGCAACAATACTCATGCTAGGCGCTGCGTTTGTTACTAGCATCTGCCGAGCGAATATCGATCAAAAAAAGTTGCTATCCCTTCCCGCTCAAGAGTTATCTACCAGCCTTAGAGACCTAGGAATTGTCTTTAATTTAAGCATTATCTATCCCGCAAACGCTCTAAAGGGCTTATCTGCTGAACCTTTAAACGGGCAATACTCCCCCAGAGAAGCGGTGGAGAAACTACTCATCAATACCCGTTTCAGTTCAAAAATCATCAATAATCAGGTGGTGGCAATTGTCCCAAGAACGTCGGAACTGAGTCCGCAAGAGCAGGAATACATACAACCGACCTTTTATGAAGAGGTGACGGTTTACGACAAGCCCATTCTGGGCTCACGTATCGGTGAACATAATTTTAATGCCTCAGCGCCTGTTACGGTGATTACAGCGCCAGAGCTTCGAGCAACCGGCGCTCAAACTCTTATAGAGTTTCTAAAATTCAATCCCGCCGTTGCCGGTAATTCCACCAGCACAACCGTCTCCAACGGCGGCGATGGCTCCGCTACCGTAACGCTTCGAGGACTGCCCGCAAATAATACTCTGGTGCTAATTAACGGCCATCGCGTTGCATTCAATGGCTTGGCCGGCGACTCCGTAGATTTAAATACGATTTCGCCTAATGCGATTGAACGAGTCGAAATTCTTACCGATGGCGCCTCTGCATTGTACGGATCGGACGCGATAGCCGGTGTGGTCAACATCGTGTTACGGGACGAATTTGAAGGCGTACAAGTAGAACAATATTATGGAGAAAGTAGTCGAAGTGACCTAGAGACAACCACAACCAGCCTACTTGCGGGAAGAAAGTGGGGCAATTTAAGTCTTCTTGTCGCGGCTTCCACTTACGAGCAAGAAGGATTGTTTAGCAGAGAAAGAGACTTCTCTGCTACTGCCGATGCAAGAAGCCAAGGTGGTATCGACCTAAGATCGAGCTCTACCCCCAATGCTCGGATTCGCCTTAATAACGACCAAGTAGTTACATTTAATGAATCTGGGGTGTCTTTGGCTAACAATGGCAACGTAAATGACGTTATTCAAGTAGACGACTCAGGTGATTTCAGAGAGGCAACTGATGAAGATCTATTCGACTTCAACCAATTTACGTCCTCCACATCTCCGTCTGAACGAGACAATATTTATTTTGCTGGAAAGTACGACATCGATGAATTTACTCAGATAAAAGCTAATGCCTCCTACGCCAACACAAAAGCCACCATCACTCTCGCTCCCCTGCCCTTATTTTCATCTTTCGAAAACCCACCAATAACGGTCTCAGCCGGGAATATTTTTAATCCTTTCAACCAAGAAATCACCGATATTCGAAGAAGATTTACCGAGCTTGGTAGCAGAGAGCAAATTAATGAATCCGATGTCTACCGCTATTCTTTCGGAATCAATGGCGCTAATGAGCTTTTCGACTGGTCACTCAATACCTTTTGGACTAGAACTGCCTCTACGCAGACGCGTACCGGCTTAGTTGATGCTGAGCGCCTAGCCAGAGCGGTAGGACCTACCGACCAATGCCTGGGAATAGACAGAGACGGCTGTGTGCCGGTAGACCTTTTTGGCCCGGCTGGCTCAATCACACAAGATCAACTCGATTATATTGGGCTCCAAGAGCGCTCACGCGGCACCAGCGACTTGAGAGGTATTAATACCGAACTGCAAGGCAGCACATCGATATTTCCTGCTGGAACCAGCCGTTATGCGATTGGATTTGAATGGCGCTACGAACGAACTCGCCTTGCAGTAGACAGCACCAACGATTCAACAGAATACGTAGGTGGGAACGAAACCCAAAGTGTTAATGGCAAAAGAACGATAGGTGAAGGCTATTTCGAATGGCACATTCCTGTTCTTGCCAACGGCCCACTCGTTGATTCTGTTGACTTAGAACTAGCAGCAAGACTTTCAAGATACTCCGACTTTGGGTACAACTCCTCCCCTAAATTAGGTATCAAGGTTAGGCCCAATCAAAACGTGCTGTTGCGTTCAACTTTTGGTCGAGGATTCAGAGCGCCCAGTATTAGTGAACAACGGATTGAAGGTTTCCAATCACAATCGTTTTTGGTAGACCCTTGTTCCATCGCAGAGAACGTAGGTGTGTTACCGGGCTGTAATCAATTAAGCGACGCCACACGCAATCAATTTCAAACGACCTTCGTGAGCGACAACAATTTAAAACCAGAAAAGTCAGAAAATATTACTTTGGGGTTTGTTTTAACGCCCGAAGCATTCCCCGGATGGAGATTCAGTTTTGACTGGTTTCGAATCGACCAGAAAGATATCATCGATACCAACCCTCAGGCGTTGGTAGATTTAAACGCAACGACAAACGAATTCCAGGATTTAATCATTCGCGACGAGCGAGGTAATATCTCAGAAATTATTACCCCTGCGGTTAACTTAGGTACACGAACCGTAGTTGGCCTTGATATATCGTGGCGCTACATTGTCGAAACCGAAAAATACGGCGCCTTTGCTTTAAATGGTAATGCCGTCAATCTAAGAAAGTATCGCCAACAACAAAGCAGTAATAACGAACCTGAAGACCTCGCCGGAATATTTACAGACTCATCCTCACAGGGAACCGGAGCCCTGCCCGAATGGAAAGCCAGCACTAACCTAGAATGGACCAAAAACCATTGGCAAATAAACTACGGAATTAATTTCATCGACTCAATGACAGAAACCATTCCTAGAACCGATAGCACACGCAAAATAAACTCCTGGCTTACACACAATGCTCAAGCCTCTTATAAATTCAAAAACCCATCAGGACTCACCGCATCATTGGGCGTAGAAAACATATTTGATAAAGAACCCCCCTTCGTCGCCTCAGCTCTTACCGATAACTTTGACGGTTTTGCCTACAACCCCAAACAACGCTTTTTTTATAGTCGAATAACCTACTTCTTTTAATAATGAATAAAAACTCTTACTTAGAAACTCTCCTTGAGGTATCAAACTTAGAAAATAAAAAGAAAATAGCTGATGCCGAAAAAATTTTAGAAAAACTTCTTAATGAACACTATCAAAATTGGCTAGTATTACTTTTTTGTGGATATAACAAATTCTTAGCTAAGAAACTGGATGAGGCGCTTATATTTTTCTTCAGTGCCTCTGAGCTTAATGAGGCTGTCTACACATTGTGGAACGACTCAAGGTACGACATGCGTATTCGAATGCGCTCTCGAGAGTGCTCCATAGCACTCAGAAATCATTTCACGAATTTACACAGCAACTGCGTGAGAGAGTTCACTGATTCTAATAGAATACTAAATTCAATTTGGACTCGCACACACAACCAGAAATATAAGTTTCCTAATGAAACCAGACGACCACAGCTGTTCTACATACCAGACCTTTCAGATGACACATTCTTCGACCCAAAAACCTTCAACTGGTATGACTCATACCAGAGTATAAAAGACTCTCTGCAGGAGGAATATCAGTCAATTAAACCCCTGTTACAAGAGATGCAACATCCGTATTTAGACAAAAATTTTTATGCGCCTTCAGGGCTCGAGAACCTTACAGGGTCTTCTGACTGGTCCTCCGTTGACTTGTATAAACAAGGTTTTAAAAATAAAGATTTATGCAACAACTTACGCCAGACGTTCAATTTTTTGGATTCAGTTCCTACTTACAACCTTAAGAATGGACCCGAAGAAATTTTTTTATCGAGACTGAAGGGAAATTCAAGCATACCCATTCATTATGGTGAATCTAACCATTCTTTGACAGTGCATATTCCATTAGAGGTTCATCCACAATCCGGTATTGTAGTGGTTTAATAATCTCGTACCAGCTTGTAGGGTAAACTGCCCCAAACAAAGGAACCTACAAATGGCCTATAA
>NZ_BAAGIC010000013.1:0-130690 GCF_054658315.1 Sessilibacter sp. MAH1
ATTTGCATTTATACGATACTACAATTTTATACGCGGACACAGCTACAACAACTACGCAACACCAGCTGAAGTTGAGATAGCATTTAAATGATAAAAACCTCCTACAGGGTGGTATGAAAATAATTGACCACTACAGTTAAGTCACTTCAACCTGTTATAAAAACAGAGAAAGATATCGATCAGCTAGCTAAAGAGTATTCGAAATGGGAGAGGTTTGCATTAGTTCCTTTCTTGATTTTTATTCCTGGAGCCGGTTTTTTAATATGGTATTTTTTGGACTTGGCATCCGATAGTGTTATGTCGAGATCCGGTGAGAATATTTTCTTTCTTCCACCAACGAGGATTATCTGGGCGTTGCCAGCGTTATTTCTGTCACTCTTTTTAGCGGCAATTCCTATGCATTATCTATATTTGGGTTTACTTGGAAAGCAAAGATATGATGAATATACAGAATACGTGAACTTAAAACTTGGACTGGATTCATGGAAAGTTCTAAAGTATATGGCGTATTTATGTATTCCTGTTTGCGTCGTATTTTCGGGGCTGGCCTTAGATTCTTACACCCGTGTTACGGAAGATACTTTCGTTTCCAATGATATATTGAGCTTAGGTGAGATTGAACACAATTTTAACGAAATTGAATCGATTGAGCTAACGAAATCATTCAAGGCACCTAATGGTAATATTGTACATCGATCATACTATGCCATTAAGTTTAAAGATGGTTATGTTTATAACTTTGATAAGTCTTCGAGTGGCGTTGATTTTAACAAGCAGAGCGAGATTATTTCTTATATTACAAAAGGTTTAACTATCTCAGTTAAAACGAATGATCCTTACCCAAGATAAGACCTTAACAATTTTTTTTGCATATATTAAAGGTGCTCTAAGACTTACTGGGTATTTTCGAAGTTAGCTTGGTAACACTTCCTTGTGTTACTAAGATTTCTTGGTGTGAGGGTTTTCGATATTACATGTTGGGATGGTTTGATCACATATTGGGATAGTTTGGTCCGCCGCCGCCTTCCGGTGGTGTCCATTGAATATTTTGGCAGGGGTCTTTTATATCGCAGGTTTTGCAGTGTAAACAGTTTTGGGCATTAATTTGCAATTGTAGTTCGTTGTTTTTTTCGACTAACTCATACACTCCCGCCGGGCAGTATCGTTGCGCTGGTTCGCTGTAGAGCGGAATATTAATTTTGGTGGGAATTTCTTCTTTGCTCAGCTGTAAGTGGCATGGCTGATCTTCTTCGTGGTTGGTATTTGATAAATACACGGACGATAATTTATCGAAGGATAAAACGCCGTCCGGGCTTGGATAGTTAATTTTTTCTACCTGTGATACTTCTTTAAGTTGAGCGTTGTCTTCGAGCCGGTCGTGCAGTGTTACTGGTAGTTTGCCGCCTAAAAAGTTCTGGTCTAGTGTGTTAAAAGCGCCACCAAACCAATTACCGTATTTGTGCAATGCTGGGCCGAAATTTCTGGAGCCATAGAGTTCATCGTATAGCCAGCTGTTTTTAAAGAGTTCGTCGTATTCGCTAAGTTCTTTGTGGTTGTTAAGCAGTGCAGAATGAATGGCTTCCGCGGCGAGCATTCCCGATTTCATGGCCGTGTGTGACCCTTTAATTCGAGACACATTCAGTGTTCCTGCATCACAACCAATTAATAAACCACCCGGAAAAAACATTTTTGGCAATGAATTAAATCCGCCTTTGGCAATGGCTCGTGCGCCGTAAGAAACTCGACTGCCATTTCGCAAATATTGCGCTAAAACGGGATGATGTTTTAAACGTTGAAATTCTTCATAGGGATTTAACCACGGGTTGCTGTAATTTAAATCAACAATTAAGCCTACGGATATTTGATGGTTGTCGCCGTGGTATAAGAAAAATCCACCGTTGGTGCTTTTGTCCAAAGGCCAACCAGAGCCATGAATGACTAAACCCGGTTGATGGTGTTCGGGATCAATTTGCCATAATTCTTTTAAACCGATGGCATAATGTTGTGGGTCTTGGTCTTTATCCAAATTAAAGTGTCGAATTAATTCTTTACCCAAATGCCCTCGACAGCCTTCACTAAATACGGTGTATTTTGCCGTTAGTGCCATGCCTTGCATGTACGAATCTTTCGGCATTTTATCGCGGCCAATGCCCATGTCGCCGGTGCAAACTCCGGTTACCTTACCATCGGTATCGTAGGTTATTTCGGCACCGGTAAAACCCGGAAAAATATCAACGCCTAACTCTTCTGCTTGGGTCGCAAGCCAACGGGTTAAATTACCCAAGCTAATAATATAATTACCTTGGTTGTGTAGTGATTTTGGAGCCATCCATTCGGGAATTTTTGTAGATGTCTGATCGCTTGTTAGCAGATAGATTTCATCTTTTTGCACCTGCGTTTCAAGCGGTGCGCCTTGTTGTTTCCAATCGGGAAATAACTCGTTGAGTGCAATAGGATCAATCACCGCGCCCGATAAAATATGGGCTCCAACTTCGGAGCCTTTCTCTACAACGGCAATAGCCAGTTCTGCATTTAATTGTTTGAGTCGACAGGCCGTTGCTAAACCGGCTGGGCCAGCTCCTACAATCAGCACATCAAACTCCATTTGTTCTCTTTCCACGAATGTCTCCTTAAAACTGCTCTGGATTTAAATCGAAAAGAGTGTCTAAGCCACTGTAGATTGTTTCTACATGTTGCGTAATTCGCGGTAGGTAATAATCACAATAAAAAGCGGCGGTACTGATTTTTGCCTGTAAAAAATCATTGCCGTATTCGTTGTCTGTATCGAAAAGTTGCTGAGCTTGGTGTGCGCCTTTCGCCATTAACCAACCACCGGTTAAATAACCCATCAGCATTAAATTATCGTAACTTACGCTTGCTGCTAAGGTTTTATGGGATTCGGCATTATCAAGAATCCAGCGAGTTGCTGTTTGTGCTTTACTTAAATAGGTTTGCAACTTCTCGCCGATTTTTTGTAAAACAGCATTGTCGCTTTGAATAATATTTTCGGCGGTATCTTGAATATCGGCAAAGAGTTGTTGAATGGCTGCGCCTTTGTCTAAACGCGTTTTTCGGTTAATAAGGTCGAGTGCTTGAATGCCGGTTGTGCCCTCATAAATGGGCAGTATTCGTGCGTCGCGATAAAACTGAGCCGCGCCTGTTTCTTCAACAAAACCCATACCGCCGTGAACTTGAATATTCAGTGACGTTAACTCTTGCGCGAGTTCAGTCATCCAACCTTTTACAATAGGCGTGAGTAACTCAACACGTTTTTGTTTTTCTGAATTACCCGCGTGCGCAAAATCGATATCTGCCGCTGCAACTAAGGCCAAGGCGCGCATGGCTTGTGTGCCACTTTTCATAGCCATAAGCATACGACGAATATCGGCATGATTAATAATGGCGGTTTTATTACCGTCAGCGTCTACACCTTGAATACGTTCTTGACTGTATTGCACGCTTTGTTGGTAGGCGCGCTCGGATATGGATAAACCTTGTAAACCTACGGATTGGCGTGCGTGATTCATCATGGTAAACATGTAGCTAAGCCCTTTATTGGCTTCACCAACTAAATAACCAATAGCGCCGCCGTTATCGCCAAAATTCATCACGCAAGTTGGGCTGCCATGAATCCCTAATTTGTGTTCCAACGACGAACAATTAACGTCGTTGAGCTCGCCGATTTCACCGTGCTCATTCACTAAGTATTTGGGAACCACAAACAAAGAGATACCTTTTACACCGACGGGTGCATCTGGCAGGCGCGCTAGCACCAAATGCACAATGTTCGATGTCATTTGATGATCGCCCCAGGTAATAAAAATTTTCTGGCCGATAATTTTAAAGGCGTCGCCGTCTGGAATTGCTCGGGACGCAATCGCCGATAAATCAGAACCCGCATTTGGCTCGGTTAGGTTCATAGTGCCAGTCCATTCACCACTGATTAATTGCGGCAAAAATGTTTGTTTTAACAAATCGCTACCGTGTGCAATTAACGCTTCTATAGCGCCTTGGCTCAGCATTGGACAAAGTGCAAAAGCCATATTGGCTGAGTGCCAGAGTTCATTAACAGCCGTACCTAACACGTTGGGTAGTGCTTGACCGCCAAATTCTTCGGGCGCAGTAAGTGTTGGCCAGCCGTTGTCAACAAATTGTTGGTAGATATCGGAGAAGCCTTGGCTTTGTTGAACTTGGCCATCAACAACGGTTGGATGATTTTTATCACCCTGAGCATTCATGGGTGCAATTACATCGCTGGCAAGTTTACCCGCTTCGTCGATAATGGTTCTTACCAAATCTACGTTAATGTCTTCTTGATTTAATGCTTGGCTTAAATCGTTTAGGCCAACTATGTGTTCTAACACAAAGGTAGAATCTTGGAGTGGTGCGGTGTAAGTGGTCATTGGATATCTCCGAAATTCCGAAAATTATTTGTAAGTAAAGGAAACTCTGATTAACCTAGAGTTTTTCGCGACACAAGGATGTGTCGCCAATTTCAAGAACTGTAAGTGATTGAAATTGTGAAGAAATTGGAAATCACATTTTCAATTTCTGCCCTCTGATTAAATCAAGGATGAGTTAATCAGAGGTTCCTAAAGTTAAATTATTCTCAGGATCACTATTGAGAATATGAACGGCTGCAATCACGTTAAGTTGCAATGATAAAGTGGAACTGATTAGGTGTGTTTGGGTAGATTTACTCACACCGAAATATCCGAAAAAAAAGCGTAAAAATCGACGGTTCAGTGCGCATGGCGTACACCGTACCTGGTCATGAACTCTTTCGGTTTTTGCTCTGATATCAAAAATTTTTATAAAAAAGGAAACTCTGAATTAATCCTGGAGGTGTTAACCAGAGTTTCCACAAGCTTCTAGAGTTGTTCTTGCAATTTTGGTAGCACTTCAAATAAATCAGCGACAAGGCCGTAGTCCGCCACAGAAAAAATAGGTGCCTCTTCGTCTTTATTAATGGCGACAATTTTTTTAGAGTCTTTCATACCTGCCAAATGCTGAATTGCGCCAGAAATACCAACAGCAATATACAATTGTGGCGCAACGATTTTTCCGGTTTGTCCAACTTGTTTATCGTTTGGAACATAACCGGCATCTACGGCTGCTCTGGAAGCACCCACGGCTGCACCAATTTTATCGGCAAGTTTTTCTAACAGCACAAAATTTTCACTGCTGCCTAAGCCTCTACCACCGGAGATAATTATTTTTGCGGAGCTTAGGTCTGGTCGATCCGACTTTTCTACGTGCTCGGAAACAAATTGAGACAATCCAGAGTCGGATAACGCAGCAATGGTGATCACTTCTGCGTTACCGTCTTTGCTTTCTGCTTCTGAAAAAGCAGAAGTTCGTACGGTAATAATTTTTACGCTGTCTAGCGATTGTACGGTAGCGATGGCATTGCCAGCGTAAATAGGGCGTTCAAAGGTATCTTCAGAAAGAACTTTGGTGATATCGGATATTTGCGCAACGTCTAATTTTGCAGCCACTCGTGGCATTATGTTTTTATAATTGGATGTCGCCGGTGCAAAAATGTGTTGATAATCACTGCTTAATGATGCGATTAATTCGGACGCGTTTTCTGCAAGTTGATGTTGGTAAAGTTCGTTGTCAACGCATATTACTTTGCTGATTCCCGATATTTTTGCCGCTTGTTCGGCAACATTGCCACAATTAAAACCAGCAATTAATACATGAATATCGCCAGCAATTTGTGTTGCCGCGGCGATGGTATTCAGTGTGACATTTTTTAACGTTTGGTTATCGTGTTCTGCAATTACTAAAATAGCCATAAATGCCTCTTAAATCCCTTGAATTTCTGATTTTAGTTTTTCGATAAGTTCGTCTACCGAGTTAAGCATAGTGCCACCTTGACGTTTACTCGGTTCGGCAACTTTCAGCAGTTTGGTATGCTGTTTTAATTCTACGCCCAGATCTTGTGGGGTTTTAACCTCTAGAGGTTTACGTTTCGCCTTCATAATATTGGGTAGAGCAGCGTAACGTGGTTCGTTTAATCTAAGATCGGTAGTGATCACCGCAGGAAGGTTTAGCGAAAGTGTTTGTAACCCACCGTCTATTTCGCGAGTTACCAAAACTTTTTGATCTTTTATTTCTAACTTTGAGGCAAAGGTACCTTGGCCGCAATTTAATAATGCCGCCAACATTTGTCCGGTTTGGTTATTGTCGGAATCGATGGCTTGTTTACCCATGATTACCAGATCAATATTTTCTGATTTAACAACTTCGGCCAATAATTTCGCAATGTTGAGTGAGTCAGAAATATGATCGGTTTCGATTTGAATACCCTTGTCCGCACCCAAGGCCAACGCCGAGCGTATTTGCTCCTGACAAGCTTTAGGCCCAACCGATACAGCGATAATTTCTGTAGCGATACCGGCTTCTTTTAAACGTACGGCTTCTTCAACGGCAATTTCACAGAACGGATTTATCGCCATCTTAATGTTAGCCAAATCAACATCGGTTTGATCGGATTTAACTCGAACTTTGGCGTTGTAATCAATGACGCGTTTAACTGCAACAAGTATTTTCATCTTGGTTTCCCGTTCTCAACATTTGCTTCTAAATAGATTCGAGTTGTCCTATCTTTAAGGTAACTCGAATATTGAGGCTTTTAATCTATAAGAACCTCTGATTAACACATCCATGATTTAATCAGAGGGAAGAAATTGACAATACGATTTCCAATTTCTTCACAATTTCAATCACTTACCGTTCTTGAAATTGGCAACACATGCTTGTGTCGCGAGAAACTCTAGGTTAATCAGAGTTTCCTATAAGTTACGGCACGTAATTAAAGCTTGTCGGCTTGTTCACGCAGTAAAAACTTTTGAACTTTACCGGTGGATGTTTTGGGTAGTGGCCCAAATACCACATTTTTAGGTGCTTTAAAATGCGCCATATGTTCGCGGCAATAACTGATAATATCTTTATCGGTAATGCCGCTGGTGTCGTTTTTGAGCATAACAAAGGCACATGGAGTTTCACCCCATTTTGGATCTTTTTTGGCGACAACGGCGGCTTCTTGAATTAATGGATGGCGATATAAAATATCTTCAACTTCAATGGATGAAATATTTTCACCACCAGAAATAATAATATCTTTGGAACGATCTTTAATTTCAGCATAACCATCGGGATGCCATACGGCTAAATCGCCCGAGTGAAACCAACCACCCGCAAACGCTTCTTTTGTGGTTTCGGGATTTTTCAAATAACCTTTCATGACAAGGTTACCTTGCATAAAAATCTCGCCCATGGTTTTACCGTCTTTTGGAACTGGCTCCAAAGTTTCTGGATTGGCGACCATTAAGCCATCAAGCATGGGGGCTCGTACGCCTTGGCGAGCTTTTAATTTAGCTTTTTCTTCCAGTGATTTATCGTCCCACTCTTCATGCCAAGAGCAAACAACCGATGGTCCGTAGGTTTCGGTTAAACCGTATACGTGGGTGACTGAAAATCCTAATTTTTCCATGCCTTCAATAACCGACGCCGGTGGCGCGGCGCCAGCTGTCATGACATTTACTTTGTGATTAATATCGGCTTTTAAGGTATCGTCCGATGAGTTCAGCATATTTAATACAATTGGCGCTGCGCAGAAATAACCAACTTTTTCGGACTTAATTAAATTGAAAATGTCATCGGCTCTTACGTGTCGTAAACAAACACTAACCCCTGTCATTGCGGCAATGGTCCAAGGAAAACACCAACCATTACAGTGGAACATGGGTAATGTCCATAAATAGACCGGGTGCGGATTCATGGCCCAAGAGATTGCATTGCTAATTGCGTTTAGGTAGGCGCCGCGATGATGATAAACAACACCTTTGGGATTACCAGTAGTGCCGGAAGTGTAGTTTAGGGTAATTGCGTCCCACTCATCAGACACTTTAAAACCAGTACCTTCTGGATCGCCTTCGTTAAGTAGTGCTTCGTAGTCAAGATCGCCAATTAATTCGCCAGCTTCATACGTCGGATCATCGATATCAATAATTAAAGGTTTGGTATCGAGTAGCTCTAACGCAGCCTTTGTGACTTGGCTAAATTCTTTGTCAACAATCAGTGCTTTGGCATCGGCGTGTTTTAAAATAAATGCGATAGCTGGGGCGTCTAGACGGATATTAATTGAGTTTAATACCGCGCCGCACATAGGAATGGCAAAGTGCGCTTCGAAATGTTCTGGTAAGTTTGCAGCGATAATTGAAACCGTATCGCCCGTATTTACTGCGCGTTTTTTTAGAGCACTTGCCAATTTTAAGCAGCGTTGATAGGTCTCTTGCCAAGTTCTTTTGATATTTCCGTAAACCGTTGCTGTGCGATTTGGGTATACGGTGGCGGCACGCTCTAAAAAGGTTATGGGCGATAATGCTGTAAAGTTAGCTTGATTTTGGTCTAGGTCAGTATTAAAGGCGTTTTTATTGTCATTGTTAATTAAAGTGTTCACTTTATTTGCCTCGCTAAAGGGTATATTCTGGAGTAGTTCTTTTGATCCAATTTATTTTTATTTGCCGTTAGGCGGAATAATCATAAAATCCGCGCTTGGTTTTTCTGCCTAAATAACCTGCTTCAACCATTTGCCGTAACAGCGGCGCCGGGCGATATTTGGTATCTGCAAATTTTTCGTAAAGTACATTCATAATACTTAAACAGGTATCTAAACCAATTAAATCCGCCAAAGCCAGCGGCCCAATTGGCTGTGATGCACCGAGCTTCATGATCTCGTCAATATCTTCTGCGCTTGCACAATTTTCATCTAAAATAAAAATGGCTTCGTTGATCATTGGCAAAAGAATGCGATTTAACACAAACGCGGGTTTGTCTTTGACGGGAATGGCAATTTTTTCGGCTTTTTTTGCAACTTCAATAACAGCTTTTGTGGTTGTCTCACTGGTGCGCAAACCGTTGATCACTTCTACTAATTTCAACAGTGGGACCGGATTCATAAAATGCATGCCAATAACTTTTTCGGGTCTGGATGTTTTAGACGCGAGCTTGGTTACGGATAACGACGAAGTATTGGTGGCCAATATTGCCGAAGGTTGACAGATTTTATCGAGCTGTTCAAATATGGATAATTTTATATTTTCGTTTTCGGTTGCTGCTTCTATAACAAGGTCGCAATTACTTAGATCTTGTAAGTTGGTAAAGCAACTTATTCTTTCGATAATACTTTCAAGAGAATCTTTGACTTTACCTTTTTCGATTAACTTTAAAAGACTTGACCGAACCGTTTGCACGGCTTTGTCGAGTGCTTCCTGATTGACATCAACCAGAGAAACCACAAAACCGGACGTTGCTAAAACTTGCGCAATTCCTAGGCCCATTTGTCCTGCGCCAACGACTCCAATATTTTTAATACTCATGGCTGTGCTCTTATTCGTTAATAATATTAAGTGAAGCTCTGATTTGCTTTGATGTTAATTCCGAATCTTGATTATTACTTCTGATTACTTCTGATTAATTCTGAATGAGTTAATCAGAAGTTTTTAAACCTGATTTGATGCATTGCTGAATTGTTAAAAATTATTGCGTTTGAATTTAAGCAGTTGACCAACAATGCCACTTCTGAAACTCAATACGCAAACAACAAATACAAAGCCCATTATTATGTGAATGTAATTGCCAAGTTCGCCACCTGATAAATAGTTCTGCATGCTGACCACAATACCGGCTCCCAGAATTGGCCCTAGAATGGTGCCAACACCACCAACCAGCGTCATCAGAATAACTTCACCAGACATGTGCCAGTGAACATCGGTTAAAGACGCCAAGTTAAAGACCAACGCCTTGGTAGAACCTGCTAATGAAGCCAGCGCAGCCGAAATAATAAAGGCAACCCATTTGTAGCGATTAACTTCGTAACCTAATGAAATTGCGCGGTCTTCATTTTCACGAATGGCTTTTAATACTTGCCCAAATGGCGAGTGTACTGTGCGGTTAATTATCCAGTAGCCAAGAATAAATATGGCAAGCACAAAATAATACATCGTGTAATTGTTGGATAAATCAATTAATCCAAAAATCGCGCCGCGTGGTACACCTTGCAGGCCATCTTCACCGTTGGTAAATGGCGCTTGTAAATAAAAGAAAAAGACCAACTGTGCGAGTGCAAGTGTAACCATCGCAAAATAAATGCCTTCGCGCTTTACGGCTAATTTACCAAAAATTGCCCCTAAGATGCCACCGGCAACCATTCCTAAAATAATAGCGATTTCTGGTGATAACCCTGTATTAATCATTAAATAACCGGTGACGTAGCCGCCGGTACCTAAAAACGCTGCGTGTCCAAACGACAATAAGCCTGCGTAGCCTAACAGTAAATTAAACGCACAGGCAAAGAGCGCAAAACACAAAATTTTTGCCAAAAAAACTGGATAAAAAACTGCGGGTGCAATTACTGCAATAATCAGTAGCAATATATTTAATTTTAAATTATTCATTATTATGCCTCTTTACCGAATAGGCCAGCTGGCTTTAATAGCAGAACCACAACCATGACTAAAAAGATAATGGTATTGGATGCTTCGGGATAAAAATATTTAGTAAGGCCTTCGATAATTCCCATGCCAAGACCCGTAATAATGGCGCCACCAATTGAGCCCATGCCACCAATGACAACTATAGCGAATACCACAATCAGAATATTAGAGCCCATGTCTGGCGATACCGAATACACGGGTGCGGCCATCACTCCGGCAAATCCGGCCAATGCAACACCAAAGCCAAAGGTCAGTGTCACTAATAACGGAACATTAATACCAAACGCTTGCATCAATTTTGGATTTTCGGTACCAGCGCGTAAATAAGCGCCTAGGCGAGTTTTTTCGATCATCCACCAGGTACCTACACAGGTAATTATCGATGCCACAATAATCCAGGCTCTATAATTGGGTAAATACATAAAAGGTAGACGAATACCGCCTTTTAACTCATCTGGAATAGAATAGGATAAACCCGAAGAGCCAAAGGCGTGAGTAAATGCACCCTGAATAATCAATGCTAGACCAAAGGTTAATAATAAACTGTACAAGTGATCTTCGTTGGCAATAGGACGAATTAAAAAACGTTCCATAAGAATGCCAACAATACCTACGGCAATAGGCACTAGAATAAGTGCGTACCAATAATTAATGCCTAAATATTTCAACGCTAAGAGTGCGCAAAAAGCACCAAGCATATAAAGCGCGCCTTGGGCAAAGTTAATGATTTTTAATAAACCAAAAATAATCGCGAGCCCAAGGCTAAGTAATGCGTAAAAAGAACCATTGATTAATCCAACTAACAATTGCCCAAATAGCGCAAATAAATTAATGCCGAAAATGGTAGTCATAAGAAATCTCTTAAACCAAAAAGGGCAGGCGGGTAAAGGTTTTGAAACTCTTATGTTTCATCAATATTCTACCGCGCTTACCAAAAAAAGCCGCACCTAAATTTCAGGTGATTGTGGGTGCGGCTATGGTGGTAAATTTTATCTTGCTTTATTTACGAAAAATCGCACTGTGGCAACATGGGTGCGTAGGCTTCGTTCGCTGGAATTGTTTTTAATATTGTGTAAATGTCGTTTTTGTTTTTACGCTCTGACGCTTTTTTAATTTCTACGTAAAGCATGTCGTGCACCATGCGACCATCGCCGCGAAGTTCTGCGTTTCTGGCAAAAAAGTCGTTCGGTTTGTTTTGTTTCATGTGTTTGATAACCGCTTCGGATTCATCGGTACCGACGGCTTTTACCGAATTTAAATAATGCATGGTGGCCGAATAAATACCCGCGTGAATCATGCTTGGAATACCGCCGTGACGCTCTTCAAAACGCGCACTCCATTGGCGAGCTTGATCATCCATGTCCCAATAAAAACCGGTGGTTAAGCGCATACCCGCCGCAACCGATGGGTCCATGGCCTGTGAGTTTTGGGTGAACACTAATAATCCGGCAATATCCATTTGATCGGTTAGGCCAAATTCGCTGGCTGCTTTTAATGCGTTTACGGTATCGTTACCGGCGTTGGCTAGCGCGACCACATCAGCACCCGATGCTTGCGCTTGCAATACGTAAGATGAGAAATCTGTAGTACCTAAAGGTGCGCGAACACCGCCAACCACTTTTCCGCCTTTTTCGGTAATTACCGTTGTTGCTACAGATTCAAGTGAGTGACCAAAGCTGTAGTCTGCGGTGATAAAAAACCAATTCTTTTTACCAGATTCAACCATGGGTTTTACGGTGCCGTTTGCCATGGCCTCAACGTTGTAGGTCCAATGTACGTTGTAGGCGTTGCACGCATCGGTGGTAAAAGAGTTAGATGCCGAGCCTGAAATTAGAGTAATTTTTTTGTTGTCTAAGTTAACTTTTGATACCGCGCCAGAAACCGCTGATGAAACTAAGCCACCAATGGTATCAACGTCTTCACTTTCTACCCATTTACGCGCAATCGATGATGCAATGTCGGGTTTTAATTGTGAATCTGCCGAAACTAATTCGATTTTTTTGCCAAGTACTTCGCCACCAAAATCTTCGATGGCCATTTCTGTAGCCGTTACACAGCCTTTACCGCATATGTCGGCATAGGTGCCGCCCATATCGGCTAGAACTCCAATTTTGACTTTACCGTCGCTCGCCGCTAATACATTTAACGATAGTGATGTAGACATAACACCGTAGGCAATTTTAGTAAGTAGTGATGTTTTTATTGTTTTCATGGTTTGACTCCAGTTGATTTTTATTATTCTTGTAAGTCGTTGCGACTAAACGCCAAGATATGCATTTAACAGTTCAGATTTTTCCACCAATTCATTGGCTTTTACTTCTTCAACAATATGTCCGTGTTCCATAACGTAGTGTCGGTCGGCAATGTGGGCGGCAAATCGGAAATTTTGTTCAACCAATAAAATGGTTAAACCTCGGTCTTTTAATTGTTTTAAAACTTCTCCCAGTTTTTGCACAATCACCGGTGCTAGGCCTTCGGTAATTTCATCCAGCAATAAAATGTTCGCGCCGGTTCTTAAAATTCTGGCTAACGCCAACATTTGTTGTTCGCCTCCAGAAAGCTTATTGCCTTGGCTGGTGCGGCGCTCGTATAAATTCGGAAACATTGCGTAGATTTCATCAACGCTCATGCCGTCGGAACGTACTTTAGGCGGCAGCATTAAATTTTCTTCTACGTTTAAGCTCGCAAATATGCCGCGTTCTTCTGGACAAAAACCCAAACCTAAATGGGCAATTTTATGCGCGGCCATGTTTAAGGTTTCTTGGCCGTTGATAACGATTTGTCCGGTGCGTTTACCCACCATGTTCATAATGGCTTTTAAAGTGGTAGAGCGACCCGCACCATTGCGACCGATTAGTGTCACCAGTTCGCCTTGGTACACGGTCATATCAATGCCGTGAAGAATGTGCGATTCACCGTAAAAGGCATGGAGATTACTGATGCGAATTTTTTCGCGGTGGTTGCCGTCTTGGATGTGCGCGTGGCTTTTAATATCAACTTGCTGATTCATGATGCCACCTCCGCCGAATGTTTGTGCTCTGTTTCTATTTCTGAGCCGAGGTAGGCTTCTCTTACCTCTGGGTTATTCGAAACTTCTTGATAGTTACCTTCGGTGAGAATGGAGCCGCGTTGCAATACGGTAATGCGATCGGCCAAACGAGAAACTACTTGCAGATTGTGTTCAACCATTAAAATGGTACGGTTTTTCGATACGGTTTTGATAAGCTCCGTCACCAATCCCACATCTTCGTGACCCATGCCTTGGGTAGGCTCATCTAGCAACATCAGTTCAGGCTCAACGGCCAGCGTTGTGGCGATTTCCAGCGCGCGCTTGCGGCCATAAGAAAGATCAACGGTTACGGTGCTGGCAAAATCGGATAAACCCACAGAGTCTAATAAATCAACGGCTTTGTCGTTGAGTCGATTCAAAGTAGATTCGTGTTTCCAGAAATGAAAGCTGGTTCCTTCTTTACGTTGCAGAGCAATGCGAACATTTTCTAAAACCGTTAAATGAGGGAAGACCGCAGAAATCTGAAATGACCGAATTACGCCTTTTCGGGCAATAGCCGCAGGCTCTAATTTGGTAATATCTTCACTGTTGAATAGTATTTTCCCAGAGGTGGGTTTTAAAAACTTGGTTAACAGGTTAAATACGGTGGTTTTACCCGCGCCGTTTGGGCCAATCAGGGCATGAATGTGACCGCGTTGAATACTCAAATTAACGCCGCTTACAGCGGTAAAGCCTTTAAAAGACTTGGTTAAATCTTGGGTTTGAAGAATGACATCGGGGTTGGAATGGGTCATTGTGTCGTAGCTCTTATTATTTTGAAGTGAACACACAGCCACTCAGATCACTTCTGTTTTGTTGTTATTAGCTCACGATAAAACACAATCATTGCCAGAGTATTTGGCAAATCTAACCTAAGATTTCGAAATGTAACGAAATGTAACAAGTCTGCTCGATTTGCAAAATTTATGATACATTCGTATTAAATTACGTGGATAAACCGGCTCTATAACGATAAGAATAACAACGATGTTTCGTCGCTCTCCCATTACAACGCGCCTGTTTTTAATGCTACTGCTGTTAATTGGTAGTATTTTTGGGTCTATTTATTGGTTTACCGTTCCGCTCATCAAAGACAACGTCTTTAGTTTAGAACTTAACACCAATCGGCAGGTGCTCAATATTGTTTACGATCTGGCAAATCGTATGTACGCCAATACCGAAAACTATGTTGATACCACACTCAAATCTCACGAACAGCGCCTAAGTTCAATTTTAAACGTTACCGAAAACTATATAGAAACCAGTTTAAAAAAAGGTTTGCAAAGGGGCGAATCAGAAGAGCAGATTTGGGCTGAAATTTTTTCTGAAATTCGCGAATTTAATTTTGGTAACAACGACTACCTGTGGATTGCCGATTACAACGCAACGCTTATTTCCCATCCGTCGGAGCGCTTTCATCAGAGAGACATGTCCAGCTACTCTGAGCCTGGCGGCACATTAATTATTCCCGATATCGTGAAATCTGTTAGAGAGCAGGGTTCTGGCTTTTATAAATACAAATGGAATCGTTTGGGCAGCGCTGATGTTATCGATAAATATTCTTACGTACGAGACTACCCGCAATGGAATTTTGTGATTGGTGCCGGGGTTTATATTGAAGACATCGAACAAGAAGTAGAGGCACAAAAACACCAAGCCATTTTAGAAATTAATAAAGCCTTAGAAAACGTAAAAATTGCCCAAAATGGTTACGTGTATGTGTTCGATTCCGAAGGCAACATGTTATTTCATCCCAACTCGAACATTCACGGTCTTAATTTTAAAAAACTGCTTAATCCGGTTACTCAAAATCCAATTTATGTTGACTTAATAGAGGCAGCTGATTCTGGCGAAGAGTTGTATTACAAGTGGGATCGACCCGATGACCAAGGGCGTTACGTGTATGAAAAATTATCCTTGGTAAGACACCTTTCCGGTTTTGATTGGTACATCAGCTCATCGGTGTATTTAGACGATCTGAAAGCAAGCTCGGTACAGCTCAGTCAACGAATCATGGCCATGGGTTTGTTGGGATTGATTGCCACCATTGGCGCTGCGTTTTTATTTGCCGAATGGCTAACAACGCCTATTAAAAAATTATCGATGACAGCTTTTAAAATCAGTCGCGGAAATTTATCGGCCAAAACCGGTATTAATCGCCAAGACGAAATAGGATCGTTGGCAGAATCGTTTGATTTAATGGTCGATCGCTTAAAAGAAAATATCGAAAATTTAAATTCAAGAGTGAAATCGCGTACCCGAGAACTGTCTGAGTCGAACGTACAATTATTAGAGGCCGTTGATTCATTAAAGCAAACTCAGACCGAGTTAAAAATCGTTGAGCGTCGCCAGCGCATGATACTGGACGAATTACCCGCGCAAATTGCTTATATTGATCCGCAATTGAATATTGTTTTTGCCAACGAAAAATACCGCGAAATTTTTAATCAGCAGGAATCTGACATTCAAGGCAAGGCGCTGATTAACGTCATTGGCGAAGACATGTATGAAACCCTTGGTCCGTACATTGAGCAGGCTCGAAACGGTGAGCATCCTATTTACGAGTATCGCTTGCAATACAAGGGCAAGGAAATTATCACGCGTCGTACTTTAATTCCCTTTTTAGACGATCAAAACAAGGTTAACGGGTTTTTAACCTTATCTATTGATATTACCCACGAACGTGAAGCCGAACGTAGAATGGCTGAAGTAAGTAAGATGAAAGCGGTTGGGCAAATGTCAGGTGGTTTGGCCCACGACTTTAATAATTTGTTGAGCATTATTTTAGGTAATCTCATACAGTTGCAAAATAATCAAGAAATGACCCCAGAACAACAAGCGAATTTGGCTCCGGCTATTCGTGCAACACGTCGCGGCGCTGATATGACCAAACGTCTTTTGGCCTTTGCCCGCAAACAGCCCTTGTCACCAACGCGCGTCACACCAGAAAAAATGATCGGCGAACTTATTGATCTATTGGTAGCGCCGCTTTCCGAAAATATTCGTTTGCGTACACAAATTCACTCCCACGTTCCCGATGTGTATGTGGATGCCGCGCAATTGGAAGACGCCTTGGTAAATTTGGTGTTAAATTCCGCCGATGCCATGCCTAATGGCGGCGAATTAAAGTTATTGGTTACCTCAGTAAATTATGATCAAGACCAGTTTGTGAGCGATGGTTTTGATGAACAAGTAGAACCCGGTAATTATGTAATGATAAGCGTGCTCGATGATGGCACGGGCTTTTCAGATGAGGCATTGAAAAAAGCCTATGAGCCATTTTTTACCACAAAAACCATTGGCGCAGGTTCTGGTTTGGGTTTAAGTATGGTGTACGGTTTTGTTAAACAATCGAAAGGATATCTTCGCATTAAAAATCGTGAAGATATTAGCAGCGGTGCACGGGTTGATATTTTATTACCGGTTAATCACGGAATTAATTCGGCGATAACACAAGCTCCCGCTTCACTTCCTAGGCAGTCACCAAAAATACCCGAATCCGATTTGGTATTGCTTGTCGAAGACAACGCCGATTTACGGGAGTTAATTCGCCAGCAACTTATTCGTTTGGGGTATTCCGTTATTGAAGCTACCAACGGCGATGAGGCCTTGAATATTTTATTGGGAATCGATCAAATAGCCGGTGTTATAAGCGATGTTGTTATGCCAGGTACTGCCGACGGTTATACGGTTGCCACTACCGTTAAAATTTGCCATCCCAATGCTGTGATTGTTTTAATGACCGGTTACACCGAATCCGATCCACCCGATGATTTTAAAGCTTTTCTGCTGTATAAACCCTTTGATCCAGGTACGCTGGTACATGCTTTCCCAAGTCGACCTAAAAACAATAATAACGAGGTTGCAATATGAGTGAATTTGAAAAGCCTTCTATTTTTTTAATAGAAGACGAGCAAGATTTGGCAGAATTAATATGCAACTCTCTGACAAACTACCGTTATCATGTCAGTCATTTTTCGCGCGGTGAAAAAGCCTTGGCGGAATTTGACAAACAATTACCCGATATTTGTATTGTGGATTTAAATCTACCCGATATCGACGGTATGGAACTGGTGAAAAAATTAGAAGATAAAGAAACCGGAGTAATTATTGTCTCTGGGCGTGATGCCTTAACCGATAGAGTTGTTGGTTTAGAGTTTGGCGCCGACGACTATATTACCAAGCCTTTTGAACCTCGCGAATTGGTCGCCCGTGTGCAAAGTTTACTGCGCAGGTTACGCAAGAAAAAACCAAAAACAATTACTCGTTACAAACAAGCTCAGTTTGCTAATTGCGTATTTAAACCCGAATCACTCAGTTTAAAAACCATGAACGATAGCGATGAAACTCTCAGTCGTGCTGAAGGCGAAATTTTGTTGGCACTTTTAAAGCACCCATTCCAAATATTGTCTCGTGATCAGCTGCTTGGAGAAAACAGTGCACCTTACGATCGAAGCATTGATGTAAGAATGTCGCGTCTCAGAAAAAAAATTGAATCCGATCCGCAAAATCCCGTATTAATAAAAACCGTGTACGGAGCGGGCTATATGTTGGCCTGCGAGGTAAATTGGGTTTAATGTTTAATGTTTTAAATTTTCTAAGCCGTGTTATAACAATGATTAATTTTTTTGGAACATTTTAATTGTAAGTAAAGGAGTATAAAAAAAAGCGATACTTCCTTTTATCGCTACACAGGGGTATTAAAAATAAATGCCAATAAATGTAGTGTGTACAACTGTACAGCGCGAGCTGCCTGTTTTGAATAAAACAAGGCGAAGTTAAGCAAAGCAAAAGTTGTTTCGATCGTATCCGGTAAAAAAGTTAAATTGCTTGGTATCAACAATGGGAACCTCTGATTAAATCATGGGTGAGTTAATCAGAGGTTCCAATATTACAATTTAGAAGCAAGTTGTTTTATGTCTCTCATTGGCGGTGCGCCAAACATGCGGTTGTACTCGCGACTAAATTGCGAAGGGCTTTCATAACCAACCTCGTAAGCCGCCTTAGATGCGTCTAGATGTTCTGCAAGCATTAAGCGGCGAGCTTCATTCAAACGCATTTTCTTTAAAAATTGCAACGGTGTCATTGCGGTCATCGCTCGAAAATGATTGTGAAATGCCGAAATACTTAATCCCGCATCATTGGCTAATGCTTCGATTTTAACGGGTTTACAAAAATTAGCTTTTAATGACTCAATCACCTGAGCTATTTGATGGCTATGGTTCCCGCCGGTCACGATATTTCTAAGTCGCGGACCTTGATCACTTTTTAATAAGCGATAATAAATTTCTTGCTGAATTAATGGGCCTAATACTGGTAAGTCTTCGGGGGTTTTTAATAAATTTAATAATCGAGCGAAGGCATCGATTAAATCTTCTGATAAATCACTGACCGAAACACCCAATCGATCATTAGAATTACGTGCTTGCTTAGAAGGATCATCGAGCATTAATTGCGAGATCATTCTTAGATTTAATTCCATGGTGATACCCAAATACGGCGTCTCCGGTTTTGCCTCTGCAATTTGAGTCACAACAGGTAATTCAATGGATGTTAATAAGAATGTGTGTGGATCACAAACAAAATTGTCATCGCCTAAAAATAAGCGTTTTCTGCCTTGACCAATTAAACAAATGCTGGGTGCAAGCATATAGCTGGTAGGGTCTGTTGGTGTTTCCCAACGATGCAGGCTTAAACCTTTAATAGGGGTGTCTAAACGTTTATTTAAGCCAATTAATTCACTAATATGTTTTGCTAGAGAGTTTGTTTGAATTGTATTCGGTAAAATCTCTATACTGCTTGATTCTGTATTCATTAAACTCGCCAACTTTTCCGTGCTAACCCTTCCGTACTAAACTATCCATATCAAGCGATGCTATCACTAAATTATAACAATGGATCAGGCTTCTAATAATTTACGTAGAAAATGACAATAAAAAAGTAGTATTAGGCAATTGGTTTTAATGTTGAACTGATATTAAATATTAGTGTTGCAGATATTTTTTAGTATTTGGTAAAAATAGGCAATAATTCAGGATAATTATTCTATCGACTCTTTAAGTTTAAACACTTTAATAAATAGGTAATTATGCGAATCGTTTATTCAAAAAATTCTAATTAATCCAGTTAAAGCGTTATTTATGTCTAGCCAACCACGCTTGAGCAGTGCAGTTCTACTTGCCATTGCGGGACTTGCGCAAGAGATAAGTATCAGTGATCGAATGGTGTATTCAGCGCGGTAATTTCTTAAGTTGTTTATTCTAACAACATTGTTGTGGATGATCATTTCGCGGCACACATTCCAGAAGCTATCAGTTTTGAAGAGGCTGCACCATTATTGTGTGCCAATGTAACAACCCGTTCACCGCTTTTAAAACTTGACGCAAAACCCAGTGCGTAAGTCGGTGTGGCCGGAATAGGCGGCTTGGGTCATTTGGCGGTTACATTGGCAGTATCCAAAGGCATCGATGCTGTGGCGTTCTCCACAAGCCAAGATAAAGTTGAAGATATTTTGTCGTTTGGCGCCAAAGGTGTGGCTGTCGTTGAAGATGAAAAGTCTTTTGCAAAAATATCACGCACAGCTTGACTGCATGATTTGTACATTACCGGTTGGTTATTGACGCTTCGACTTTTTAACCTTTAGATATTTCGGATTAATGCTACTTCGGATTCATTGATTGTGCGCCTCCGAGCTGGTTGGTATTTCTTTAAAATTTAGTAAAAGCCTCACCTTATTAGGCAGGTTTTTACTGCTTAAGCAAGTTCTTTGATGTTTAACTAAAGATCAACGGTAACCCTTTTGCTTACGCCGTTATAAAGTGATTCGATGGTTAACGGACGTAAGTCTTTTTGAATATTTGTTCTTTTTTGTTGAGCTCTATGTGTTTGAGTTTAAATTGATGCGGTCTGCATAAAATACCCATTCGTTAATGGGTTTGATGGCGCCTCTGATTTTCTGCAAGCTCTTCGCCTATGCTCAAATTAGGCGATAATCAAATACCCGCTCTGGGTGATGAGTTCTTACCCAGACCGCATTGCTAATTTGTAAATTTTAGTAGTTTATATATGCGCTCTATAGCTTTATAACTTGCACTATGATAATAAGGCGCCCGCAACTTCTTGCGTCTGCTATACCTGTAAAACATCGATTTTTTTCTGTTCTTGAGATCGGTATGTACCTTTTTATAGCAGTTTTTTCCTTAGACTATTGCTGCTTCATTCTATGTGTTTACTGTTGGCTGTATCCAAAAACGGAATGTTATTTAATGGTAACGAGTTAACGCGGCTTCCGTTTGGCTGAACTTTTTATTAGTTGTCTGATTAATAAAAATTAACAGTATTCTTAAGGATTTTTTCTAGAATTGTTTTTCAAATCACACTATCACCCCGGGTTACTTCATTTTAGTTGGCAGATCTTTTGCTCTAGAATATACGAGTGTTCCACTGGTGGGCAAAATTGGTGACTAGATCACACTCATTCATAAAAATTCCTAACAAAAAATAGGTTTGGCAGAGTTTCAAGAGCTCACTTACAAAGTGATTTGTAATTTTAACAAGGCTCTTGTTATCGAAAATGTACTTAAAGAAGAAGCACCTTCGTTGTTGCAAAAAAACATTTCGATACGGCACTCCTAGCTATCAATTAATTAAGTGAACACAAGGTATGAACAAACAGTGTTTGTGTAACAAGCGCTCATGGTTGGCGCTTGCAGTTTCAACGGTTGGATTTACTTCGGTATATGCGCAAGACGCAGCGAACGAGCAAACTGTTAAAGTAGCCGAGCAGAAAGCTCGCATTGAAGTTAGTGTGTCGCCGCAAACCAATGAGCCAACGAGCAATGCGGAGGCTTCTACTAAGCCCATTAATGAAGCGAATGATATTCCGGCTGTGGAGTCTGGTTCCGCTCCTGTCAGTACTTCCGCTGAGTCTGCTGTGCTGCCGGGACCTGTGTCTGCACAAGATCAAAAAATTAAAGAACTAAAAAACGGCGATCGTCCAGACAGCCATCAAGTTTTATACGATCTCGTGGTGAATCGCGCACGTGATCTCGCCAGTAAGAGTTATGTGGCCGACGCCAATACCTTACCGGCGAGCTTAGATCAATTAAATTACCAGCAATATCGATCTATTCGCTATAACCCAGAAAAATCCATATGGAAAAATGAATCCGACTTTGAAATACAGTTATTTCATCCCGGCTTTTTATACAAACATCCTGTTGGCATCAATTTAGTTGATGAATATTCCGTTCATCAGCATTTAAATTTTGATCCACAATATTTTTTGTACGAGCGCGAAGCTGAAAATCTGACCTTAGATTCTAATAACGATGTAGGTTTTGCAGGTTTTAGAATTCATTACCCATTGAACTCTAAACAATACAAAGACGAAATTATTGTGTTTCAAGGCGCTTCTTATTTTCGTCCAGTAGGCCCCGGACAAAATTACGGCATTTCTGCTAGAGGTTTAGCTGTTGATACGGGCGAGTTGAGCGGTGAAGAATTTCCAACGTTTAAAGAATTTTGGCTGAAAAAACCAAAGACAGAAAATTCGGATAACTCAGGTACTCCGTCGAACCAACTGCAAGTAGTGGCTTTGCTAGATAGCCCATCGGTTACAGGCGCCTATAAATTCACGATCCATCCCGAAGTGAATACCATTATTGACGTGCGCTCGACTTTATTTTTTCGATCAGACATAAAAAAACTAGGTGTTGCGCCTTTAACCAGTATGTTTTTGTTTGGCGAGAATAAAACGCGTTTTTACGATGATTTTCGACCTGAAGTTCACGATTCTGACGGCTTACAAATTTTAACTCAAAACGGTGAATGGATTTGGCGTCCGCTCAGAAACCCTAAGCAATTAGGAATAACCTCTTCGGGTTTAAATAACGTTCGCGGATTTGGTTTGGCACAACGTGATCGCGACAGTGAAAATTATTTAGACACAGAAGCTCATTACGAATACAGACCGAGTTTATGGATTGAGCCCAAAGGCGATTGGGGCGAAGGCCGTGTGGAGTTGGTGGAAATTCCCACCAACAGCGAAACCAACGATAATATTGTTGCTTATTGGGTGCCTAAGCAACCGGTTAAAGCGGGCGAATCGATGGAATTTTCTTATCGGTTATCAACCTTTAATGAATTTCCCAAAAACTTTCAAAGTGCTTACGTCGAAAAAACGCGTATCGGTTGGGCGGCAATTCCAGGACAAGATAATCCACCGCCTAAGGCACATCGTCAATTTTTGGTGGACTTTGTTTTCCCAGAAACCAACCACCTCAATGCCGATTGGCCGGTTAATGTTAATCTGGAATTAAATGGCGGAAGTGCGAAAGATGTTAGCGTTAAAAAACTCCCTAACGAAAATCGCTGGCGGGTAATGTTTAAAGTCAGTCCTCAAAATCAAGACGCTATTGATATGCGATTAAATTTAACACTTCATGGTAAGCGCGTCAGTGAAGTTTGGAACTATGTCTGGAGTCCAAATGCAATACAGTAAAAATACCATCGAATATGCACTTAAAAATTCCTCGGTAGCCGATCAAGACGCTCCTACGCGAACAACCTACAGTTTGCCTTTTAAGCGCACGCGCATGTTGGGGTTTTTTATTGCCGTGATCTTAACTTCAATTGCAGGTGTTGGCATGATGTTCGACATCTTGCGGGCAAACGGCACAACAGCACTCGAATTATGTTTGCTGGTTTTATTCAGTTTTTCTTTTATTTGGATTACAACAGCATTTTGGAGTGGTTTTGCGGGTTTTCTTGTAAAACTCTTTAAAATTGATCCGCTTACTCTTAAAAAGCAGGCCATTTTTAGTGATAGCAGTTCTGCAACAAGCTTAGAGTCGAATTTTTACGACGACAATCGTGCAAAGCTATTGCCTTCTGAGAACTTCAGAACCGCAGTTGTGATGCCGGTTTATAATGAAGATACCGTACGAGTTCTTGCCGGATTTGAGACAACCCTGCGTTCGCTCGAAACAACGGGGCAACTCGGTAAGTTTGATTTCTTTTTATTAAGTGACACCCAAGACCCGAAAATTCGAGTTGCCGAGCTGCAAGCTTGGAAAATTTTAACCAAACGTTTAGGTGCGCTTTCAAAACATATTTTTTATCGTAATCGCGTTAAAAATACCGAAAAGAAAGTAGGTAATTTAAAGGACTTTTGCGAGCGTTGGGGCACCCAATACGAGGCTATGATTGTACTGGACGCCGACAGCATTATGACCGGTGACTGTATGGTTCGCATGGCCGCAGAATTAGAGAAAAATACCGGCGTTGGCTTAATTCAAACCGTTCCTATGCCTGTGCGCCAAACCACTTTTTTTGGTCGTTTTTTGCAGTTCGCCGCAGAGCTTTGCAGCCCTATGTTGGCCAGCGGCTTGGCTTTTTGGCAGACCGATAACGCCAACTATTGGGGACACAACGCAATCATTCGTGTCAATGCATTCATCGATTGTTGCGGATTACCGAGATTGCCAGGAAAAGCTCCCTTTGGTGGCGACATTTTAAGTCACGACTTTGTTGAAGCGGCGTTATTGCGCCGCGCTGGTTGGGACGTAATTTTATTGCCAGATCTAAAAGGCAGCTTCGAAGAAGTTCCTAGCAATATTTTAGATTACGCCACCCGCGACAGACGTTGGATTCAAGGTAATTTACAGCATCTTGCTTTATTAGGAATGCATCGCTCAACTTTGATGAGCAAGTGTCATTTTCTGTTTGGCGCGCTTGCCTATATCAGTTCATTAATATGGTTGGTAATGCTTGCCCTAAGTAGTGTTGATGCCATTGTTCGATCGGTTACCGAAACTCAATTTTTTACCGCCAGTTATCAATTATTTCCCAACTGGCCAGTCGCAAAAACCGAGTTGATTTTCTCATTGTTGTTTTTAACCACGTGCATGTTGCTGTTGCCTAAATTTATGGCCCTAATTATTACCAGCATGGATAATCACAAAAGCTTTGGCGGTCACCTTAAATTATTTTTAAGTGCAGGTTTAGAAATTGTTTTTGCTATTCTAATCGCGCCAATAATGATGGTCTTTCATGCAAGCTTTGTGGTTGCAACCTTTTGTGGATTTAAAATCAGCTGGGATGCGCAATCACGCGAAGGTCGAGTTGTGGCTTGGCGAGAAGCATTTCGCAGAACAGGTTTGGGTTTAACCGTTGCGCTTATTTGGGGTAGCGTTACTGCCTACTACACACCGGTATTTTTCTGGTGGTTATTACCTGTATTACTCGGCTTAGTTTTAGCACCCGCCATTATTCGTTATTCCAGCAGTAATGAACTAGGCTTGTTTTTACAAAAACATCGAATTTTTGCAGTGCCTTCGGAAGTGGTAAATCCACAAGCGCTGGTAGAAATGCGTAAAAACCTAGCAGAACTCCACGAAAAAATGGAACTAAACCAAAATGCCAATCAAGTGTACTTAATTCCACGTCTACCACCAGAAACACCGGTAGAAATGAAATCCCAAAATTTTGGGAAAGAACCCACACTCGTACCGGCAATTAATATTACCTAATAAAACTCCGTACCACCCGAGTGACAAACAACACAAGGATGTGTTGCTACTGGATAATATTAGGTGTTATTGATAGGTATTTTTACTTGGTATTGTTACTAGTTATTGTTGCTGGGTATTGCAACTATCAAACCGAATCAGCAGTTAGCCTTATAAAAGATTGCGCAACGTGTTTTAATTATTACCATCAAATTCTATTCACAAAAATAACCAAAACTCCCTAATAATTTCTCCATTAAAAAAATTACCTAGTGTGCCTATTAAAAATTCATCACACTTAAGGTCTTTTAAATTTCTTTTTAGCTTGGTCGATTTTTTTGCGAGTTATGCATTCTTCGCTGTGGTCGTTGATTAAGCCCATGGCTTGAAAAAACGAGTATACGGTTGTTGGGCCTACAAATTTCCAGCCGCGTTTTTTTAATATTTTTGACAATTCTTTTGAGCCATCCGATACCGATTGAGTTTGTGGGTCGGGTAAGGTGTTTGGATCGGGTTCAAACTGCCAGAAGAATTTTGCCAGTGAGCCTTCGGTTTTTACCATTTCTTGTGCGCATTTGGCGTTGTTAATTACCGCTTCTATTTTGCCTTTGTGGCGAACTATACCTTCGTTTTGCAGTAATTTTTCGATGTCTTTTTCAGTAAATTTAGCGACTTTATTAAAGTCGAATTGTTTAAAAGCTTCGCGAAAGTTTTCGCGCTTTACCAAAATGGTTCGCCAGCTTAAGCCCGATTGAAATCCTTCAAGGCAGATTTTCTCGAATAACCGTTGATCATCGTCAACGGGAAAGCCCCATTCGTTATCGTGATAATCAATAAAAATGTCTGGTGCAGAGCCACACCATGCGCAACGTGGTTTTTTATCAGGGCCAATGAATGCTTCAGACATTTTTCACCTTTTTTAGAGTTGTTGTGAATGTATTTGCTCAGGTTTTTAGGGTAACTCATGGATGATTTTACGAAAGATCGAAAAGGTAAAATATGTTTTAGACCTTTTTCGAACTTTGGGCGGTATCGCCGGATTACCCGTAAAAGGTTTTTGTATTTAAGAATGTTTTTTGTACTAAGTTTGGCGGTTAAAATCCATAATTATTAAAAATCAGTTTATATTTAACTCACTTAGGGCGCAATTTGAGCATATTAAGTGTGTTTAGTATCGTTTTACATTAAAACTGTATATATGTACAGTATATGGGTTTTTCGATACTTGAACTGTGTCTTACTGCGCAAAACGCTGTTTTTGTTGCTGATATTGGCTATTTATTCTGCTTTTTGCCGGGTCATATGCTTGGTCTGGCGGGTGAATTTAGAGCAGCGTATGGTTAGGTTACTGATGCTAATAAGTTTTAAAGCTAATGATGAATATCACCATAAACTCTGGGTGAAACCAGGCTTCAGCATAGGTTTTACGCGCTCATCCCGACATGCTAGGCCAAAAAAACCGAAGTGAGGTATAATCGGGAGTCATGTTCATTTCGTCACACTGGATGACGCTCGGAGGTAACAATCTTGAACTCTAAGCCTGAGAACAATGCTGCGAACCAAGAATCGCGCGCCTTTGTGCAGGATTTTTTGGCTCAATCTAAGCCAGAGTCTCTCGATCAAGCGCAAATTGATCAATACACTGCAAAGATCAAGCAACTTTTGGCCGATAAAAACGCGGTTTTGGTGGCACACTACTACACCGATCCTCTCATTCAGGCGCTGGCTGAGCAAACCGGTGGTTGTGTATCTGATTCGTTAGAAATGGCGCGTTTTGGTAAAGAACATCCCGCAGAAACTTTGATTGTTGCCGGTGTTAAATTTATGGGTGAAACCGCTAAGATTTTAACGCCGCACAAAAAAGTTCTTATGCCAACGCTTGAGGCGACCTGTTCTTTGGACATTGGTTGCCCGGTGGATGAGTTCTCGGCGTTTTGTGATCAGCACCCAGATCGTACCGTTGTGGTTTACGCAAACACATCGGCGGCGGTTAAAGCCCGTGCCGATTGGGTTGTGACTTCAAGCATTGCCGTAGATGTTATCGATTATCTAGACTCTTGCGGTGAGAAAATCATTTGGGCACCCGATAAGCACCTTGGTGATTACGTGACACGTAAAACCGGTGCAGATGTATTGCTGTGGGACGGTGCTTGTATTGTTCACGAAGAGTTTAAAGCAAAGGGTGTTGAAGACCTTAAAAAGCTTTACCCAGATGCTGCTGTGCTTGTGCATCCTGAATCGCCAGCGGCGGTGATTGATTTGGCCGATGTTGCCGGTTCTACCTCGCAGCTTATTAAGGCCGCGCAAACCATGGACAAGCAGCAGTTTATTGTGGCCACCGATCAAGGCATTTTCTATAAAATGCAGCAGTTGTGCCCAGATAAGGAGTTTATCATTGCGCCTACCGCTGGTAGCGGTGCGACCTGCCGTAGCTGCGCTAATTGCCCGTGGATGGCGATGAACTCGTTAGAAAGCATTGTGCAGGTTCTAGAAACCGGCAATAACGAGATTTTTGTTGATCCCGAATTAGGTGAGCGTGCCATGAAACCGCTAACGCGTATGTTGAATTTTTCGGTAGAGAAATCTCAAAAATCGGCAATGGCCTAAACCAAAAGGCACATTCAACGTCAAAAAGCCGGGCACTTGCTCGGCTTTTTTATTAGCGGTTTTACTAGGAGAAAAGATGCAGCATTCCACATTCAAGAAATTTTCATTCAGATTTTTCCCGGCACTGGTATTTTTATCGATGGGTTTGGGGCTACAAGCCTGCGCAGCGGTTTCTGAAGAATCTGCACAAGTATCCCCAGCGAAGGCACCAAGCACAGCACCGTTGGTATTAGCACAAAACAACGCCGAGCTTGATTGCCAAAACGCGATAACCACGGTGGATTTAAATCGTTGTGCGCAAATTGAGTTGTCAGCGGCTGAGCAGCAAATGGAATTTTATTTAGAGAAAGCGCTGATACTTCAGAAGCGAGATCCGGTCGTTGTTGAGGGTATAAAGATCGCGCAACAACAATGGTTGGCTTATCAGCAAGCCCATTGTGAATCGGTCTACAACCAGTGGCGTGAAGGCACTATTCGCGGCGTGATGGCGGTAAATTGCAAAAAAGAGCTCACCCAGCAACGCACCTTTGAGATTTGGAAAAGTTTCTTGACCACGCTGGACTCAATCCTAGTTCCAAGGCCGGAATTCTGAGAATGTAATGAGTAGTTATAGAGCCGACTGACAGAGGTTCTAATTCATCATAAGTTCTAATTCATCAATGATGTGCTCGATGTGTTACAAGGCTTATCAGTAAACAAGGCTCATTAGCAAAAAGGGGAGTTCCAGTTTGGAATTCCCCTTTTTATTTGCCGGAACCGACGAGAAAGAACTCAGGTCTCGATGGTTTGGCTAAAGGTAGAGGTAGGCTCTGGAACTTCATCGCTGATGATAAAGTCATCGCCAGAAAGAGCGCTGCGCAGTTTCGAGACAACTTCTGCGAGCTTGTCTTCTTCATAAGGTTTGGCTGAAACCGCACCCCAAATTGGCGAAGGCCAGGCGGCGTCTTTTTTATAGCGAGCAATGTGGTGCAAGTGTAGTTGCGGCACCATGTTGCCAAGTGCGGCCACGTTCATTTTATCTGGTGCAAATAAGGCAACCATAGCTTCTGAAAGTGTGCACGACTCGTTAACAAGCTGAGCGCGGTCTTTTTCATCGAGTTGGTAAATCTCGCGAACGTTGGATTTTTGTGGAACCAAAATGCACCAAGGGTAGTTTGCATCTTTGTTCAGTAACACCAAGCTTAAGGAAAAGTGGCCAATGAGTACGGTATCACTTTCTAAAATGGGGTCGAGTTTAAACATAGCGAATCCTTATTATTGTCTGCCCAACTGTATCAGTATGGGCCTAAATCAACAAAGTCGACGGACCATCTTTGCGTTTTTGGTCCCAGAGCTTTGCTTGTTTTGTGTTCATGCCCTTGCGGCTTTTACTGTTTCTAACTTACCAGACGATGGGATTGGTGTCCCCAGTAACTGCCGGTAATTACTGAGAAGTTTTTATTTCCAAAATAACCTCTAGGCAGTTTCGCACATGACCAATAGAATACGCGGTTTTTATATAAATCACTCGCCGAATTATCAGCCAATATTAGGGTTGTTAGTTGCTAGCGGCAGTTATTAACAGACTCTTTTATAAAGGTTTTTCTCCAGACATGCGTGCCAGCCGATTTCTAATTGCTACCCAAAAAGAAACTCCAGCCGATGCCGTTGTAGTTAGCCACCAGCTGATGCTACGTGCCGGACTTATCCGCAAAATGGCCGCGGGCCTATACAACTGGTTGCCATTGGGCCTAAAAGTATTGCGTAAAGTCGAACACATTGTTCGTGAAGAAATGAACCGCGCGGGCTCTCAGGAGCTGTTAATGCCTATGGTGCAGCCTGCGGAATTGTGGCAAGAAACCGGTCGCTGGCAAGAATACGGCGGCGAGTTGTTGCGCTTTAAAGATCGTCACACCAATGAGTTCTGTCTTGGCCCAACTCACGAAGAAGTTATTACCGATCTCGCGCGCGTTGAAATCAAAAGCTACAAAAATTTGCCCGCAAACTTCTACCAGATTCAAACCAAATTCCGCGACGAAACCCGTCCACGTTTTGGCGTAATGCGCTCGCGTGAATTCATTATGAAAGACGCCTATTCGTTCCATATTAATCAAGAAAGCTTGCAGCAAACCTACGACGATATGCACATCGCGTATTGCCGTATTTTTGATCGCCTTGGCTTAGATTACCGTCCAGTTGCAGCCGATAACGGTTCTATTGGTGGTTCGGGTTCCCATGAATTCCACGTACTAGCCGACAGCGGTGAAGACGATATCGCCTTCAGTACCGGTGGCCAATACACCGCAAACGTAGAGCTGGCCGAAGCGGTGTCACCGGGTGAGCGTGGTGTTGCCACCGAAACCTTTACCGAAGTGGCTACGCCGGGCGCTAAAACCGTTGAAGACGTAGCGCAATTGTTTGGTGTAGACAACAGCAAGGTGTTAAAAACCTTGATTGTCAGAGGCAAAAACCTCGAAACTGACGAAGACATTCTGGTTGCCTTGGTTCTACGTGGCGATCACGAATTGAACGAAATTAAAGCCGAGAAGCTTGATATTATCGCCGAGCCCTTGCAGTTTGCCTCTGAAGAAGAAGTAAAAGCCGCAGTTGGTGCAAGCCCAGGTTCTATTGGCCCTAAAGGTTTGACCATGCCGGTGATTGTTGACCGCGCCGCTGCGGCCAGCGCCGATTTCTTGTGTGGCGCTAATAAAGATGGCTTCCACTTTAGTGGCGCCAACTGGGAGCGTGACATCGAAATTGGTCGCGTTGAAGACATTCGCAACGTGGTTGCCGGTGATCCAAGTCCTGCCGGTGATGGCGTTTTAGAAATCAAACGCGGTATTGAAGTGGGTCATATCTTCCAATTGGGCGATAAATACTCAAAATCGATGAATGCCACGGTGCTGGATGAAAATGGCAAGCAAACCATCATGCTAATGGGGTGTTACGGTATAGGGGTGACTCGTATTGTCGCCGCTGCCATTGAGCAAAACCACGACGACAACGGCATTATTTGGCCGAACGGTTTAGCACCATTTGATGTTGCCATTGTGCCAATCAATATGCACAAATCCGAAGCCGTAACCAACCAATGTGAAACCTTGTACGAGCAATTGGTTGGCAGTGGTTTTGATCCATTATTTATGGATGAAGCCAAGGCGCGTTTGGGTGTTATGTTGGCCGACACTGAGTTAATGGGTATTCCAAACGTAATCATCGTGGGTGATCGCGGTCTAGAATCGGGTGTGGTTGAGTACAAAAACCGCCGTACCGGTGAAAAGCAAGAGATCCCTGCCAAGGGTGTGGTAGAGTTTTTAAAGTCACTGGATTAAGTGATTCTGTAGCCGAAGCTAATCTTTGAAAGGCTTCGGCTTATTGGTGGCTTAAATCCGCTAAACTTCGACGTATTCGCAAACATTGAACTGGGTTTATAACCCCACAACTTCTTTCGATTATGCTCGATACCATTCGTTGGAAATCTTATCTTTTAAGCATTGGCTTTGCCGTACTGGCAACGCCAGGCTTGGCTGAGCAGCGCGTCTCCGACGTGGATGCCGAAGCGCGCAATCTGCTCACGCAAACCATCGCCCAAGCTGACAGCTTTCTGGATAAATACGACGCCGAAGTGTGGCTGGTGGATATGTCTGGCCGCCTTGAGCGATTCGTGACCAATCCCAAAGAGCGTTTGCAAATTCTCAGACAGGTGCACCGACTGGCCAGCGCTCACGAAATCCAACCGTCTCTAGTGTTGGCGGTGATGGAGGTCGAGAGCCACTTTGACCGCTTTGCGGTTTCGCGCGTGGGTGCGCAAGGTGTTATGCAGGTAATGCCGTTTTGGAAAAACGAAATTGGCCGCCCCGAAGACAATCTTACCGACATAGAAACCAATATCACCTATGGTGTGACCATACTTAAACACTATTTAGATCGTGAAAACGGTCGCTGGCCCGAAGCGCTGGCCCGTTACAACGGTAGCTACGGTAGTTATCGTTACTCCATCAAGGTGATGGATGCCTGGCAAAGTCGCTGGAAATAACGCCCTCAAATTGACACGCACAGACAAGACACCCAGCGCCTCGCAAGGGTGTCGGAACCCAAAACATGACCGCAGAATTCGTCCATTTACGTTTACACACCGAATTTTCCCTCGTTGACAGTATCGTTCGTATCAAAAACCTAATGCCCAAGGTGGCAAAGTTGGGTATGCCCGCGGTGGCGGTTACCGATGTTTGCAACTTCTATGGTTTGATCAAGTTCTATTCCGCAGCAAGGGCAGAAGGTTTAAAACCCATTGGTGGTGCCGATTTTTGGGTTCATCAGGGCGATGGTAAACCTACCTTAATCACGCTTTTGGCCATGTCTCGCAAGGGCTACAAAAACATCATTGAATTGATTTCAAAGGCGTATCAGCATGGCCAACACTTAGGCGTTGCCTATGTTCAGCGCGAATGGATTAGGGAACACACCGAAGACGTGATTGCGCTTTCGGGCGCTAAGTTTGGTGATATTGGCCGCGCGCTCTTGTCCGACAAGTTCGCCCTAGCCGATGAGTTATTGCAAGGTTGGCAGCAGGATTTTCCCGATCGTTTTTATCTAGAAATTCAGCGCACCCACCGCGAAGGCGACGAAGACTATTTGCACGCGGCCGTTGAGTTGGCGTCAAAACATCAGGTGCCAGTGGTTGCCACCAACGACGTACGCTTTTTGGAGCGTGAAGAGTTTGAATATCACGAAGCGCGTGTTTGCATTGGTGAAGGTCGCACACTGGATGACCCCAAACGTGAACGTCGTTACTCGGAAGAACAGTACCTAAAAAGCCCGGAAGAAATGGCCGAGCTGTTTTCCGACATCCCAGAAGCGCTGCAAAACTCGGTCGAAATCGCCAAGCGTTGCAACCTAGATATTGAGCTGGGCAACTACTATCTGCCCGACTACCCAATTCCCGATAACTTCGAGCAAGATCCGTTTTTCAGCCAGCACATTACCTATCAAGATTTGTCGCATCGGGCTGAAAAAGCCATGATCCAAAACTGGACTGGCAAGGAAGACACCGACGCCTATCGCGCCATGGTGAAAACCAATATCTTCTTCCAAAAGATTTCCTACGAAGGCTTGTACGAGCGCCTAGAAACCATTCTGCCCGACAAGCACGCCCACGATTACGCCAACCGTTTGAAAATCTACACTGACCGTTTGCAGTTCGAGCTCGACATCATTATGCAAATGGGTTTTCCGGGTTATTTCTTGATCGTTATGGACTTTATTCAATGGGCCAAAGATCACGAGATTCCGGTCGGGCCGGGGCGGGGTTCTGGTGCGGGATCGCTGGTGGCCTATTCGCAAAAAATTACCGACCTTGATCCACTGCAATACGATCTACTGTTTGAACGCTTTCTAAACCCTGAGCGTGTATCCATGCCCGACTTCGACGTCGATTTTTGTATGGAAAACCGTGATCAGGTGATTTCGTACGTGGCCGACAACTACGGTCGCGATGCGGTTTCGCAGATTATTACCTTCGGTACCATGGCCGCAAAAGCGGTGGTGCGCGATGTGGCGCGAGTGCAGGGCAAGTCATACGGTCTTGCCGATAAGCTTTCGAAAATGATTCCCGCTGACCCGGGCATGAAGCTGCAAAAAGCGTTTGATCAAGAAGAAGTCTTACGTGAGTTTTTAGAAAACGACGAGCAAGCCCAAGAAATTTGGGACATGGCCTTAAAGTTAGAAGGCATCACCCGAAACGTAGGTAAACACGCCGGTGGTGTGGTTATCGCGCCAACCAAACTGACCGATTTCGCGCCGTTGTATTGCGATGAAGACGGTCGCAGCTTGGTGACTCAATACGACAAGAACGACGTTGAATCTGCGGGTTTGGTGAAGTTCGACTTCTTGGGTTTGCGTACGCTCACCATCATCGATTGGGCGGTGAAAATGATCAATGTGCAGCGCGCCAAAAAAGGCGAGCCACATCTCGACATCAACCACATTCCTCTCGACGATGAGAAGACTTTTAAGCTGCTCAAAGCCGCCGATACCACCGCCGTGTTCCAGCTAGAATCCCGCGGTATGAAAGACCTGATCAAACGTCTTCAGCCCGATAACCTCGAAGACATGATCGCATTGGTGGCGTTGTTTCGTCCTGGCCCGCTCGATTCCGGCATGGTGGACGACTTCGTAAACCGTAAACACGGTCGCGCTCAGGTGGCCTATCCAGACGCAAAATATCAGCACGAAAAGCTCGAACCCATTCTAAAGCCCACCTACGGCGTTATTGTTTACCAAGAGCAGGTCATGCAGATCGCTCAGGAGTTGGCCGGTTATACACTCGGTGGCGCAGACATGCTGCGTCGCGCCATGGGTAAGAAAAAACCCGAAGAAATGGCTAAACAGCGTTCGACCTTCGCCGACGGCGCCAAGGCTCAGGGCGTTGACCCAGAGCTGGCCATGAAGATTTTCGACCTGGTAGAAAAGTTCGCCGGTTACGGCTTCAACAAATCGCACTCGGCGGCCTATGCCGTGGTTTCTTACCAAACTGCTTGGCTTAAGGCCCATTATCCTAGTCAGTTTATGGCCGCGACCATGTCTTCAGACATGGACAAAACCGACAAGGTGGTAACCTTTATTGAAGCCAGCCGTGAAATGGGGCGCGCGCCATTACCGCCCGATGTAAACAGCGGTGATTTTCAATTTACGGTAAACGAACAAGACCAAATTATTTACGGTTTGGGGGCGATTAAAGGGTTGGGTGAAGGCCCCATCGAAAGCATCATTAAGGCGCGCAAAGAAGGGCCGTTTACCGATTTGTTCGACTTCTGTTCGCGTATCGATCCCCGCAAAGTGAACAAGCGTGCTTTAGAAGCCTTGGTACGGTCGGGTGCGCTAGATTCCATCGGTCCCGGCGTCGATCTCGATCACGACCGCGCGATTATGTTTGCCGCCCTTGGTGATGCCGTACAAACCGCCGAGCAAAATTCCGCCAATGCCAATTCCGGCATGATGGACTTATTCGGCGACTTGGTACCAAGCTCTGATAATGGCGGCGATGTCTACGCCGATTATCGCAACACAGCACCTTGGACCATCAAACAGCGCTTAGAAGGCGAAAAGGACACTCTCGGCCTGTATCTTACCGGCCATCCCATTGATGAGTTTGCCAGCGAGGTAAAACAGTTGGTGTCTGCGCGAATCAACGACCTTCAGCCCGACAAAAAACCGCAAAAAATCGCTGGTCTTGTGGTTGCCTTCAGAACCATGAAAACCAAGCGCGGCGATACCATGGCGTTTGTCGCTTTGGATGATCGCTCGGGCCGTATTGAGGTTGCCGTTTTTGCCGATGCTTACAAAAACTGCTACGAAATTCTCGATAAAGACGCACTGCTGGTCATTGAAGGCCAAGTCAGTCACGACGACTATTCCGGCAGCCTAAAAATGCGCGCCGACAAGGTGATGAGCCTTGCGCAGGCGCGACTTGAAGGCGTGAGTGGTTTGCGCTTAAAGCTCGATGCCGAAAAGCTGCCTGCAAACTTTGCCGACTTACTAAAACAAAGCTTGCAGCCCTATCGCCAAGGTACTTGTCCTGTGTACATTGAATATCAGCGGCCAGAAGCGAAGGCCTCTATGCGTTTGGGCCGCGATTGGTGCATATTGCCCGAAGATCAGCTTGTTAACGATTTGGTGCAAACCCTTGGGCGTGCAAACGTAGAATTGCTCTATCACTGATGGTTTGATTGAAAGCTGATGGCTTGATTGAAATTTTATTTAAAAAGAATCGAGCGGTTATGGAAGATCTATTCGATGCACCTCTGCGGTTAATACTCAATATTTTGCGGTTTTTTTACTGTTTAGCCTGGGAGCTTGGGGTAGAAACCATTGGTTGGATTATCGGCTGGGTATTTTATCGGCTTATTACGTTGGGTTATTTCCCAGTGGAAGGGTGGCGCGAACAAGACAAATGCAGCTGGCCAAAAGCTTTGCTCATCGAATTCACCGGTATTGGCATACTTGCTGGAGCTATTTACGCTGTTACTCGGTTGCTATAACGACAAGAAATTTTTCTATCCAGAACTTTCTCCAATGCCGGCCGAGCCTTCAACGCCAATCATGATAACTTATTGAAATCAAAACATAATCGAGAAGTTCTAAGCCTGTTTTCTTTTTGAATAAAATCACAAAAACGAGACCGAATTAATTAACACCGTAATGACTTCACGGTTACCTTTCGTCAACATTTAGGTTTATTTTTTGAGGGAATGTTCTTTAATTTGCGTCTTTGTGACTAGGCTGTAGAAATTCAGTGATTACAGTGCTGTTGTTGAAATCACAAAAAATGGGAAATCATCGATTTAATTTCCGTGCAGTGATTTAGATGAATTCCTGAAATCATCGACTCCAAACGGTACACATTTCTAAACTTATGAAATTGATCTTCACCAAAGGCGCCGACAAATACGACCAGCTGGTCATACACCGCGACGACACATCACCACAAATCATCGACTGCCCCAAACAAGGCATTATTCCTCACGATATGGTGCACTACGCTGTAGAAAACACCCTAAATAAACGGGGGTTTGTCGTGCAGGCGATAGAAAACGAACTTCCCGACTCGTTAACCGAGTACGACGACGAAAGCAACGGCGTTGAACGCCTTGTTGAAGTCTTTCAAGCCGACGGCTGGTCTGGCTGGAGCAGCGAACCTGCAACCTTGCTTGACCTCTACCAAGTCACCTGCAACGCCCGCCGCTGTGAACCCCTAAACCTACAAGAACACGACATAGAAGCCGTTCGACAAAACATTCTACAACTCACCCAACTGTGGCAACCCATCGCCGTGGGCGAGAGTTTGGAATTAACGCTTGAGCATTTATAAAAGCTTATTAGTGATTTTTATAGGTATATGAACAAAGCAGTCTTCCTAAAAATGTTGGATTTTCCAGAGATTTGGTCAACCAATCACTTGCTTTCTGATGAGTATTTCCAAGCCGCAGCTAAAGAGTTTATTAAAGAGTATGGCGATATAGTGCCAGATGATGGTAAAGAACATTGGCGCTATGGGGCGTTTTTACACCTTATTCGCGGCGACTTAGAAGCCGACCAAATATCGATGCTAATTCATGCGGCTATAGCCGATCCAGATAAAGCAATGGCGGGTTGCGTTATTGCAGAATTACTATCAAAACGGTCTGCGTCCGAAGCTGATCTTCTTCTAGCATGCGAAGCAGTGGTGAAAAACAAAGAATATTATAAAACTCCCGAAGAACTTGAAGATGCTTTCAGAGCCGGTACCATGAAAGCCTGAAATTTTTTGTAAAGATTCAAGTTGTTGCAGACTCAAAAAGAGTTCTTTTTAGGATTTGTTTCCTGTTTAGAGTTGTGTTCAAACACTAATGTTTTCTAAAACTAGCAACTAATCTTTAAATAAGTGTGAGTAGCAAACCTGCGGGTAAATCCACACACCATTAAATTCAAAAAAAGCCCAAATACACCCAAATATATTGTGATAATTCAAAAAGAACCTTCATTCGAACAAACTATCCGTCGCAAAATTCACATAAACATTTGAATCACTCGTAAAAACCTCTAAAATCGAGCCCTTTTTTACCGATGACACCAAGCATCGCGCTCGATTTAAGAATCTGCCCAAGGCAGCTCATAACAAAACGAAGACAAGGTAAACATGAATCCAAATTATCTCGATTTTGAACAGCCCATCGCAGAACTGGAAGCTAAAATCGAAGAACTACAGCTCGTTGGCAAAGACAACGACCTGAACATCACCGAAGAAATTGCAAAACTGCGCGACAAAAGCGAAAAGCTTACCGAGAACATCTACTCAGACCTAAGCCCATGGCAAATCGTCAAAGTAGCTCGCCACCCACAGCGCCCCTACAGCAGTGACTACATCAAGCGTATCTTCACCGACTGGGACGAACTCCACGGTGACCGCCACTTTGGTGACGACAAAGCCATCATCGGCGGTGTTGGTCGCTTAGATGGCCGCCCAGTAATGGTCATTGGCGAAGAAAAAGGCCGCAGCGTTAACGAAAAAGTCAGCCGTAACTTTGGTATGCCAAAGCCAGAAGGCTACCGCAAGGCGTTGCGCCTAATGGAAATGGCCGAACGCTTCAAAATGCCCATTCTTACCTTTATTGATACCCCCGGAGCCTATCCCGGTATCGATTCAGAAGAACGCGGCATCTCAGAATCCATCGCCCAAAACCTAGCGGTAATGTCGCGCCTAAAAACCCAAATTATCTGTACAGTAATTGGCGAAGGCTCATCCGGCGGCGCCTTGGCCATTGGCGTAGGTGACCAGCTCAACATGCTGCAATACTCCACCTACTTTGTAATCTCCCCAGAAGGTTGCGCCAACATCATTTGGAAAACCGTCGAAAAAGCTCCTCAAGCCGCAGAAGCCATGGGTGTAACCTCAAAAGTGCTTGAAGAACTCGGCATTATTGACGAAACCATCCCAGAGCCACTCGGTGGCGCCCACCGCAACATGGACGCCATGGCCAATCGCATCAAAGAACGCCTAAGCGCCCAACTGCAAAACCTTTGCGAACTGCCCATCGACGAACTGCTTGAAAAACGCTACCAACGCCTAATGAGCTACGGCAACTAAGCTAAAGCCATTCGCAATAAAAAACCCGCACTAGCGGGTTTTTTTGTGCCTACCATTTTTTAATATCTGCCTAAAGGTCTTGTAGACCTCCACAAAGACATAGATATAAAACAACCCATAACCAAAAAGTTATAAAGCACTCCCTAAAGTTGGTTGTTCTTGAACGATCAAACTGATAAAAATGGGCTAAAGGTTCAAGAATCAGAATTCGGGTTAGGGAGAGCTATTTTGGAAATTCACGAGGAATACCCACGGCCACTATGGATTAGTTTTGCTGGGGCTGATAAAGAATTCGTTATTAGTCTTATTCGGGCGCTAAAAAACTTTAACAAACCAGATCAACTTAAAATAGATCCCAAAGCCTATCTTCAAGTTGTTGACGACAACATTGATGAACGCAGAAAAAACTATCCTGAGATCAGATATCACTTACGCTTGGGTGATTCAATTCACGATCTAGTAGATTTAATCGCATCTAGCCCAAGGCGGCTACTCATTATTTCTCCAACGTATATTACTCGTCAGAATTGTTTAATGGAGTTGGCTTGTTGTTTAATAAACGAAAACAATCTTAAATTGGCGATTGTATTACACAAAATTAATAATGATGTATTTTCGAAAAAACAATATGTTGAAATAGAAATAACAACCGTTGATGGAAAAGATGAAACACTAAAAATAGAAGCAACTCTATCAGAGATTCTAGCTGAAATTTACAATAAAAAGCTAAAGTCTACTATGTCAGCAAATTTTCACATAGATGAATCTAAAGAATCTCCACAGCAGTATTTTCATAGAAAGCTGAATATATTAAGGGATTATATTTTTGAATGCCCAGATGAAGTTAGTGATGTTTTAATAGAAAATATAGCAGATTATGTTGTAGATATTGATAGTAAAGTAAAAGGAAAATTAATAGATGAATCAAGAAGTTTTAGTGAAAGTATATTTACCAAATGGATGTCCACCAAATTAGCTAGAGAATATTCTGAAAAGTATCCAGGGTTTGATGGCGGCCAATTTATAAAAGATCTTAACTCGAAAAAGATTTCGGAATTCGTTAAAGCGATAAGCGAAAAGAGTTACGTAGATCCTTTTCCTGATGATAAAGAAAAAAGTCTGAGAACATTAGCCACCTACTTATCAGTGTTAATAATTAATCCGTTGTGGGCTGCCGATATGAGGCTGTCCTCGAAGGATGGATTAAGACTTTGGCTATCAAGCTCAACGAGTCGCGAGCGGATTCCCGTAACGTTCGGGAGAAAGCTCGCGGCGCAGGTAATCCATCTTGCAGAACCTGAGCTGCAAATGAACACTTCTAAAAAATTAGATATTCCCAGTGCATTTGAAGTTAAGAGTTTGCCGGTTGCTTACGAACAAAGTGAGCAAGGTCAGGAAGCAATAAATAACCAAGTAGCGGATTTTATTATGCAGCTTCTCCCTGGCTTTTGTTCGGACAGAAAAATAATTGTAGATAAAATTAAAAACGATGCGGTAAATTTTTCTGAAGATATCTATTCTGAGCTTGAACGCAGAGTGCTTATTAATGAGAAAAACGAATTGTTATCCATGCGGTTTGTGGCTGATGTGACTGCTTCGGGTTTTTCCGGTCATTCTAAATATCATTGGGAATCGGTCGCAGCAGAAATAAAAAACGTTATTAACGTAGGGTTAGAAAAAGATCAAAAAATAGAGATAGGAATGGTTTTTGTAAGTAATAGAGACGATGGTAATGCGATACAATTTGTAAGTATAGGTGCTGCAATACGTACAATTTATAAAGTGATAACAGATCTTTTAACTATGGCAGAAAACTAATGTATTCCAAGTATCTACAAAAAATACTCTCAATTACGGGTAATCATACGGTAAATATCAACTTAGATTTATCTACTGTTCCTTCTGCTTATTTATTATCGCCGAGTCAAGCAGGCGCCATCCAAGCTGCGTTCCTTTCTAACCGTCCACTCCTAGTTCGTGGCGACCCTGGCCTTGGTAAAAGCCAGCTCGCTTATGCCATTGCCTCTATTCTCAATTGGGGGGTAGTAAAAGCAGTGGTGCAATACAACACCACAGTAGAAAGTTTGTTGTACGACGTTGATCATATTGAGCGTTTGCATTTTGCGAATTTACAAACACAAAGCAATCAAGATTTATCCGTTATTCGGTTTTTAAAACCCGGTAAAATCTGGCAGGCTATTGCACCGAATTCATTCGATGATTTATCCAGTGAATTAAATCTACCAGAAAATAACAAGCACAAAAAGCCGCACGATAAAGAAGGCACGGTATTATTAATTGATGAAATTGACAAGGCGGATTCCTCACTACCCAATGCTTTGTTAGATGTGCTTGATACTGGTGAAATCAGTTGCCCGTATGTGAACTTTGCGATTAAAGCCAGTCAAGAAAAACATCCGTACATGGTGGTGGTAACTTCAAATGAAGAACGACTATTACCCATGGCGTTTATTCGCCGTTGCGCTATTTTAGATTTAACTCTCGATGATAAAAGCCAATTGATGGCTATTTTTGAAGCCCATAAAACCCGTGATGAAAAATTAAATAAATTATCGGAAGAGCTGGCAGAGCAGGTGGCGGATTTTATTTTTGAGCAGCGCGGCAAGAACGATAAAGATTACAAACCGGGTACCTCGGAATTTTTAGATATGTTACGGGCATTAAGCCAGTTTGATGAAGGTGAACGCGAAGCAAAACTTACAACCTTGCAACAGCATTTAATTGTTAAAAATCAGCAGCGTAATTAAGGTAATGCAATGACGGATTACGCTGCGGTTTTAGAGCTAATTAATACGGTAGGTGAAGAACACCCGCAACTACCGTTTATGTTAAAAGCGTTAGGGGTTGATGAGCCAGAACACCTGTTGAATAAGTTAAAGCAACCCAAAAGCGACAGTTTGGGAGATGCTTTAAGCGTTGGCATAGTGAGTATATCCGGTGAATTAACGCAATACGATCCTCCTCCGATAGCAGAAAAGCCACTTTGGAGTTTCCCGATTGTGGTGGTGGAATCCTACGAGTTACACGATGCAACCAACAGAGAGACACAAAATAAACCGCCCGAAGATATCAAACCCTTATCAGGTATTAAAATTTCAACCGATGAATTAATCGCCTTTGATAACGATAACAGGTCAAGTTTGTGGCCAAAACAGACAGTGAAAAATGGTTTACACCAATTTTTAGAACATGTGCAAAACCATCAACAATTGGATATTCCTAAGCTTGCCGTGCAAATGGCACAAAAAAAGCCGTTAAACGAATTACCGTTTTTACAAACCCATAAATTACCGGCGGAATTTTGGTTATATATTGATAAAACCCAAGGTGCTCACTGTTTTCACGACGATTACTTAGCGCTTTATTACAGTTTGCAAACCCATGTTGGCCCTTTAGGTATTGCCCAAACTGTGGAATTGTTAGAAGCAAAACCTAATCACTTTGGCGGTAATCATCATCACTGCCATTGGCGGCAATCGGCCAAGTTTGACCAATATTATGAATACAATACCGAAACCAATCCGCTACCCGTACCCGAGACAGGCAGTTGTGTCATTATTTGTGCACCCAAAACTGCGCTAACAGCGGACGCATTAACAACAAAAAAAAATAGTGTTTGGTTAACCTTTGCCGAACAACTAAAACAACAGCGGGTAACGGTATTATTTGTACCCCTAGATTTTTCTCAAGCGAATACCAACCCAGCTAGTTTTAACAATAAAAATAATCAACTAAAAAAACACTTAAAAGAACAAGAAGAATTTATGTGGGCGGTATTAAGTTTAATTCCGCATCGCATCAGTTTGGCATTAATACGTGCTATACGCTTACAGTTTACAAATTTAGAGCCAGAGTTTGAACAAACAGTAATTAACGATTCGAATATCAACTGGTGGCACAGCCAACAATGTGGCCATTGGTATAAAAACACCGAAACCTATCATCAAAAAATAACAACTATTTTTGAAGCGTTTACCAGTAAAAATTCAACTTACAGCAGCACTCAAGATTTATTTAACGACGTATTTAACTGCATAAAAAACCATATTCCACCGCAGTTAACATCGTTTATTATCGAATTTAAAGTATTAACACTTTTACACGCATCGTTTTTACTGTTGCCGTCACATAAACAATCGTTAGAATCCGAAGTATCAACCTATTATCAGCAAGCCATGCAATCCATAAAGCAGGCGACCGAAAACCATTCAAGCGCCAATATTATCGACGAAACCCAATTTTGGTTAGGCCAAGCGTTACGGTTAAATTTGCCCGAGTTACCACTAGAGATTATTCCTAAAGAACTTAGAGAAACCGTAACCAGCGCCAAGCACCATTTTCAACAATCGACACAACAGGATATTCCTGAAATTCCGGTACTGGATGACGACTGTTATCGCGAATTGAATAAAGAAAAACTCAATAAACACAACCCTGGGGTGTTGGTATTATCCCAAGTCCAATCTAGTACCCACTCAGAAAATCAAACCGACAATAGCAACACGTTAGTTGAGTTAGAATTATTAACCCAAGAACAGTTGAATTTTCAGAAGCATCGTGGTCAACATGATTATAATAAAAAAGTTATTGAAAACTTACAAAGTGCAGAGCTATTTTCAACTACGCCTACAATTAACAGCACAAAACAGTTTCTATTAAAGCAAGGCGCAACACTTACCCTAAAAACCCTAAAAGAAACGCTTACGCTTAAAGCCTATAACTCTAATGACTTTTACTGGGCAAAATCGATACAACAAACACCACAAGGTGTAAAAGTAACCGCAGAACAGTTTGAAATACACTGGCGAAATCCAAACCCTCCTGATGTTTTATGGTTGCAAAATCTATTCGAAGTGATTGTTTACGACAACGCACCTCAATGGTTACACGATTTTCCGCCACAACTAGATAACTACGGAATTTTTAGCGAAATAACCGTCGAAAATATCCCCTTTAAAATGCGTTATATCCCACCGGGCAGTTTTTTAATGGGCTCGCCGGAAGATGAACCGGAACGTAATGAAAAGAACGAAGAATTTAGAGAAACTCAACATCCTGTTAAGTTAACTCATGGTTTTTGGTTAGCAGAAACCACCGTCACCCAAGCCTTGTGGAGGGCGGTGGGTAATAATCCGTCAGACTTTAATCCGAAAAATAACGACAAGGTTAAAAATAATACCGAAGCCGAATTACCGGTAGATTCCGTATCTTGGGATGACTGTAAAGCGTTTTTTAATAAGCTCGAACAACACGTACCAGGTTTACAGTTAACTTTTCCTACCGAGGCCCAATGGGAATACGCCTGCCGTGCCGGTACACAAACACCGTTTAACACCGGTAACAATCTAACCACCCATCAAGCTAATTACGATGGCAGTTATCCCTACAACAATAACCCAAAAGGAAATTCTTTAGAAAAAACTCTACCTGTGGTGAGCTTTCAGCCCAATGCTTGGGGCTTGTACCAAATGCATGGGAATCTTTGGGAATGGTGTTTAGACGAGATAAGGGAATACCCCAAACAAGTGGAGAATGTGTTGGAAAATCCTCTCGGCCCGAAAAGCGGTTCAGGCGCTGCGCTGCGCGGTGGTGGCTGGCTCTTCTACGCCTGGTCCTGCCGGTCGGCTTCCCGCAACGCCGGCGTCCGGGGCCGCCGCTACAACCGCTTTGGCGTGCGCCCCTGTTCCACCATTGACCAGTAAGAGATATAACTAAAGACATAATTTGTTGTTCAAGGGTCAAATATGAGAATTAACACGCCAAATTTTGTGCCTATTTTGAACTGGAACACCTAAGTTCAACAACTCCTACATTACGATTGTTCTTTTATTAGACTAAGAGATCGAGCATGGTTACTTTAGAAGATATATTAATTAAAAGAGGTGAGATTGAAAAAATATTTCGTGGATCAACAACTTTACATTTTTGGCGTGGATTAAATTTGGGTGAAATTAGAAAGAATCCGCTATACCCCGATTTGGAGCAACGTATTTTACCTTCTGGCTCTATACGTGACCCAGATATTAATCGTGAGCAAATAAACGGAGTTTGGTACGTTAAATCTGAGCTTAGTAAAGGTACTTCTCTTGTTGATAAAGAAGGTATATTTGGTTACAAAAAATGGGAGTATGTTGTAATTCCTGCCGGAACGGTAATTCCTAAAGAGATCATAATTACAAAAGACCACTTTATGCAGAGAAAAAAGTGTTGGCACTATTCAATCTCACCAAACTACGATATGCCAGAGAAGCAATATTTACATGCTTTAGATGTTTTAGCTCGCAATGCGGGAATAAAAATAAAGGAGAGAAAAAATGGTCACAATTGATAACGGTCATCTAACGTTATGTTTGCAAGCATTAGAACGTGCCATTGAATATAACGAGTTTTTATCGCAATCAGAAACCGTCGATAAAGACGATTACGAAGAAATAAATTACCGTTACGAGCTAGCACTGAATCAATTGGCAAAAAAATACAATGAGCAGCGTAAAATTAACTCAAACCTATTGCCGCTAGAGAAACTGATTAAATACAAAATAGTGGAATAACCAGAATATCATCCATGACTGTAAACCAATACGAATTCCAACAAAACCCATTAGACCTAACCACCTTCGATACCCGAAAGCGTTGGCAATTACGGCCACCACCACAATTTCCCGCACCTTGGGCGGTAGAATGGGGCACAGACGAATTCGGTTTATGGCAAACCTTTGCGGTAAAAGGTATTCCGCTAAAAATGCGTTACATTCCGCCAGGGCAATTTTTAATGGGCGCGCCAGAAAATGAGCCAGAAAGGGAGAATAACGAACATCAACACCCGGTAGAAATCACGCAGGGTTTTTGGCTCGCAGAATCCACGATAACCCAAGCTCTGTGGCGAGTGGTAATGGGTGATAACCCCAGCTATTTTAACCCGAAAACAAACGAGAAGGTTAAAGGCATTACCGAAGAGGAATTACCCGTAGATAGGGTGAGCTGGAATGATTGCCAACAATTTTTTAAGCAATTAAACCAATTAATACCCGAATTACACCTAACCTTTCCTACCGAGGCCCAATGGGAATACGCTTGCCGGGCAGGCAGCGTTACGCCGTTTAATACCGGTGAAAATATCACCACCGAGCAAGCAAATTTTGATGGTACTGATCCTTACGCAGACTTTTCTAATGGAGAGAGCAAAGGCGAGAGTATTGGCCGCACCGTTCCAGTAAAAAGCTTTCAAGCCAACACTTGGGGATTGTATCAAATGCATGGCAATGTGTGGGAATGGTGTTTGGATTATCGTCGTGATTACCCCAACAATTCTAATAATTTACAAACAGACCCAATGGGGCTATCGGAGCACGAACACGCAGCGCTGCGCGGTGGTAGCTGGTTCATCAACGCCCGCTACTGCCGGTCGGCTAACCGCTTCGCTTCCGAGCGTGACCTCCGCCGCAGCATCATTGGCGTGCGTCCCTGTTCCACCACTGGCCAGCAGGGGCAACGGTCGGTTGCCGGCGAGCGGTAAGTTTGCACCCAGCGGGCTGGGTGCAGCACCGCGAGCTACGATTTTAGTTTTAATTGGCATTAATATTCTCGGTACCTAAATAATTACCTAAATCGGGTGTGAAAATCACACCCTTTAAGCTAGATTTTTCAACGGCAGTTTTAACGCAATCTTGGCAATACACACTGTAGTAACGATCGTATTCGGTTTTAAATATTGTAAATCGTTTAACGCTATCTTCATTAAATGCAATATTTTCTACATCACCCCATTCATTTTTAACACACAGCTTTAAATCTAAATCCGATTCCGAATTCGCCAAACTCAGCGGGTTAAACATAAAGCCTTCACCCAACTCATAAATCACCGGTAAAAACTCACCGTCGTTTTTTAACAAGTTGTATAAAGCATCGTAGGCTTTGGTGTTTAAAAATAAACGGCCTTGGTCAACCGAAATATCGGGAATTTTTGTGCCTTTTATTCCTTCACTGCCAAAATTTACATTTATTGGCGATTGCCAAATATTTGAATAAGGTTTTACGCTACGATCAATATCAAAACGATAGTCGTCACCCAGTTGCGACATGATCTGCTTAGCGTCATAACCAATGTATAAGTATTTTTTGGTATCTGCATACATAGAATACAGCATGTTAAACCTTTTTAACTGGCGGAATGATTCGTGAAGGTAAGGCAGAGCTTTGAAGTCGCAATTTAATCATCTTTAACGTTCGAGTTAGGTCGGTTATATCGTGTATTAAAACGCGGTTAATTAACGTTTGTAACCAACCGTAATAAGCTTCTCTGTGTATTCGGTTATGTGCAACCGCGTTTCTAAGGTGTGGTGGCATATATATTTTATCCTCTTCACCACGTGGTAACCAACAACCGTTGTCTGGGTCGTCAATCCTCATTCCAAACCTTGCCATAATACCCCGCGTCGCGTCTGCAAATCGATGCCCTCCACTGACAATAGCATGCGCATCGCAGCGTTTGCTTGGCCGCGGTTCGCCATCGCGCGCGAGCATTTTTGCTAATCTTCTAGAACGGTGTTTTTCGTTGATAAACTCATCGTAAGTCATATTCTTGGCTTTGGCGCGATAGTTATCAATACCTTTTTGAACCTTGGCTGCGGTGGTTATTTGATTTAAATCGTGTTGGGTGGGTGATGCTTTGGCGGCAAAACGGTCAATTTCTCGGTCAACCTTGTCTTTTAAATAAAACGGCGTGAAATCTTTATTGGTTGGCATATTCAATCCCGACTTTTTTGTTGGGTTTAAATTGTTAATCAGAGGTTCCTATAAGAGACTCTGATTAACTCATCCATGATTTAATCAGAGCACAGAAATTGAAAATGCGATTTCCAATTTCTTCACAATTTCAATCACTTACCGTTCTTGAAATTGGCGACACGTTCTTGTGTCGCTGGAAACTCTAGGTTAATCAGAGTTTCCTATAATTTTATAAAATCTAATTTATCAATATTTAATGAATGTTTTAATTGTTGAACGGGTATGCATTTTAACGTTATCGCCCGGTCTTATATTTCAAGCATCGTCTTAGTCGATTTTGGTATGTTCATTCTTTAGTGGCAAAACTATTGTCTGATAGACAGGCTGGTTATTATTTATAGAATAGTAACCATTAAAAAATATTAATAATGGTTATCTGTTAAAGTTCTTTGAATAATTTCTTCATGATGTGATAAGAGTTTTTAACGTTAAATCAGCTCAGTTTTATCAAAACAATAACAAAGGTGAAACAATGAAAATTCGCAGTGTTTTGGCGGCTGCCGCTTTATCAATGGCTTCTTCTGTATATGCAGGCGAGTGGGTAGAAGTAAAAAAATCCGTTGTGTTAGATGCAAAACCTAGCGCCGTATGGGCGTTGGTTGGATCATTTAACGCCGTTGAGCGCTGGCACCCAGGGGTTAAAGAAAGTCGCCAACTCGGCAATGTACGCTCACTATTTTTAGGCGATGGTGGTGTTATTGTTGATCAACTAGTAGAAACCAACGAAGCCGAACACCAATACAAATACATTGTCATCAGCGCACCTTTACCGTTAACCGACTACGAAGGTGTGGTAGAAGTAAAACCACAAGGCAATAAAAGCGAATTTATCTGGCGTTCACGCTTTCACGCCAATGGCGTAACCGATGCCGAAGCACAAAATATTGTTAGCGGTATTTATCAAGCAGGTCTTGATGAGCTGGCGAAAATCTATAACTGATTTTTGTTGTTAACTTAATAAAGGAAACTCTGATTAACTAAGAGTTTCTCGCGACACAAGGATGTGTCGCCAATTTCAAGAACGGTAAGTGATTGAAATTGTGAAGAAATTGGAAATCGCATTTTCAATTTCTGTCCTCTGATTAAATCATGGATGAGTTAATCAGAGGTTCCTAAAGTAATCTCAGTCTGGTTTATTTAGGCTTTGTCAGAGATTTCCGACTATTCTCCGTAAGTTCTTTATTTTTCTTTTTAGTATTTCTTTTTTTCATTTTTTTTTTTCGTATTTTTCCCCTCCATCCAAAATGTCTCTTATTTATTCGTTCTCTCTACTTTGAATAAATGTTTTCAGGTTGGGTAATACAGCTAAGAATAATATTTGTGATTCACTCGATGCTGTGTCCGTAAGTGTCCGATTCTGTCCGCTATCTTTTGTTCTTGTGTCCGTCCGCTTTTGTCCGCTGCTGTTCTTTTGTATTTTCTTGGTATAAAACCCCTCTCAAATAAATTTTTACATCGTAAGTTGTTGATTTTAATAAATTTATTTTTATTTTTAGGTTGATTGTTTTAACTGGCACGTTGGCTGCTCTACTAGAAATATCTTTCCTTCATTATTTATAGGAATTTCTGATTAACTCATCCCTGATTTAATCAGACGGCAGAAGTTGAAAATGCGATTTCCAATTTCTTCACAATTTCAATCACTTACCGTTCTTGAAATTGGCAATACATCCATGTGTCGCTGGAAACTCTGGGTTAATCAGAGTTTCCTGTAATTAATAACCGTGATGCTGTTAATCGGCTATCGCAAATAAGGCAGTCATTATGATTAAAGATACTTCTGCTCAAGATCAATTGGTTTCAGTACTTAAAAAATCGCCTTGGCGATTAGGAGTTTTAATGGGCTCTGTGCTGGCTGGTGTGTTGGCAATTACCTGGGTGATTTTTCAATTTGGCGATACCACGCCCAGTATTAATAGCAGCCGTTTGCGTATTGCTGAGGTAAAAACCGGTAACTTAACGCGCGATGTTGCGATTACTGGTCGTGTGGTTGCGGGTTTTAGCCCAATGTTATACGCACCGGCCAGTGGTACGGTGAGTTTTCATGTTCGTGCTGGTGATGAGGTATCGCAAAACCAAATTTTGGCAACCATTCACAGCCCTGAATTAAATAATCAATTAATGCAAGAGCAAGCCATACTAGAGCGCTTAGATATTGGTGTAAAACGCCAGACCATAGAAACGCAAAAAAAGAATCTACAGGCACGTAAAGAGTTAGAAGAAGCGCGTATTAAATTAACGGGCGCAAAACGAGAATTACAACGTAACGAATCCGCTTGGAGTAAAGGTGTTGTCAACGAAGTTGATTTGCAAAAAGCCAAAGACGAATACACCAGTGCCAAAATTATCTACGCTCATGCACAAGAGGCCGCAGATTTAGACTTAGCTGCATGGAAATTCGAACAAGAAGTAAAAGAGCTAGAGTTAAAACAACAAGAATTATTGGTGGCTGAGTTAAAACGCGTTATAGATGCCTTAGAAATACGTTCACCAATTGATGGGATGGTCGGCAATTTAATGGTTGAAGAGAAAACCGTGGTGACAGAAAACGCCAGTGTGTTAAATGTTGTCGATTTATCGCAATTAGAAATTGAAGCACAAATACCAGAATTGTATGCGGATGCTCTAAGCCCCGGATTAAGTGCCGAGGTAAGAATGGGTGATTATCGCGTAGTGGCGCGCTTAGCATCGATTTCGCCAGAGGTTAACGAAGGTTCGGTTTCTGCACGCATCCGTTTTGATGAAGAATTACCTCAGCCTTTACGTCAAAATCAACGCTTGCAAACCCGTGTTTTATTAGATGAGCGCGAAAATACTTTGGTATTGGCGAAAGGTCCCTTTATGGATGACGGTGCTGGTAAAATTGCCTATTTAGTACGTGACGATGTAGCCGAGCGAATTACCATCAAAACCGGTATTGCAAGCATAAACGAAGTAGAAATTCTAGAAGGGTTAAAAGCGGGTGATCAGGTAGTAATTTCGAGTTTAGATCAATTTAACAACGCAGATCGCGTACGCTTAAATTAGTCATCAAAAATACAAATCGTACTAAAATAACATTAATAACGTTGAAAAGTATTCAGTCATATTTCGTCAAAGATTTTAATAGGTGTTCTTATGTTAAAAATGAACAATTTAAGTAAGGTTTATCGTACTCATTTGGTAGAAACTCACGCATTACGTGAATTTAGTATTGAGGTAGCTGAAGGTGAGTTTGTTGCCGTAACCGGGCCTTCGGGTTCTGGCAAAACTACGTTTTTGAACATTGCCGGCTTGTTAGAAGAACATACCAACGGCAGTTATGAATTAGATGGTGTTGAGCTTACGGGATTGTCAGATCGTAAACGCTCGCAAATTCGTAACGAAAAACTGGGTTTTATTTTTCAAGGGTTTAATTTAATTCCCGATTTAAATTTGTTCGATAATGTTGATGTGCCATTACGTTATCGCGGATTTTCTGCAAACGACCGTAAGCAACGTATTGAATCTGCGTTAGAGCAGGTTGGTCTTTCTTCACGAATAAAGCATTTCCCGTCGGAGCTCTCTGGTGGTCAGCAACAGCGTGTTGCGATTGCACGAGCTTTGGCGGGTGAACCACGGTTATTGTTGGCCGACGAACCAACCGGAAATTTAGATTCAACAATGGCGCGTGGTGTTATGGAATTATTAGAAGCCATTAATCAGAAGGGCACTACCATTATTATGGTAACTCACGACCCAGAACTAGCAGCGCGAACACGTCGTAATGTTCATGTTATTGATGGGCAAGTTAACGATTTACGAACTGTATTTACCGATCCTCAAAAAACTGTCGAAACTACAGCGCTAAACGCTTAAATTTGCATTAGTAATAATTATTTAAACCCATACTGCATAATGCGAAAAACTTAGGGATAAAAAATGATTCGTTATTATTTTTGGTTGGCACTGCGTAGCTTAAAAAGCTATCCGTGGTTGAGCGCGCTAATGGTGCTTGCAATTGCGATTGGTATCGGCGCTTTCATGACTTCGTACACCATATTTCATTATATGTCAGGTGATCCCGTCCCTCATAAAAGTGATCAGTTATTTGTGGTGCAATTAGATAACTGGGCTGAGGAAGAATCTTGGGATGGCGAAGAAGGCGGCTTACCACCACAACTTACCTATAAAGATGCACGTTTTATTGCTGAGGCCAATCAGGCCGACTATCAAACAGCCATGTTTTTATCGGTAATGGCGGTTTACACGGATAATCCTGACATAAAACCGCAGCGTTATTTAGGGCGTTTAACCTACAGCGATTTTTTTCCGATGTTTGAGCCATCATTTTTATACGGCGCGCCTTGGACGCGAGAAGACGATGCAAACCATTCTACCGTAACGGTTATTAGCCGAGAGTTAAATGATAGAATTTTTGGCGGCAAAAATAGCGTAGGTGAAAGTATTACGCTTAATGGTAATCAATACACGGTGATTGGTGTTTTAGATGATTTTAAACCAAGCCCAAAATATTACGATTTAATCAATTCAAATCCGTTTTCTGACTCCGAAGATTTTTACTTGCCATTTACATTAAACGATATTTTAAAGCTGACACCTAGTGGTAATAATAGTTGTTGGGCGCCGTTACCTGAAAACAGTTACGAAGGTTATTTAAATTCTGAATGTGTGTGGATAAGTGCTTGGGTGCAGTTAAATTCTTTAGAAAAGAAGCAGGAGTTTGATAGTTTTATCGATAACTACGTGCGTGAGCAAAAAACCTTTGGTCGTTTCCTGCGTCCGCTTAATAATCGCATTTCTAACGTTAAAGAATGGTTGGTAATTAATAAAGTTGTGAGCGACGATACCCAAATTCAACTGTGGTTGTCGTTGGCATTTTTTGGCGTATGCTTATTAAATACCGTGGGTTTAATATTGGCTAAGTTCCTGAAGAAGTCTGGTGACGTAGGCGTAAGGCGAGCGCTTGGTGCCAGCCGGTTGCAAATTTTTTATCAGCATTTAATTGAATCGGCTTTATTGGGTATTGTGGGTGCTATGTTGGGGTTAATGCTTGCGTGGTTGGGTTTATATGCGGTACGCAGTTTTATACCCGATATCGCCGTGTTAACGCATCTTAATATTGAGCTTGCTTTATTTGCATTCTTGGTGGCTATTACCGCAAGTTTATTGGCCGGTATTTATCCAACATGGCGTGTTTGTCAAATCGCTCCGGCTCGTCAATTAAAAACACAATAGGAGGTGTAGCCATGGAAATTAAACCCATTTTAAAAACATTAATTCGTAATCCTGTAGGTTTGGTGTTAATCAGTTTGCAGGTGGCTCTAACCTTGGCAATTGTCGTTAACGCCTTATTTATAGTTAACCAACGTATGCAGAGCGTGAGTATAGATTCTGGTTTGGATGAAAAAAATACCCTAGCACTTACCGTTTCTGGTTATTTAGACGACTATGATACTAAATCGGCAATTTTTAACGATTTGGAATATATTAATAGTTTATCTGGTGTTCATTCGGCTATGGCGACCAACGCCTTGCCTATGACTAATTCAGGATGGTCGAATACGGTTTATAACAGCGATGCTGAAAATGGTATTAATACTAATGCGGCGCTGTATTTTGCGGATGACTCTTTAGCCGAAACCATGGATATTAACCTTGTAACTGGGCGAGTTTTTAATCAAAACGAGATTGGCACCTATTCAATACGAGAAGATGTCTTACAACCCAAAGTGGTTATTATTTCAGTAACACTTGCAAAAATTTTGTACCCAGAAATTACAGAGCCAGAGCAAGCCTTGGGTAAATACGTATGGTTTCGCGGAGAAGAAATTCCTGTGGCGGCAGAAGTAATTGGCTTGGTTGATGATATTAAAGCACCCTGGAAGCAACAATTTTCCTCCGAATTCGAACAGGTATTGTTTGTACCTTATTATCCAATTTTTGGAAATTCATCTCATTATATTATTCGCACAAAAGACGGATTTTTTGATGATGTATTCAAAAATATTCAAAATCAACTACTCGAACTTGATAATCAACGGGTAGTTCGATCACCTACGGCTTTTACCGAAATCAGAAAAGATTTTTACCGTAACGATAATGCCATGGCAACCATGCTTTCTGCGGTTATTGTTTTATTACTGGTGATTAATGCGTTGGGCATTATCGGTTTAGTCAGCTTTTGGGTAACGCAACGAACTAAACAAATAGGTACTCGTCGAGCATTAGGTGCAACCAAAGTCGATATACTACGGTATTTTATAACCGAGAATCTAATCATTAGCAGCATTGGTGTTATAATTGGTCTTATTTTAGCAATGGCTTTGAATAATTGGTTAATTACCGCGTTTGAGTTAGCACGTTTACCCATCGTTTACCTAATATTGGGTGCGTTGTTGGTACTGGTTATGGGTGTTATTGCGGTTTTTGGTCCTGCTATTCGAGCTGCAAACATTGCACCTGCTATTGCTACGCGCAGCGTATAAGAAATTCGAATTTAATCGGAGTTTCTTATAAACCAGAGTTTCTTATAGAGTTGAAACCGTTAATTTTAAAAATATATAAAAGACACGCAATAAAATGGGCGATAAAACGATTTTAGTGGTAGACGACAACGACGCCGTGATAACGGCGTTAGAGCTACTTCTCGAACTAGAAGGCTGGTCTGTTGTAATTGCCAATTCAGTGAAAGCGGCCCTTACTGAATTAAGTAATCACGAAGTTGATCTTGTTGTACAAGATATGAACTTCAAGGCAGATAAAACATCTGGCGAAGAAGGCATTGAACTCTTTTACAACATTCGTGATTTATACCCAGATTTACCGATTATTCTACTCACCGCCTGGACTCATTTAGAAACCGCTGTAGAGCTCGTTCGCGGCGGTGCGGCAGATTATCTAGCAAAGCCATGGGATGATAAAAAACTGCTTACAACTGTGCGTAATTTATTGGAACTTGGTGGAACCCACAAACAGCTCAAAAAAATAAAAGAGCAGCATCAGCGTAGCCGTAGTGCATTATTTTCTCAATACCAACTTAATAATATCGTCTGTCATGATCCGGCAACAGAAAATGTTATTCATCTAGCTTGCCAAGTGGCAAAATCCGATATTCCCGTTCTTATTTCCGGCCCTAATGGATCTGGTAAAGAACGAATTGCAGAGTTAATTCATGCAAACTCAACTAATCCAGAAAGCTCTTTTGTTGCCGTTAATTGCGGGGCATTACCTAAAGATTTAATTGAAGCAGAATTGTTTGGCGCTCAGGCTGGGGCCTACACGGGTGCCAACAAATTGCGGGTAGGCCGTTTTGAAGCGGCCGATGGTGGCACCTTATTTTTAGACGAAATTGGCAATCTGCCACTTGAAGGTCAAGTAAAACTGTTACGTGTTTTAGAAACACAGCAATTCGAACGATTAGGTTCTACTAAAACCATAAAAGTGAATGTTCGAGTTGTTTCGGCTACCAATGCCGATTTATCGGCAATGGTTGCAGCAGGTGAGTTTCGCGAGGACTTGTATTATCGTTTAAACGTTATTGAATTAAATTTACCTGCGTTAATAGATCGCCCACAAGATATTTTACCATTAGCTTATTTCTTTTTATCGGAAGAAAAAACAATCTCTTCTGATGCGCAAAAATACTTGTTGGAATATGCGTGGCCAGGAAACGTGCGCGAACTAAGAAATACTATAAAACGCGCAGAATTACTGTGTAAAAACGAAACCATTCGAATAGAAGATTTAGCCTTAAAAATAACTAGTCCACAAAGCACTAAAAATAATGTTGATCTCAATGAGGAAAAGAAAATAAAAGTTGCTTCTGATTCTCAGATTGAAGTTCAAGAAAATTCTGTTGTTAAAAACTCGTATACGCCGAAATATGAACCTTCAAAAGAAGATATAGAATCTGCGTTGAAAGCGAATCACGGTGTGGTTGCTAACGCAGCGGAACAATTAGGTTTGTCTCGTCAATCTTTATACCGAAGAATGGATCGCTTTGGTTTGCGGAAAAAGTAAATGCATTATTTTACTATTAGATTTATTTTACTTGTTGTTACAACCTTGGGCTTTTACATTATTCAGGCGAATACAAGTGGCATTATTTTTTGGTGTTTGTCGTTTATTTGGCTTTTGATTGTTAATGTTATCTTCGGCTTTATTACTAAGAGCCCGTTTAGGCAGCAGGTACGTGCGCTTTCTAGTATGGTAGCAAGTTGGCGAGATAACGAGTTTGGTATTTCTATTCATAAACCCAATGTGCAAGAGCTGGCTGATTTAACCGAAGAACTAAATCAGGTAGGCAATTTACTTCGCCAAGAAAGGCAGTCGTTAGTTCAGCGCGAATTATTATTACAGACCGTTATTCAAAATAGCCCAATTGCTGTTGTTTTATCGGATTCATCGGGTCATATTATTTTAGCAAATGTTGCCGCTAGCCAATGGTTTGCACAAGGTGCCAAGTTAGATGGTTTACTGTTTTCGGATGTCATTAAAAATTTGCCTATTAAACTGCAAGAATCTATGCAGAAAATTGGTGATTCGATATGCACAATAGAACAAGAGGTTGTTATTGATTTAGAGCTTAATGTTGGTAAATCTCTAAAAGAAGTTATTAAAGAGTCCTATCATGTATCTAAGTCACAGTTTGTATTAAATGGGCAAAAACACGATTTACTGATGATTCGTCAAATTACAAAAGAACTTAATCGGCAAGAAGTTTTCGTGTGGAAAAAAATCATTCGCATAATGAGCCATGAAATTAACAATTCATTGGCTCCCATCTCATCACTGGCACATTCTGGCAAGCAGGTTTTAGACCGTGTTGATGTTCAAGAACAATACTTAAATGCTTTGAACAAAGTTTTTAATACCATAGAAGATCGCGCTAAACACCTAAACGAATTTATTCGTAATTATGCCCGTTTTGCAAAGTTGCCAGAGCCTAACAAAAAATCAATGGATATTGAAAAATACCTAGAAAATATTAGCGACGCTTTGGGATGCAATTATGAATTGTTGAGCGAAAAAAACACAGTAGAATTTGATCCAATCCAAATAGAACAGGTGTTGATTAACCTAGTAAAAAATTCGCTAGAGGCTAATTCGACTTTAGAGAATATAAAAATATCTTACATTAATAACGAAAAAAATTGGTCATTAACAGTATGTGACCAAGGTGATGGTATCGACGAAACAATAATCAACCAAATACAACTGCCGTTTTACTCCACCAAAAGAACTGGCAATGGCTTGGGTTTAGCTCTAGTACGCGAAATCATAGAAGCGCATGGAGGAGAAATCTTAGTGCAAAATAGAGAAGAGGGTGGAGCTTGCGTTGTTTTGAAGTTTTCTAAATGATTTTGATTGGTGTTTTTTAGAGTGTTAAAGGTGTAGCTAGTTTTTATAAAATATTTTACGTAATGAGTTTATCGGAAACTTTTAATAATTTTCTTTTTAGTAGGCTAATGCTTTAGTTTATTTTAATTAATACTATTTTAGTTTTTATGTAAAGTTTTGCTTATTCGGTTAAATAGCGTTTTACAGAGCGTCACATTTTTATTTAGCATTGAGCGGTTATTCTCCCGTAAATATACCGTTTATAAGCCTTTATGAAAAACTACCGTTTCTTAAAAATATTTCTTTTTCTAGTTTTTTCTGTTGCTCTCAAAGCGCATGCGATAAGCTTTTCTGGTTCTACTGCGACCAATCCAGATACTGACGGAATCTATAAGGTTGCTTGGACTCCTTCCAGTGGCGAAAAAGGTACATACAGGGTTTATGAGAATGGAGTTATCAAAGCTGATCGATTATCTGCTAGTGAATACAATGTTACTGGTAAGGGAAACGGTACTTATAGATATGATATTTGGGGATACGCCTTAGATTTTAGTAAGCTAGAACCGAGTTACATCTTTAAAAAATTAGGCTCTTATACTGTTAACGTTTCTATTGTTCCTCAATCACCGAACACTCCGGCTAAGCCAACATCTGTTGGCAGTACCACAAATACCAGTTACAGAATAAATTGGACGAAACCCGGCGGTGCTTCTGCTACCTCATATAAATTACGTCGTCGATTAGGTAGCGGTTCTTGGTCACAAATTTATTCTGGCAGTAATTTATATTTTGACGATTCTGGTAGAGCACCTGGTAGCTGGTATTACAGTGTTTCTGCTTGTGCGGGCACGGCGTGCAGTGCTTATAGTGCTGATACATTGGTAACGGTTATTGACCCTCGCCCGGGAACACCCGCTGCTCCAACCGCGCCTAGCACATCTAACATTCCTTATTTTACGGTTTCTTGGGTTAAGCCTTCAGGTACTGCACCAACTTTGTATCAGTTAAGACGTAAATTGGGGGCTGGTAGCTGGCAAACCATTTATTCTGGTGCAGCCTTAAGTTATTCAGAATCAGGTAGAACTGAAGGTGACTGGTACTATGATGTTATCGCTTGCAATGGCACATACTGCAGCAGCGATAGTGCGGATCGTAGAGTATCTGTGGATTATGATTATGCTCCTCCGTCTAATGGGTCTTTTAACGGGCCCTTGTTAACTACAGGAACTTTTCAGATCAGCTTAAATGCAAGTGGTGCAGAGCGTCACGATGTATTTGAAAACGGAATTTCGATTTATAATAAAATTTTTAATCTTGCAGGATTGGATATCCAAGGTCCAAAAAATAATCAAGGTGATGGAGTTTATACGTATACGGCCAAACATTATATTTATGACGACTGTGTTGAGCCTTGTAACAACTATATCTATCTTGGAGACGCAACGCCTTTTCAAGTTGTTGTCGCTAGTAAGCGCGTAGTTACACTTCCTGAACCTAATAGTAAAGATGGCACTTATCAAGTTCGCTGGAATTCTTCGGCAGGTGTTGGCGTTTATCAAATACAAGAAAATTCTGGCTCCTGGGTAAACGTAACTAATTTTACTGAATCCAATGGCCAAATAATTTATACCTATTCCAACAAATCTGATGGTACCTACACCTACAGGGTACGTGCGTGCTTAGGTGGTCAATGTAATACTCCGAGCGATATTAAAACGGTAACCGTTTTAAAAACTCCGACTAAGCCTGCAGCTTTTACTCAGACGAACGCGAGTGTTGTAACTGATGGTAATGTTCGATTAAGTTGGCAAGCATCCCAGCAAACCATCAATGAGTATCGCATTACCGAATCAGGCGTTGTTAGTAATACATATACTACTGCTTCGAATAGACTTTATCTTCAATTAGACCGAGTAAAAGACGGTAATCACACCTACTCGGTTCAGGCTTGTAACGCATCCGGTTGTAGTGCGAGTGCTACTCTTAATGCAATTAATGTTTTAAAAATTCCGTTAATTCCTAACAACCTTAATGCAGCTGTCAAATCGCAAACTGGCGAGATTAATTTATCGTGGTCGGCGCCGTCTGACTCGGCTGTTGATTTTTATGAAGTCGCTATTTTAAAAGAAGGCGAGTTGTACAGCGATTGGGAATTAACAGGTACTACAAGAAGCTTCAATGCCACTAATTTACCTGACGGTAATTATCAATTTAGAGTGCATGCCTGCAACAATTCTGGTTGCGGTGTTTTAGCACTTTCAAACAGTTACAACATTAATCATCCAACACCCGTAAAACCAGAAATTACTGCCTCGGGTAGCGATTCTAATGGCCAAATTGGAGCAGAATGGAGCGTTAGTAATTCAGCATTTATCGATACTTATCAGGTACGTATCGATTCTGGTGCTTGGTTAAATAGAGGCTTGGCACTTAATTACATTGCCAATAATATTTCTCAAGGCGACCACACAATTGATGTTCGCGCCTGTAATCAAACGCCGGGCGCTACTAAATGCTCGGCCTACGATAGTAGTTCTATAAAAGTTTCGGGCTCTAAGCCGAGTTATGCCGACACAGCATTACCTTTTGCCAGCGCAATTGATGATGCGTCTTTCATTTCTGCCACAGGTAATCACGATGCAACCTCTGGTGTGGTTGCGGGTGAGGCCAGTGTTAGTGGCGGTCAAGCAAGTTATTCTATTCCTATTCCGTTACCACCAGGCCGGGCCGATATCGCTCCAGAAGTTTCTATTAATTACGGTGGGTCTTCCGGTAACAGTACCTTAGGTATGGGTTGGCAAATGTCGGCTGGTGGCGCCATTTCTCGATGTCCATCAACTCTGGTGCACGATGGTATTAATCTGCCGGTTCAATACAAATCTACCGATAAACTCTGTTACAACGGCCAGCGACTTCTTTTAAACAGTGGTAACTATGGTAATTCTGGAGCAACTTATTATCCAGAATCCGATCGCTTTACTGTTGTTACGCAAACCAACAATATCTCCAGTGGAAGCTCTTCATTTACTGTAAAAATGCGCGATGGATCGGTGTCGAGTTACGGGACTAGTGCAAATTCGAGAGTATTCGCCGGTGGAAAATCCTCTCCAACTAGCTGGTTGATGGCCGATCAAAAAGATCTAGCCGGTAATTATATTCACTATACCTATCAACAATTTGGCAGTGGTATGGGTGAGTATCATATTCAAAAAATTGAGTACACAGGTACGGTGGCTTCCCACGGTGATCGCCGTGTTGAATTTAGCTACGAAAATCGTCCCGATGTAACCTCTGCCTATTTAGCCGGTGGTTTAACGGTTCAGTCTCAACGTATCCGCCAAATTTCTACGTATTATCAAAACACTAAAATACGTGAATTTAATTTAAGTTATAAATTAAGTGATGCATCTGAACGCAGTTTATTAACCGCGGTTGAAGATTGTGCCTATTTAAATTCACAAAAATATTGTGTACCTAAAACAGAATTTACTTGGTTAGATTCTGCTCCGCAATTTGAACTTGAACCACTCGGTTTTAAAACCAGTCAAAATGCGCAAGTTACTCAATTTTACACACAGCCAAATGCCAATATTCAAGAAATATTACCTAGAGGTGATCGCCAAGGTGACGGCGTTTCTGATTGGTCGGGTTGGCAAGTTAACGCAGAAGGTATTGGTGGTTTATCGGAGGAATTACCCTCAAGCCAATGTTACCGAGAGGTAAGTAGTTTTTCTGTTAATTGTATTATTGCTGATTTTGATAATGATGGCCGCACTGATCTTTGGCGTGTTTCTAACAATAAATTACAAATTTTATACTCCAAGACGGGCCAATGGGTAACAACAGGGTTAGATTTACCTTCACTCGGACTTAGTTCTGGAATAGTGCATGCTGCTGACTACAATGGCGACGGACTAACCGATATAGTAACTTACGAAGATCCGAATAGTGAGTTAGCCGGTGATCCAGGTGGCCAGCGTAGCGTATTTCTTTGGGTTAATAGTGGAAGCCCGTCAAATCCATTTAATATTAATAATCGTCTATTTATATATGAAAGTACCAGATTGGTCAGCTCGAAGGTGGTCTTGCAATATAAATTATTTTTTACCCGAGTTACTCGTGTTCAAGATTTAACGTCTGCTAATGTTTTAGGGGATGTTAATGGTGATGGGATTTCGGATTTCTTAGTTAATAATCTTACAGATAGTTTTGCCGGGTTAAATGGCATTACTGTGGAACAACCTGTTCCAAAATCTGTGCTTGTGTCGAATTTAACAACATCAGGTGGAATCAGTTTCTCAGAAATCGATTTGTCTAATTATGTTTCTAATTTAAATGCAACTGAAACTCTTCGATACAATCCTTATATTTATCATAAATTTTTGGATGTAAACGGTGACGGTGCTTTAGATTGGATCGCGCTGTCTGACGGTGATAATAACTTAAAGTTGGCTCTTAATAGAGGCGATGCAAGTTTTACAGGTTGGCAAGATTTAGGCGAAGATTCCTCTTTTGCTCTTAAGCGGGTAACTTATGGCGGTCTTAACAACGATTCATTTGATAGCGCCATAGTACAATATCCTAAGTATTCCCATGCAATAAAAGAAATGGATTATGACGCTGATGGCAGAGCGGAATTACTTATCCCTAATGGAATTAGAGAAGTTACTGCTTGTAGTAGCTATAGTAGCGTCGTTGGCAATCAAAAAATTTGCGGCGACGAATTTTTCGGTCTTTATCATATTAATGACCCACAATTTGAAGAATCATTACCTAGAGTAGATTATAACGATAACAGTATTTATCAGTATCAAGCTCTTAAATTTAAAGAAGTCAGTCCTGGTATTTTTCAAGTTCATAAAGAAAATACCGGTATAGTTGGTTCGGCGGCTGCTTCTTTGCCTATCGATGCTTTTGGCAATGGTTTAACCGATTTTATATTTTCCTACGGTCTATCCGATTCAGCACAGTCTTTTAAAGAAGAAGCTGGTTTTGGTGTTATGACTGGTCGTGCGCCGGGCATTTACATCAACCGTAATCGCGGTTCTGCAAAAAATGGTGAACGCTATCAACCAATCGATATGTTGGAGTCGGTTGAAAATGGTTTTGGTGTTCGCAGTGAGTGGACGTATCGACCATTAAGTTCGCAAGATTCTAATTATCACTCGGCTAATAAACCCTTTTACGAGCCAGATTTTAATTACTTAAACAGTTTAAGTGCTGAGGCGCGGGCACAGCATTATCACTTCACCAGTAACATGTATGTGGTTGCGGAATTCCGTCAATCGAACGGTGTGGGCGATAATTTAAATCGCGTGCAGTACCGTTATAAAGGCGCAATGTACAACTGGCAGGGCAGAGGTTTCCAAGGTTTTAGAACCATTATTACCGAAGATCTTGATGCCGAAATTACCTCACGTGTTGAATTTCATCAGGTGTATCCGTTAGCTGGGCGCATGTATCACATGAGCCAATACGAAGGCTATGAATACAATAACGATAATGCGCCACCAACACCGTTTAACGAGTCTAAATACGAATGGCGTTTTTGGCCGGCGGGGCAATTTAACTCGGGCAACGATTACTTAGTCAATAGCCCGCAGGTGGAATGGCAAACCGTTGTTAACGTGCCGTACATTGTTGGTCAAGCGAAACGCACGCAAACCAATCGTACGCTAGCCGGTAGTCTTACCTATTCAATGATCGAAACCCAAAATTTTGATCAGTGGGGCAGAACCACCTCGGCAGAAACAAAATATCAAGAAAGCGGCGGCCATATTGTTCGCTCTAGCACAATATCAAGCTTTGATGATACTTACATAAACGATGGTTGGTGGGACAAACCCATTGCGCGTACGACGACCCAACACGCAGTAGAAAGTCGCAAAGGTGTTGCTATTGATTCCGGTACCGATGCCGATCAAACCACCACCATGCAATATAACGCCTGGGACATCGGCCTGCGTAAGCCAACCAATGTTTCCGCTGTGCCTGTTACCGGTAAATCGGTGCAAACCGCCACCGAATACAACCGGTACGGTTTACCAACCTGGGTATCGGTGAATTCTACCGGTGAAACCGAGCGTAAAACCGCGACTGTCTACAGTAACGATGGCTACTTTGTAGAGAGGGTTACCAACCCAGAAGGCCACCTATCGCAAGTGGTTACTGATCCAAAATACGGCGTACCAACACAAACTACAGACGCCAACGGAATTACCTCTACCGTTAAATACGATGCCTTTGGTCGCACGATAGAAACTCGCGTGCCCGGCTTGCCGCCCGCCTATTCATCGCTGCAAATGTGCAGCAATGTGAGTTGTCCGCCGGGTTTAATCTTGCAACAAACCAGTGTGCAAGCCGGTACGCCCACAACTCGTGTTTATTTAGACAAGTTAGGCAGAGCGGTGCGCACCGATACCCAAGCACTGGCAACGGGTCAGTGGATTGTACAAGCAATGACGTACAACAAACTGGGGCAAGAAGTCTTTATGTCTTCTCCGGCCTATGGTGCGCCTTCGAGTTACGGTACCCATTATGTGGAATATGATGTTCTTGGCCGTTTAACCGAAAAAACTATGGACCAAACCGATGGCCAAGTGTTACGTACCACCTACGAGCACGAAGCAGGTGAGGGCTTTACCACCAACATTAATGCCGGTGGTAATTACCTGTCGCGCACCTACAACGGCTTGCAGCAACTGACCGAAACCGTCGATGCCGTTGGTACCGTAACCCGTTACGCCTACACCGGTGCCGGTCAACCCATTGTTATGCAAGACGGCAACGGCAATCGCATTACCGCAAAATACAACGATCTTGGCCAAAAGCTTTGGGTGGATGACCCGAACATGGGTCGTAAAAACTTTGCCTACACCGGTTTTGGTGAAATTGCATCAGAAACCGACGCCAATGGCGATACCAAAGCCTACACCTACGATCGTTTAGGTCGAACCATTAATCGCCGTATTAATGGCAGTCTGGAATCTACTTGGGAATACGATAACGCTAACCACGGCATTGGTTTAATGAATGCCGAGCGGTTAAGTAATGGTGCTTTCGAGCGCAGCTATTATTACGATTCATTATCGCGCCCAATTAGCGTTAATACGCAAATTGATGGCGAAACCTACACCGTTAATTCGTATTACGATGCAAACTACGGTCGCCCTAAAGGCATGCGTTATCCCGGTGGTTTAACCGTGCAATACGGATATTCCAACACTGGCTATTTAACCACCACCCAAAACGCATCAAGCGGTTACATTTACCGAAAAATTAATACCCAAGATGCCTTTGGTAATTGGTTGCAGGCCGATCTCGCCGCAGGTGTATTAACCCAAGACCGCAATTACGACGAAGCAACCGGCCAATTACGTGCCGCCATGCTCAGCCAAATTACCGGTGTTATTCATAAACAAACCTACGACAGCTTCGATCACTTCGGTAACCTGGCGCAAATGTCTACCGAGCTTGCCGGTTCTACCTATACAGAATCGTTTAGCTACGACGACATGCATCGTTTGTTGCAAAATAATCGCAGCAATGGCCCGACCATTAATTACAGTTACGATGCTGTGGGTAATTTATTAAGCAAAAGCGATTTTGCCAATAACTACCAATACAATGGCAGCAAGCCCAACGCGGTAAGCCAGGTTTCGTTAATTGGTGGCGCCACAAAAACCTACGGTTACGACAACAACGGCAACCGCACCAAAGAAAACGGCGCGATCACAGCCTATTACAACACCTACAACCACCCAACGCGGTTGATAAAAGGTAGTGCCGATTTACGCTTCTTTTATGCGCCAGATTTATCGCGCTACAAACAAACCAACGGTGCTAAAACCACGGTTTATATCGATAAATTATTCGAGAAAATTACCGATACTGGCAAAACTCAGTATCGCTACTTTATCGACGATATTGCCGTACTCACGGAAACCGAAACCGCCAGCGATACACAACAAGAAATCGTCTTCACCCATCGTGACCGCCTAGGCTCAACCGTTGCCATGGCCGACGACCTTGGCATGGCGGTAGAAACCCACAGCTTCGATCCCTTCGGTAAACCTCGTGACGGAGACCTAAGTGACAAACTAGACGCCGTGCTCGACAGCCAATACACCACCCGTGGCTTTACCGACCACGAGCATTTGGATGACGTCGAGCTTATTCATATGAATGGCCGGGTGTATGATTACAACCTAGGGCGATTCCTGAGCGTTGATCCAGTGATTCAGTCTCCGGGCAATAGCCAAAGCATGAACCCGTATTCGTACATAATGAATAATCCCTTGGCAGGGACTGATCCTAGTGGATATTGCGGTAGTAGAATTGAAGGCGTAGAAACAGCCGGTTGTAGAACGATTTCATTCGATGGCAGTGATAAGCCAATAGAAAGTGTTCCCAAAACAGGTTCGCCGGTGCAAAAAAATGGTGCTCAGCAATTTAGCAGTCAGCAAGGCCATAATAATACATCTAGCCAGAACCAACCGTCCCAATTAGGGAGCACCTATAGCCGTGATAATGTCGCTCAACCAACCGAGGCTCCAGATGATAGGGGAATATTAGAAACGATAGGCAGCATTCTTGATGGGCCGACCTCAAGTTTTTACACAAATATTTTAGGTGCGGTTGGTGATTTTTTGGATAAACCTATTGGCGAAGATCTAGAAGATTCGTTAACTTTTACCGGAGGGCCTTATCCAACAGGTCCTGGAGCAATGTGCACCGAATGCACTGTAGGGGATATCGCAATTGATATGGCTCCTCTAGGGGCGATGGGTTCTGCGCTTAAGTCTCTAAAAGGAGCTAAAAAGTCACTTAAGAATGTAAAACAAGAATCAAATGTGGAAGAGGTGGTCAGAGTTCGGCATCATACAAATAAGGATGGAATAAAAGGCATTAAGCAAGATCAAGCTATAAATGAAGCTCGCGGTATACCAATAGGTGTTGATGTTGAGGTTGCTCCATTCACCAATCCCAAAACGGCTTCTGCTGAGACGGGGGCTTTTGGTAGCGGATATTTTGTAGAGTTTGATATACCTGTGTCATCTCTCATTCGGACAAAAGTTAGTGAAAGTAATATAAAAACGGCTAAAATACCTACAGAAATACCTCTACCTATAGGTGATAAAAACCCTAAGTTTAGGAAGCAATAATATGAAGCTACAAAAGCCTGATGATTCCTTCATGCTAGGATTATGTCTGTTCATTCGAAAAGTGCATTTATCAATACATAGAGCCCAATATGAAGATTGGGAGAGTTTGACTGCTTACTTGAATGCAGATAGTTACATTAACAAGATTCTTGGAATGATCGAGTCGAAGCATGACTTTCAAGAAAATGATTTGGATACGAAAATCATAACAAGGGAAGAGCTTGTTCATAGGGGCTTTCTAAACAAACTTGGTGGTTGTGCAGTTCTAACCAGGAAAGAAATTGTATATATATACTTAAAATTAGAAAATTTACGTAATTTATTAATGCAAAAAAGTTCTCCGAGTCGAAATGAATTAATTAAAATACGTGTAGATTTTTCATATGTCGAGTTAATGCTTAGGGCTAAGTTGAGGAAAAAATATTTAACTAAAATTGATTATATAGAACATTTTAATCAAAATCCTAGTTTGCATTGTAGTAGTATAGAAGATTTAGCTGGAGCTGAATGGCTCGAAAAATATTAGTTTAAAGTCTGATAAAAAACCAAATAAAAATAAAAGTAGGATATAAAGGACATCCATAAAATTGACTTTATTTTTCTCCTTTGTGATAATCCCAAACCATGACTAAACCTCGCTTCGAATAAGTCTCAATCGAAGATACGCCGTTTTATCACTGCATGGTCCGCTGTGTGCGCCGTGCTTTTTTGTGTGGTGATGACCATGAAACCGGCGAGAATTTCGATCACCGCAAACAGTGGTTGGTCTCCCGTCTTCGTTTTTTATCCTATGTTTATGCCATTGATATTTGTTCTTACGCGGTGATGAGTAATCATTACCACGTGGTTTTGTATGTGGATAAAGGTCGTGCTAGAGACTGGAGTCTGGATGAGGTGGTCGAGCGTTGGTTGCAGTTGTACAAAGGCGATAAGTTGATTCAAAAATGGATTGCTTTTCGTGCGGAGATGTCTAAGGCAGAGCTAAAAAAAGCTGAAGAAATTATCGAACAATGGCGCGAACGATTAACGTCAATCAGTTGGTTTATGCGCGGCGTAAATGAAATCATCGCCCGCATGGCCAATGAAGAAGACAATTGCAAAGGTCGATTTTGGGAAGGGCGCTTTAAATCTCAAGCTTTGCTTGACGAGCAGGCGTTGCTTACTTGTATGGCCTATGTTGATTTAAATCCAGTTCGTGCGGGTATTGCCGATGATCTAATTGATAGTGATTTTACTTCGATTCAGCAGCGTGTTTTTGATTTTGTTAGCATTAAAAGTACAGTTGATAAAAATTCAAAACAGGAAAAAAATCCAGATAACTCAGTACAAAAAACCAATCTAAATTTAACAAAGAGTAATCAAAAGCGAATTCAATCTAAAGTTAAAAAACAACAAAAAATAGAAAAATTACTTCAATTAGATTCTCTACCAAAATCTCATCTAAAGCCACTTCACGGCAGTGCGCACACTGATATTGCTGATGCCATTCCAATCACATTTGCTGATTATCTAGAACTGGTCGAAACTACCGGGCGCTGTATTCGTGACGATAAGCGTGGTTTTATTTCCGATACATCCGACAAAACTATTCATACTCTTGGTCTTAATCCTGATCAGTGGATTACACACGTTAAAAATTTCTCTTCTTTATATGCATCAAATGCGGGCTCAAAAAAAGCATTAAAAGCTAAGTCAGAAAAAAATAATAAACGTTGGTACAAAGGAATTGGTTTGATTGCTTAATCAGTTGCAATCATTAAAATTAATCAGTCAACTTTCCGTTTTCCAGTAAATGCCGGTATCGTGCTTTAAGATCATTTATGTCTTTTGATTGCCAGTCGTCACCTTTTGCGCCGTCGATTACTAATCTAGCTTGTTGAGTTATATGCTCTCGACGATTGGTGTCTTTAGCGACGGTGTATATAGAATCTAATGCTTCTAATAAGCGAATTGCTACTGAGGGTATATTGCGGCCGTTTTGTCTTATTTGGTTAAAGGCCGCATCTAGCAAGCCGACGAAATCAACTTCTTGGCGAATTAGGCGAATTTTTTTTGTACTGTCAAAACGATAAATACCAATTAAGGGTTTATCGGCGATTTGCCTTAAACCACTCCCAAGCCAATCGATACATGAAATAGCTGTGTGTGGATCATTGATACCCGGCGATAACGCACGTACCGCGACTTCAACCAGTTGACTAATTCCGTACTCAGTATCTTGATCATCGGTTCGGCAAAAACCGATAACAAAGTATTTATCGAAATTTTTCGCTGTGCCAATCTTCCAACGCTTAGCATGAACAAAAGCCAAAGGCTCACCGGCATTTATGAATTTACCGGGGCGGTGACAGAGTTTGATCACGCCATCATAACGTTTTAATTGTTGAACAATTCGAGCCTCATCAATGGCTTGCAGATAACCACTGCGATGCGATTCGATGGTAAAGGTTTCCGATAACGGCCATTGATCTGGAACAGGTGCACTCTCTTTTAGTTCCTGCCCAGAATCATCGATAAGGCGTCTAATAGATGCCATAGTATCAATTGCCACAACTCGCACTACGTGTTCCGCGCGAATGGTGGAGCTGACGTGATGAATAAAATAAATCAATACAAAGATACTTATAATTGCTAATAAAAGCCCAATGGAAGCCGATGCAGCAGGCGGATAATCCACTGTGCCACTAACATTCCCTAACGCCAGTAAACAATACAAAAATGTCGAGACAAAAGTACCCAAGACCACCTGATTACCGGTGTCTCGCATAAAGTTCATTAACAATCGCGGGCCAAACTGCGAAGATGCTAGCGACAAAGCAACCATGGTGATGGAAAAACTAACACCGGCGACGGTAATCATCGATCCTGCTACGATAGATAATAAGGTGCGAGCGCCTTCAAGGTCACCTTGATAAATTAACCACGAAGGCCAATGTTTATGAGCTTGATGATGATAAAGCTCATCCAACCAATTCGCTAATACCGCCAAGCCAAAGGCTGTCAGACTCATTAGTGAAGGCAGAAACCAAAGACTTTCTCGCAATCGGTATAAAAAATTGAGTAGCTGGATGGTCAAATTATTTCTCCACAAATGGGGCTATTGCGCCTTTCTTTTTACTCATTTAAGTGCAACGTATGATGCTCATTCACAAGATGATAACTCATTGTTATTGTTACATCGAAATATTTAAATTATTCGTATTAAAAAGAGCGATCAATCTTATTTTTGAGAGAATTTTATATGAGGGATAAACCTAATGAAGCAGAAAAAATCTGCAAGTTAACGCTTTATTTATTTGTCTAATTTTTGCTCGCTTATTCTACTTATTTATAATGTCGCAATTGGAATCTTCTTGGTTGTATGACAGTATAACTAACTTATTTATTTAGAAGCTCTGATTAACTCCGAAGTCATATAATTAGAACTCATAAATGGAAGGCACAAATTAAATAGAAATCAGAAGTTGAATGCGCGATTTTTAATTTTTTGCTAATTTCAATCACTTGCAGTTCTTGAAATTGGCGACACAGGCGGACTCTCTAGGTTAACAGAGCTTCCTTTACTATGAGCGTGTACGTGTTTTTAAGGCGATAATTGGTTAACTGTTATGAGCTTAATGATTAAAGTTTTCTGTTGCTTACTTGTGCTAGGTTTTGCTGGGCTTTTTGTGCTTAAAAGTCCAAATGGTACGCCTTGGTTGTCGATCAGTGATTTTATGCCAGACACTCGTTCATTGGAGTCATCAATAAACGATCTCGTGCCTAACGTCTCTAGTGATGATGAACGCGATAGCGTGCCTGTCTACAAATGGCGTGATGCTCAAGGTAATTGGCAATTTTCAGATCAACCTCCAAAAGGTGTTGAAGCTGAATTAGTCACCGTTGATACAACCATTAATCGTAATTTATTACCGGCGCCAAGTCGGAATGTCGAAACATCTTCTACGACGACAAACAGTGGTGGAGCGACCTTAATTAGCAATAAAAGTTTATCACCCACGACTGTTGCTCCTACCGATATTCCAACGCTCATTGATGATGCTAGAAATGTTCAAGAATTAATAGATGGTCGTCAAGATCGACTGGATTCTGCGATAAAGAAATCGGAATAATATTGTCAGAAGCTAAAAAAATATTGCAATATACTTACTGAGTCTGGTGTTTAGGTAAGATTATTGTGATTTTAAAAAATTACAATGGTGAAAATTTTAATTAAAGATAATTGATTATTAATCTATTGCGATTTTGTTTTTTGCAGTATGTTCAAAATTCACTCATTTAAATGTAATGGAAATCGGAATCTCTGATTAAACCAAGAGTGAATTAATCAGAGATTCCGATAGCAATAGATAAGTATTAGAAAAAATATTTGATGTAACAATTAAGGTTGGGCTGGCAAAACCCCAACCTTTGGCTAATTATGGTCTGTTTAGCGCTATTTACAACCTATCCATTAACTCAATATCTGCACAATAGCGTTCTGATTCTTTCATCCAACAAATATTAACCGAATCCGCTTGAGAGGATAATAGCTCTCTGAATTTAACCATATTTTCAGGCGTTGCGGGTTCATTGTTAAAAGACAGGATAACATCGCTTGCTCTCAAGTTTGGCTGTTTTTCAGTGAGTTTCTCATCTGTTGATTTTACAATGTAACCGTCTTTATGTATTAGCGTTCTTAACCCAGACCGACCAGCTGTAATAGGTGTATCAAATGTATTATTAGGTTTAATTAACATGTATTCGCCTTGATAATTAAATAGAACATTAAATTTAGAAAATAATCCCATACCAATGGCGCCGTGAATACTTGAATTTCTTTTGTTTGGAGCGACACTAAAATCTGTAAAAGTACCTATAAGCTCTTTTACTTGAAAACCACCGATGTCAACATATGAGACCAAGCCGAGCTTAGTTTCGAAAACACCATTGAAACCACTAGACTCTATGGTGAGTTGATCTTCTGGGAGTTCAATTTTGTCATGCGCGCTAGGCGAAAGGCTTATTGAACCGTTCGAACCGGTATCAAGAAGAAATTTGAGCTCTAATGGTAAATTTTGGTCTTTTAGCAATACCTTACTTTTTATGTAAATCAATCCACCGGATATTTCTAGAGGCATTTTTACCCATCCATTATTTAATCTATCGTGGGAGATGCTTTCAAACTCATCAGTCTCGTAAAGAGTAATGAGAGACTGATCATGATTAATTTCTACTACAAGGAAATTAAAAAGATCGTATCCAAGAATTCCGTCCAAAAAAGCTTCATCTAAACTTTTGAAAAAAGGCATATTTTCTAACGTAGCATTAAGAATCGTTTTATTTATTAACACTATATCACCAGTGCCAATATCCACGTTGTGAATAAAACTACCCTTGGAACCTTCTCCATTCCCGCCACCGTTAATTGTTAACTGTCCCTGTGTGACTAAATCTAGATCAGTGGTTTGGTGAGACTCTAGCAACATAGAAGCTGCTGCCCCTGTATCTAATATAAATCCTAATTTTTTACCCCCATTTAAAGTAATGGGGATCACAATCCTATTGTCGATATTTTTAAAAGGAATGTGGGTTACCCGGCTATCCGTAAGCCATTCGGTAGTATCGTTACTGCTAGATTCTTTCCATTGTTTGTAATCACGATTTACACAGCCTGCTAGCATTAATACACATGTTAATATCGATAATCCGCTACTGATTTTTTTCATTTATTCAGGTCTCTAATTGTAAAAAAAAGATTGTTTTGAATTTTTAAGTAAGTTTTGCTTTATTGATGTTCGTTGCTAAGTCTAGAGTTCTCTTGAAAATCTTTGGGGTTAAAAAAGCTATATTTTCATCCGAGTTATCGTCGTCGATTAAATAAAACAGATAGTGATCAATGTAAGCTCATCCTGTTTGAGTTTCTCACGTTAAATGGTCGTGAAAATTTAACGTTCAAAGAATTAATTGATTTTACTTTTTTTGTGGTAATGCTTAAGTATTAGATTGGTGCTTTAAATCTCTATGTTGTTAAATAAATAGGATAAATCTAGAGTGATAAACTTTTTTATTAGTGTGAATTTAATGCGCTTTAATGAAAATCATATTTTGAATATTCTATCAGTCAGGCTTAATCAAAACTGAATGTTCAAAAATGTGAAATATTGCTTTTTTTGATATTTTAACCGTGTGGGGTTGTTCTGAATAAACCGAGATGAAGTGAGTGTTAAAATACCGAGAGTGATTAAAAATAAGTCGTCCAAAATTTAATTGAAAGAAGAGTTCTAAGTAGTTTCGATGAGTTTGGCGCTTCTGGAAGATCTAGCGGTGTTGCCAATGGTAAGAACGGCGAGATTAGAATTGCGGTTGTGTTGGAAGTCGCAGTTTAATTGTTTTATTAAATTAAGTGTGAAGTAATCAGAGGTTGGCACAAATAGTTTAAAATCTGATATTAATTACTCAATAACATCAGCTCTATTTTATTTAGTTGCAGCTTTCTATCACTCCAGGGTAGGGGTTTAATTGATTGTCACAGGATATTTGTGCAATGGTTTGTAATATTTCTACAACGTTCACTATTTTTAACGTTTTGGCGATATCTACGCCTACGTGTTGATCAAATTCTCTGGTTAATACCTGTGGTAAATCACTGTTCGGCCTGCTTTGCTGAATAATCTGTGTACTTGTCTTTGTTAAAATTTGGTTTGATCGAAGGTTGGAGGATAACAAACATCATCGCTAAATGCGAAAGCATTAACGCTGAATATTAGGCTTGTGAGAGCCATTTTTTTCATCATATCTTTTTCCGAATTAAATAATTTATGGAAGGTGATTTTTCTATCCCGGTATACAACGTTAAACAATGAAAGTTGGTTTTCATAAGAAGTTTAATTAAGTTTGAATATAAAAATTTTGGACCGGAATAGCTAAAAGCGGCGATAGAGTCTGCTCTAAAGATTGTGTGCACAGGAAAAGCCAGTTAACTCTTAGGCAGCTAGGTGGTAAATTGTTTTTTCGTTGGAACAACTGCTTAGGCGGCAGAAGAAATGTTTTGGAGTGCAATCGAATACGATTATTGGCTATTTTATCGGATTTATTTGAGGAGGTTGAAATAGATGAAAGTTATCTGGTTGACGTACCCAAAGATGAGAGAGTTCTAGAGGACGGAGGTAAAATAGCAGTTTTTGTCAGTTTCCGCCGTCGAATTAAATTATTAATGAGTTAATTAACGGCTATTATAGATGTTTAATACGAATATTTACGATAAGTGATACCCAAAAAGCTCTGATAAATTAAAAAATTAACCAGAGCTTTTAGGCTTTTTTGCAGTAATTTAATTCTATTATGTACTTTGTTTGTTAAATGGTGTGCGAGTGTTAACTCAGCTTTCTGTGGTTTTAACCATCGCATGTAATTTAATATTTTGAGCAGAAATTTCTCGCTCTACATCTTCTACAAAATCAACCATGCCTGCAAGAATGGCTTTGTTGTATTCTTCGTCACTGTTTTCAAGCTCGGTTTTAGCCGCCATCATATCGGCCAGGGCTGATTTTGATTTAGCCATTAGTGTGTCTAGGTGAGCCAGTTTTTTCTTAGTCATTTCCATAACTTCTTCAGAGGAGTCGGATTTTGTGCCTTCTTCAACGGCTTTGCGGAAATCGCGAATGTTTGAGTCGTATTCGTTGATGGCATCGAAAGAGCGATGAACAATGGCATTTAATTTAATGACGGTTTCACGAGTAAATGCTGGTTTAAAATCTTGTGGTAGCAGTTCAACAATTTGCTTGCGCGCAACAGTGTTGCTTGCTTCTTCGGCGATTACTGAATGAGCAGTAAAACCTGTGGTGACCAATACTAAAATAAGTAATTTGATAAATTTCATAATCAAAAGCCCTGAATAGCATATTGATGTCGAATATGCGGTTTAAAACGTATAAAAGTCTCTGATTAACGCCTTTCTAATTAACGGTTTAATCAGAATAGAGAAATTGAAAACGTGCTTTCAAAATTAGTCTCGATTTCAATATTTCATCATTATTGATAATTAGCGGCGCATTTTGTGTCTACAGAAGTTTGTGTTAATCAAAGTTCCTTAAAAATAAACCGACCTTGCCAAAGACAAGGTCGGTATCATTATAACTAAGATGAAAGAATCATAGTGTTACAACGATCTGGTTCTTACCATTTTTTACCGCGTTTCTTTTTAGGTTTGAACGCATCAACTTCGTCAAGCAAGTAACGGCCGATTTGTACACCTTGGTTTTGTCCTTCGATGTTATCGAAGATCCAGTGCACACCGTTGTAAATACGACTGATACCATTTTGCTCTTGTGCTTCGGTTAAAGTATCAAAGCGAACAGGCACGAATGGGCGTGGTGCGTCTGGGAAGAATGGATCGAAACCTTCGCCGTTATATTCATCAGAAACGAAAGTGAAAGAATGATCATCACCGAAAATGTCACGTAGAATTTCGAAGGTTACACCACCGAAAGTTGCGTGACCGCTTGGGTAAGATGGGAACGGCGGTGTTGGACGCAACGGAGATGTTGTGTTTAATACCGAAATACCAACTGGGTCCCAAGTGACATCTTGTTCAGTTGCTGGGTTATCGTCTTCTGCACGAATACCCACAACAGGACGCCACATGTTGTAGAAGAATTTACTGTCCCAGGCAGAAATACCCGCATCAGCCAAACCGATGTTTACCATGGCAAGAACACGTGCAAGCTCAATGGGTTGGTCGGCGTATTCGGCGTTCGCTAACTGCGCAGTAATTTGGTTGTAAATACGTGGTGGTACACCAATTAAAGGTACACCATCGTAACCCCAGTAGTTACCGATGAAACGAGTGTCATCAGAACTGGTGCTAACCGTGTTTAGGTTGTCTGGAGAACCACCCAATGCTGCTACTTCCGCGTAAGCGGCTGCATATTCTGCTGAATCGGTTGTTGGTGGTGGTGGAATACGGAATTGATCACCTGAATCTAAGAAGAAAGGTGTTACTTCACCCCAGTAAGCGCCAAGAGCAAGGTTAAATTCAAAGGCTTCTTCGGCAGTGTTAGGATCGGATTGCCATTCACCGATAAGTGACGTGCCACCGTTAACAGGTGTACCAAAATGAGTGGTGTTGCCGTCTGCTACAGCGCCACCTTCACCAAAATCTGGCTCGGTACGGTTCGATTTGTCGTTTTGACGAATGTCACGCATCGCTTTGTAAGATTCAATACCAACGCGCTTACCTAGTTTAAAGCTAACACGTGGAGTGAATGATTGAATGCGTGTCACTTCTTCATCTAGAATTGCGTTTAAACGTTCTTCTTGAGCTGGGTATAAGCGCATTAAGGTGCTGTATGCTGCGTAGGTGACAGCTGCGTCAGCAGAAGCAAATCGAGGCGCTTTTAATCTTTTCGCAGCGTATGAATTGTAGGAGCCATCAATTGCGTTTAACGCATCAAAAACGGCTACTTGAACCATGGCTAACGCACGACTGGTACGAGTAGGACCGCCTTGACTCAGTGCTGGGAAAACACCTTCTTCGGTTGGCGTGTGGTCAAGTGCTACAGAATCCAAAGCCACTTTGTGCCAGAAGATAATGCGAGCAGATAAGCTCTCATCACCAACACCATAATAAACATCGCCATAATTCGCACCGGCTTTTAGGCGGTGAAATTGACCCGATTGAATGGCCGATTTACTTAATTTACCAATGTAGCCAAGCGCTTGAGATTTTGTTTGACCACCTACATCGTGATTTTCTTGATCAGCAAATGCAGGTGTAGCTGCCATCGCAATTGTCGATGCGATAACCATCGCGGATAGTTTTTTCATCATACATTTAGTCCTTTCCATTAGACAGATGATTTTTTTAATTTAATTTCCAGCTTTATTGGTGCAATAAATCGATATTTTAATTTTAAAAAATTAGAACGTTCGAAATTAATTGCAAGATCAATCAGAGGGAGACACACATGAGTGAATGACTAAGCAGTACTTAATAGCTTAGACCCTTTGGATATTATCATGTGATTTGTTAAAAAAAAGACTGGTGGAAATTTCAGCTTTTTAACGAGGTGATTAAATTGAAAAAAATCCTAGCATTTTCGTTATTAAATAATTACCAATGTAATTATTTGTAAACTAAAAATGTACATTTTTTGGTATCCATTCGACATTATTTTTAAATTTTAATCTTCAAATAATCCATTTTTTTTATTACTGGGAGTGTAAGAAGTATTGTTTGAATTTTTACATACACAAGGTATACATATCTTAACTTTGGAGATGTTTTTTAGACTTGTTGCTTTTTATGAAAAAATTAGTACTTGCCTTTTTCTATTTTAAAGCGAGGAAAAATGTGAGTGTAACTGCGAAGTCTTTAAAGTATAAGGTTTAAAAAGTGTTTACCGTTATTGATAAAAACTCGGTTTTACTATTTTTTGTACGAGATTTAATTTGAGCAAATTTATTTTTGGGTAAAAAATAAATGTTAAGTAATTGAAAGGCGTTGTTTTAAGAAAAGATAATGATGAGGATTTTGAATAGATTTTTAATCAAATAATGGCATCAAATTCATCAATTTAATTCAAAGATTCACAAATAATTGTATTTTTTCAGACTGTTTTTTTATGTCTTAAATACGCCATGATGGTTGATTATTTTCTTATTTGCGCCACGTATTTATAAGAATGTCAGAAATTAAAGATGTATTTTTATTTCTTGTTTAAATTTTTTATGTTGTTACAGAGTGTTTGTGTTGGTTATCGATATTTTGCGCGGATCTTATTAAGCTAGATCTGGTGATTACCGAGTAACTGTGGTTAGAAGCAATTCTGTCATATTAAATTCAGAGAAAACTTAAAGAATCTATAACTATGGAGGTTTTCTTGGAGTTGTTATTTATATTCATAGTTTATCTGCTCGATTGTAGTATTTTATTGATAATGAGAACAGATTTTTATGCTTTGAACGTTCGAGACCTTTCTTAATTTTTAATTGAATGTTTTTTTTGGGTGATGTCTTTGGCGGATATTTTATTGTGCACAAAAAATCCTCAGCCAATAAATTCTCAATCAATAAATCCAGTTAAATTAAAAATTGTTTGTGAAGACAATTCTTATAATTACCAGCTCCTTTTTAGGGATTGGTAATAACTTAAAGTTTTATGGGTCATGTATCGGAAACTTATCTACCATAGTGCTGGCTTTTTACCATTATTTGTAACAATCCTTGTGTATTGAAAGTGTGTATTGAAAGTGTGTATTGAGAGTGTGTATTGAGAGTGTGTATTGATAGCGTTGATTGACTGTAAAGACCTGAGGAAACGGATCTTTGATTTAATCAGAGGTGCGCTAATTAGAGTTCTCAATAAATTCTGTGAAAGAAATCAGGTTTGACTGGGCGGCGAAAATGTCCGCTGCTTTTAGCGATCCGTAAATACTAAGATGTATTCCGTCTAACGAATAGGGCAAACCTTCATCTGTCAATAACTGCTCTTGTTTGTTTGGGCCAAACATCTGAATGCGATTAATGAAGTAAATATTTGCGTTGTTATTTGCTAAGTTTTCCAATTCGGTATTGAGAGATATCGCTAGGCCATCTCTCTCTTCAAAAGATAGAGGACGTTGATGATAGATGGTTCTTAAAATTGCGAACCGGTCCAGAATTGGCGTTTGTGCCATTAATACAACTTTTTTATTTTTATCTTCAACGAGAGATTTTATGAGCGCTACGCTTTCATCGTAAACATTATCTTGAACTAGCTTTGACCACACCGATGATAAAATAATGAAATCATATTCTTGGTAGTGTTCAGATAAAAATTTGCGATTATATAAACACTGCGCATAAGCGGGGGTATCTTTGGTCCATAAATAATTGTCGCTTTGTGATGGATAACACCAGTTGGTACTCACAACATTAATCTTTATGTTCAATTGTTGGCCGATTTGATTCCAGAATGGTTCAAAGCTCGCTGTGGTTGAGTCACCAAAGAGAAGCGCGGTGTATCTAGGATTGTCTATTTGGCCAATATTGCATGTAGTACCTTCAATTCCCACGGGCAAGCGTCTGTTTGAATCTACGCTGTAAAAACACCAGCCATTTTTGTGTTGAGCCAACTCAAATTTATTGTCTAATACTTCTGGCAGATGAAATCTAAAGGCTAAGCCATCGGTTTTTTGGGCGATAATCGAGGTTCCTAGATTGGCGAAGACCATTGCTAAAATAATGAGATAAAAGGGTTTACTGGCGATTCGCTTTTTGTCGCGCAGTGGTGATTCTATATATTTCCAAGATAATATTGCGAGTAATAGAGTCGTTATAATTAAGGCAATACCAATACTTGTTTGATGCGTACTGTAACCCAGTTGTCTGGCAAAAACGTACAACGGTTGATGTATAAGATAAGCGCTGTAGCTGATTAAGCCGAAGCCGACAAGAAGCCTGAATTTAAAAAATGCCAAGAGGAATTTGGATTTGTCGCAAAACAATATGAGTAGTGCGCTTCCGGTGGTAGGAAACAGTGTGTAAAAAGAGGGATACAGAAACTGTTTTTGAAAAGTAAATAGCGGTACAACAATCAGTAAAAATCCAATGAAGCTCAACAGATCTGCATTGTTATTGGATAATTTGTTACTAAAGGCTTGGAATTTGCCATCGAGCATTGCAAGAGCTATTAATGTACCGTAGAGAAATTCCCACATTCTGGTTGGTAGAAAATAATAGTTTGCGGTCGGTGAGTTTATGGCCCCCCATTGGCAAATCAGTAAACTTATCAAAAAAAGAGCAGTAATAATTGGTGTGAGATATTTAGGTAGGAGTTTTCTAATTAAGATTATTAAAATCGGAAAAAATAAATAAAATTGAAATTCGACCGCTAAACTCCACGTGTGCAAAAGCGGTTTTAATTCTGCCTCGGACGAAAAATAATTGGCGTCTAGCCAGAATACAAGTTAGAAACAAAAGTAGATGCGGAAAGATTACTGATAGCAAAGCTTTCCATATCTAAAGGAACAAGAATAAACCAAGCCGGTATGAACGTTAGAAATATAATGGCATAGAACGCCGGGGCAATTCTTCTCATTCTACGATCGTAGAAATTCTTAAAAGAAAAGCGCTGTAAATCAATATCATTCAAAATGATATTGGTTATAAGATACCCGCTTAGCACGAAAAAGATGTCAATGGCAATAAAGCCACCGCTTAACCAGCTAAAACCTGCGTGATACATCAATACCAGTATTAGCGCCAAACCACGCAGACCGTCGAGTTCTTTTCGATAACTCATTAAGACACTGGAAGTTGTGGGTTGTCGCTGAGTGTTAAAGTCCATTTTATACTTCCTACTGTGTAGAGTTTACAGGAGCTGCATTTATGTAATTGAATCAGCAATGCTTTGACTTTGGTTCTATTCGTTCTTTGATGAGATTCGATGCAACCTTTTTGCACATTTGAAGCGTCTGACGAAATATCTCTGATAATTAATGGATCTGAACTATAACTATGAGAACTGTAAAGCTTATAACTTTCGTTATTTTTGTTGTACTGTCTGCTTTTACGAATGCAAAAGTCTACACTTTAAAAGGTAAACCTGAGGTAGGCTCGCGCTTTAAAACCAATTTAGCGACGAGTTCGGTACCTTTCGATAAACGTTACAAGCAAATGGCTCCAGAAGAGCAAGCAATTATAAGAGCTAATTATGAAGACCTTGGTGAAAATGATTCGCCACCTTTTCCCAATAAAGGCTTGAAATCAATCTATCTACCACTAATTAAGTACCACAAACTTAACTTACGTGAGGGAGATTTGGTGGCAATTGCCACTGTGAGTGCTAAAGGTGTTGCGGAACAAGTGCAAGTTTATTCGTCTCCTAATCAAGCTATGACAGAGTTTATTATTGCATTGTTATTTGAGACCAAATTTGATCCAGGGCTTTGTGACGGTAAGCCCTGTCAAATGGAGTATTTAATAGACCTAGGGTTAAATGTGGATTTCAATTAATGAAAATTGTTGTTTAACACTTAAGGAACCTCTGATTAACTTATCCCTGATTTAATCAGAGGACAGAAATTGAAAATGCGATTTCCAATTTCTTCACAATTTCAATCACTTACCGTTCTTGAAATTGGCGACACATCCTTGTGTCGCTGGAAACTCTAGGTTAATCAGAGTTTCCTTAATCCATCTCGCCTCTAAGATTATCCTCGAACATTTGTTTTATGGTGTTCGAGGATAGCTCTTTCGACAGCAAATAGTGCAATTTTGCCAAGCTTGCCTCAAAAGTCATATTTTTTGCAGAGACAACACCGAGATTTTTCAATGTATTGCCGGTGGCGTAACTTTGCATGTCTACACCCCCTTTTAAGCATTGGGTGCAATTAACAACAATTGTGCCGTTGTCGATAGCATGTTTAATTGCTTGAATGAATTCTTTGCTGTTTGGTGCATTACCAACGCCGTAACTGATTAGTATTAGGGCTTTAACAGGCTGTAATACCGCATTTCGAATAACTTCGGCCTGTATTCCCGGATACAACATAATAACGCCAATTGCTTGCGATTTAATATCAGCAACCAATAGCTCTTGATTAATATTGTCTTTTACGACGCCTTCAATGGGTTTTATTTTAATACCAGCCTCCAGTAACGGAGGTAAATTCGGAGAATTGAACGCCGCTAAACCATCGGAGTGGATTTTTTTGCTGCGATTACCTCGCAAGAGTTTGTTATTAAAAAATAAACCTACTTCGTGTATAGGATAGTTTGCCGCGATATACAGCGCATTCAACAAGTTTGTTTGACCGTCCGACCTTAGTTGTGCAATCGGAATTTGCGAGCCGGTAACAACGACAGGTTTTGATAGGTTCTCGAACATAAATGACAGTGCTGAAGCCGTAAAAGCCATGGTGTCGGTACCATGAAGAACAACAAAACCGTCGTATTTTTCGTAATTTTGGCGAATATCTTCGGCAATAATTTGCCAGTGCCGAGGAGACATGTCGGAAGAATCTATAAGTGGCTGATATTCGTGTAGCGTATAGTCTGGCATCTCTTCATGTGTTAGCTCGGTCATAGCGGCTAAAGTATTTGCCAAAAAACCAGCTTTTGGAACGTATCCTTGTGCAGACGGCTCCATTCCTATGGTTCCGCCGGTGTATGCAATATAAATGTGTTTTTTCACAAAAATTAAGTCTGTTTTTATTTGAGTGGATCGAGACAATTGCGCTGTAAAAGGCAATGTTGTGGTGTTTTTTTGTGAAGCTAATTTCAAATAGTCATTAGTTTCGAGTGACGATTAATTTCCAGTAGCCACAGAGTCTTTCTAAATAACTAGCATATCATTATGTAAGACTTTTCTTATGAAGATCTAGCATTACCGTAATGGTCAATTAAGATTTTCCTGCACTGGTCGATAAATCTCCTAAACTTTTTTAAAAGCCCTTATTAAATTTTGCGCATTTTAGGATTTTTCGTGAGCAGCAGCCACATAAACTCAAATATTCTTCGGCATTGGTTAGCAGCGGCATGGCTGTGCTTGTCGATAGCAGTGTTATTAACTACTAATATTGCTTCGGCACAGCAGCCGGCGGATGTTCGGTTGGTTGTTGATATTTCCGGCAGTATGAAACTTAACGATCCACAAAATCTTCGCCAACCGGCGGTTGATCTGCTCGTTAAGTTACTTCCAGAAAACAGCAAGGCTGGTGTTTGGACCTTTGGACAGTATGTAAACATGCTTGTACCGCATAAACCAGTGGATGAAAATTGGGCGAAACAAGCGCAGACACTTGCCAAGCAAATCAACTCTGTTGGTCTTTATACCAACATCGGCGAAGCATTGGATAAAGCCGCCTATGCCGCAGAAGCTGGCGGAGACTATCAAACTAGCATCATTTTATTAACCGATGGCATGGTTGATATCGATAAAAATCCAGCAATCAACGAGAAAGAGTGGCGCAGAATTGTTGATGAGGTAATCCCAAAGTTGGCCGCTGCCGGAATTCATGTGCACACCATTGCTCTTTCGGATAATGCAGATAATACACTTCTAAGCAAAATAGCGTTGAGTACTGGTGGTCGAGCCGCGGTCGCGAAAACCGCAGATGAGTTGCTGAAAGCATTTTTGAACGCCTTTGATCAAGCGGTTCCCGCCGAACAGTTACCGATTGATGGCAATAGCTTTTTTGTCGATTCCAGTGTCGAGGAATTTACCGCGCTGATTTTTAAGCAAGACAAGCTGCAACCGAGCACGATTATTGGCCCTGACCAACATAAATACAGTGCGCAGTCGGCAACTTCGGAAGCCGATGTCAATTGGCATTCGACGTTAGACTATGACTTGATCACCATTCAACGACCTCTTGAGGGTGAGTGGATTGTTGATGCGAGCATTGCTCCAGACAGCCGTATTACGGTGGTAAGCGATTTAAATTTGATCGTCAAACCCTTACCTGCAAATATTTTTACCGGACAAAACCTTTCGGTTGAACTAATGCTACAGGAAGAAGGTTCAACAATCTCAGACGAAAATTTCTTACAGTTGCTCAATATTGGTGTTGAAATCACCAGCGAAAGCGACCGTTGGGTTGAGAGTTTGAGCAACGCCATTCCAAATGATGGTATCTATAGAACCACTTTAGAAAAATTTGCCACTGCAGGTGATTACACCGTAAAAATTCTGGTTGATGGCAAAACCTTTACTCGTCAATTTAAACATCGGGTAACAGTTCGCGATGCTTTTTCTATCACAGTCAAACAAAAATCCGAGCAATCAAACCTCTTCAAAATAATTGCGTCTCCTTTTTTGCAGACGTTGGATTTGGATAAAACCAACGTAATTGCTCGCATAAAAAGTCCTAGTCGACAAAGCAAAATAGCGCCATTGGTGCTGGCAAAAAATGATATTTGGCAGTTGGAATACGAAGCAAAAGAAGAAGGTACTTACGAGTTGTCACTGTCGATTGATGTTGTCGAAAAAGACGGTAGTCGCTCAACCTTTGAACCCAAAGCCATGTCATTTAGTTATCCCGACGGCAAGGTTGCCGAAGGGCCCATGGCTGAACCTAAAATCGAAGAACCTTCCGATACGCAAGAGGCCGAAGTGCCTCCTGAGCCAGAGCCTAGTGGTACACCTTGGTGGGTTTACGCGGCCATTGGCGGCGGCAACCTTTTGGTCTTTGCGTTGGCATTTATCGCTTATCGCATGATTTTCGGAAAAAAATCGGCCGATGGTGAAGAAGCTCCAAAAGAGAAAAAACCGAAGAAAACCAAAGAGAAACCTGCAAAAGAAAAAGAGAAGAAAGAAGAGGCACCAAAAAATACCGCTAGTACCGACAGCGCAGCTTTAGCCATGGCCGATATTTCTGACGATAACGAAGAGGTGGATTTGGAAGCTCTGATTTCGGGCAGCGATGATGAAGACGAGACCGACGCTCAAGGAATGGATATTTCAAGCGACGAAGGCTTGGCCGAAAGTGGTGAAACCTTTGATGAATTACCAGAGGCGCCTATGGACGACTTAGATGCTCTTCTGGCCGACGCGGAAGGCGACGAATCCGATGCCGACGAAGAGTTTACGTTGGATGACTTCTCTGGCGATGAAAGCCTCGGAGATTTAATTGGCGATGACGGTGACGAGGAGAAAGATAAGAAAGCCTAAAACGTTTCCAACATAAGGGTTCTGACTCAAAAATATCTAGAGGAAGCTCTGATTAACCCAGAGTTTCCAGCGGCAAAAGGATAGGTCGCCAATTTCAAGAACGGTAAGTCATTGAAATTGACAATAAATTGGAAATCGCATTGTCAATTTCTGTTCTCTGATTGAATCAGGGGTGAGTTAATTATAGATGAGTTAATCAGAGGATCTTCTTGAAACAGTTACCAACGTTAACATGTTGAACCCAGCAAGGCTTAGAATGAATCGCAAATCGGTTTTACCGTTTTCATGCGGCCGTATTGACTGATTATTACCCTTTTCTGAGACAAGGTTTGCCTTGTTCGTCTTTTCTCAAACTAATACTCACCTATTTTCGTAGATCGAATACCACGAGATTTACGTTCCTTTCGGTATAATCACCTGTTAATAGATCATTCAACTCGTATTGGCTGACCGTTTCACGATTTAACGTTGACTCAATGGTTATCAATCGAGCAAAACCCAATATTGGTAGACAAATCATCGATGTCTGAACACGAAATACAAGAATTTACGCCTGACTTTGAACGCGTATTGAACAAAGATAAATATGGATTACAAAAGCTCTGGCACGAGGTTCAAACTCGTTCAGCCGAGCAAAAACCGGTCGACCGTTTGTTCGATAAATTGAAATCTGGGTATGAAGTATCTAGTACTGCGGTTGCGCTTAAGAAACAACTGTTGCCGAATATTGAGTTTCCCGAGCAATTACCGATTTCGGAGCGACGGGAAGAAATCGCCGAGGCCATCAGTAAGCACCAAGTGGTTATTTTGGCCGGTGAAACCGGTTCGGGTAAAACCACTCAATTGCCGAAAATATGTTTGTCCTTAGGTCGAGGCATCAACGGTGTGATTGGTCATACACAACCGAGACGCTTGGCGGCAAGTACCGTGGCCAATCGCATTGCCGAAGAACTTAATGTTGAACTTGGCCAAGGTGTGGGTTATCAGGTTCGATTTAACGACAACAGTACCGATCAAACCTACATTAAATTAATGACCGACGGTATTTTACTTGCTGAAATTCAAAATGATCGTTACCTAAATCGTTACGATACGTTAATTATCGATGAAGCTCATGAACGCAGTTTAAATATCGATTTCTTGTTGGGTTACATAAAATCGATTTTGCCAAAACGCCCGGATTTAAAAGTCATTATCACGTCGGCGACCATTGATTTGGAGCGCTTTTCAAAGCACTTTAACGACGCGCCCATTATTGAAGTGTCCGGCAGAACCTATCCGGTCGATGTTCGTTATCGACCCATGATCGACGATGAAGACGATCAGTATCAAGCGATAGTCAGTGCCGTTGAAGAATTATTACACGAAGAAAAAAGTCAAGGTTCCAGCAGTCGAGGCGGTGACTTTTTAGTGTTTTTAAGCGGTGAACGAGAAATTCGCGAAGCTGCTTTGGCCCTGCGTAAAGCCGATATTCCCCATCTTGAAGTTTTACCCTTGTATGCGCGACTCAGTTTGGCCGAACAAACTCGTGTGTTCAGTAATCATCGTGGCCGACGCATTGTCTTGGCCACCAACGTTGCAGAAACCTCGGTTACCGTGCCAGGGATTCGTTACGTGATTGATCCGGGTTACGCTCGTATCAGCCGCTACAGCTATCGAACCAAAATTCAACGTTTGCCGATTGAGGCAATTTCTCAAGCCAGTGCCAACCAACGCAAGGGCCGCTGTGGTCGTATCAGCGCGGGTATTTGCGTTCGTCTTTACGAAGAATCCGACTTTCTCGCTCGCCAAGAGTTTACCGATCCAGAGATTTTAAGAACTAACTTGGCGTCGGTCATTTTGCAAATGTTGCAGCTGCGACTGGGTGATATTCGTCATTTTCCGTTTATTGACTCTCCCGATAGGCGCTTAATTAACGACGGATATAACTTACTGAGAGAATTAAAAGCCGTTGATGATAAAAATCGAGTAACCGAATTAGGTCGCAAAATTGCTTCATTACCTATTGATCCACGACTGGGGGCGGTGGTTTTAGAGGCAGATAAACACCAAGCGTTAAAAGAAGTTTTGGTGATTGTTAGTGCGCTTGCCGTGCAAGATCCTCGTGAGCGGCCCGCCGATAAACAACAAGCCTCTGATGAAAAGCATCGCCGCTTTTGGCACGAAGAATCCGACTTTTTGGCCTATCTTTCACTGTGGGATTACGTAGAGCAGCAACGCCAAGAGCTGTCGCAAAATCAACTGCGTAAGCTGCTGAAAAAAGAATTTATTTCTTATTTACGAATGCGTGAGTGGCGGGACATCCATCATCAATTGCGAGTGGCTTGTAAACCGTTAAAGCTCACAGAAAATGCCGCAGAAGCTGGTTACGACGTTATTCATCAGTCATTATTGGTGGGTTTGTTGGATTATGTCGGACAAAAAACCGAAAATAACGATTATCTTGGAACGCGTAATCGCAAGTTTTCTATTTTTCCCGGTTCTTCGCAATTTAAAAAACGTCCACAGTGGCTGTGTGCGGGCGAATTGTTAGAAACCGCAAAGCTCTATGCGCATAATGTTGCTAAGGTTGATCCGCTGTGGATTTACAAAGCCGGTGAGCATTTAGTAAAACGCAATTATTTCGAGCCGCATTATAATCCCAGTCGCGGGCAAGTAATGGCGTATGAACGCGTTACCTTGATGGGTTTAACGCTGATCGAAAAGCAGCGCATTAATTATTCGAGCATTAACGCAAAAGAAGCTCGTGAAGTATTTATTCGCTCGGCACTTGTGGAAGGTCGTTATTTAGAAGCGAAAACGTCGCGAAATAAAAAAAATACCAGCTCCGGGCCAGGTGAGTTTTATCGCTACAATACCGCGTTAATTAAAGACGTTATCGATTTAGAAGCAAAATCTCGTCGAAAAGATATCTTGGTGGACGACCAAGTTATTTTTGATTTTTACGATCAGCGAATAGGCGATGAGGCGGTTAATCTAGCAGCTTTTGAGCATTGGCGAAAAAAAGCCGAACTCGAAAATCCAAAAATATTGTATTTAAGTCGTGAGCAGCTCATGCTGCACGCGGCAGATGATATTACCGAAGTGCAATTTCCAAGCTCTGTGACGTGGAATGGCGTCGAGTATAAAGTCAGCTATCATTTTGATCCTACCAGTGTCGATGATGGCGTCAGCGTACATATTCCCGTGGCCCTGTTGCATCAAATTCCAGAATTCTCTTGCCAATGGCTTGTGCCCGGAATTCTTAAAGAAAAATGCACAGCTTTAATTAAAGGCTTACCAAAACAGTGGCGAAAAAACTTTGTGCCCGTACCGTCATTTGCCGATCGAGCTGCTTTAAATTTAATTCCCGGAAATACGCCACTCACTGATGCTTTAAGTGAGCAATTATTTCGATTAACGCAGGTTCGCGTGCCAAAAGACGCATGGGAGTCTATCCAGCTAGATCACTACTACCAGATGAATTTTAAAGTGGTAGATGATCGTGGTAAGTTAATTGAGCAAAGCCGTGATCTTGAGCATTTAAAAGAAAAGTATCGTGAAAACGTCCAAAAAACTCTGCAAACTGCCGGTCAGTCGGTTGAGCAAACGGGTTTAACGCAATGGACGTTTGGTGATTTACCGCAAACTAAAAAATTAAAACGTTCGGGTGTAAATATTTCTGCATTCCCAGCGTTGGTCGATGACGGTGATTCTGTGTCACTGAAGATGCACGATAATCCCGTCGAAGCCGATTTATTAAGTTTGCGCGGTAGTGTTCGCTTGGTGATGCTCAAAGAGCATCAAATGGTTAAATATTTAAAGAAAGAATTATTGAAGGGCAGAGATATTGGTATTGTGGTTACTTCGCTAAAAAGCAGAGAAGCCGTAACCGACGATATAATTGCTGCGGCCATCCGTGAGATTATTTTTCCTGATGGCGTACTTCGCTCCCAAGAAGCGTTTGAAGAAAGTATCGAACAGCATCGCCATGGCATTATTCCTCGCGCTATTGAAATCGAAAAAATATTTTTTGATTTGCTTGGACAAATGGTCAGTATTAAAAACGCGTTAAAATCGAACAAAAACGCTTTAGCGTTAACTTGGGCGGCTAATGATATTAAAAATCAATTGGATGCTCTTATTTATCCACAATTTTTATACGAAACCAAATTCGAACAATTCCAGCAATTTCCGCGTTATCTAAAAGCAATTGAGGTTCGTATTGAGAAGGTGGTGTTAAACGTTCAGAAGGATAAAAGTTTTATTGCCGAAATCGACGAGCACTGGCAGCGTTATAAAGATCTCTTAGCAAAAAAAGGCTCGATCTGGTGTAAGGGTAACGAGAGGGTAGAAAGCTACCGTTGGCAAATTGAAGAGCTAAGAGTTTCGTTATTTGCGCAAACTCTAAAAACGCCACAGCCTATTTCTTCAAAGCGACTCGATAAGCTGTGGCAGGAAATCGTGACCAATTTGTGATAACAGAGACATGTTTCTTTGACGGCTTAGTCGTATATTTTGTGATGTTAGTCGTTAATTTTGAACAGGTTGATTTTGATCACAGCCTACCGTTTGGTAAGCCAATATGATACGGCTTCAAATTTAAGTGGTTAGATCAAAAAACACTCAATCATGTTTTGAAATTGTGATATTTTTTGTACGAACTTTTGTTTGTGGCGGGCTATCAAACACAACAAATCGACAAAGATATTTTAAATGCGATTTCAAATTGACTGGATGACTATTTTTTAATGACCGATCAAGTGTTTATTTAGGCCCATTCCAGTTACTATTTAACAAAAGTATTGCTAAATCATAACAACATCGTTTTTAACACTCATGCTCAGAAACTTCTGAATTTGAGCCGAGTCTACCGGGCGACAAGTTTTTTAAACAATAACAAGTGTAGTTTTTATAATCTAGGAGAAACACTATGGCGAAGTCTAAGTCTCTACCATTGGCGGCAGCAGTTGGCGCAGCTTTTCTTGCAACTGCATCTTTGGCTCCGTTGGCAAATGCTGCCGAGAACCCATTCACCGTTACCGAACTTTCTCAAGGCTATAACCTAGCTGGCGAAATGGAAGGTAAGTGCGGCGAAGGCAAATGCGGTGAAGGCAAATGCGGCGGCGAGAAAGGCGAAGAAAAAGCTGACGGCGAAGGCAAATGCGGTGAAGGCAAATGCGGCGGCGACAAAGCTGAGAAAGGCGAAGGCAAATGTGGAGAAGGTAAGTGTGGCGGCTAATACCGAAAGGTATCCGTACATTATCTAATAGCATTTGTTAGCGGCTGGGGCCGTATTAAAGGAGAAAAGTATGAACAACAATTCACCTCTAAACGGCGCCGGTCTTGGTCTGCGACGGAGTCTTCTAGACTCTCTCGCAGATACCACAACTTCCGATATTCAATTTATGGAAGTTGCTCCCGAAAACTGGATCGGTTTGGGAGGACGTTTCGAGAAACGTTTCAGATCTTACACCGAACGGTTCCCGTTCGTGTGTCATGGCTTATCGTTATCGATAGGTTCACCAGCTCCGCTGGATTTAGGCTTGTTGTCCGATATTAAAAAGTTTATGCAAAAACATAATATCGAGACCTATACCGAGCACCTCAGTTTTTGCAGTGACGATTCCCATCTTTACGATCTAGTACCCATTCCATTTACCGAAGAAGCCGTTAAGTACACAGCGCAAAGAATTCGCCATGTACAAGACTTTCTTGGTCGTAAAATCGCGATGGAGAATGTCTCTTATTATTGCGCGCCGCAACAAGAAATGCGCGAAATCGATTTTATCAACGCAGTCATTGAAGAAGCGGACTGTGATCTTTTGTTAGACGTAAACAACATTTACGTGAACAGCATTAACCACGGTTATGATGCCGAAGAGTTCTTGCGCGCTATGCCCGGTGACAGAACCTTATACATCCATGTTGCCGGTCACTATAACGAAGCCGAAGACTTAAAAGTGGATACCCACGGCGCACAGGTTATTGATCCTGTTTGGGATTTGCTGGCCAAGGCTTATGAAATCTTTGGTGTTAAACCAACGCTGTTAGAGCGTGACTTCAATATTCCTCCGGCGGCTGAGCTGTTAGTCGAGCTTGAAATCATTAAAAAACTTCAAGCAAACGCTCGCACAAAGAGAACAACCTCCGCACAAGTGCACGTTTAATAACCGTATTTATCTGATCACTTATAAGTTAGATTCTTTGAGCAGCCAGCGATGTATTCATTTCAGGAAACACAATACCAATTAGCCAGTCATCTTCGTGATCCTGACCATGTCGCTCCTCCTCAAGGAGTAGATGACCGCCGCTTGCAGGTTTATCGAGACCTTATCTACAAAAATATTGAAGGCTTTATCAGTGGTGGATTTCCAATTTTACGATCCATTTTTGACGATGAAGCTTGGCATGCAATGGTTCGGGATTTTATTCAGACCCACCAAAGTCATACGCCGTATTTTTTGGAAATCAGCCAAGAATTCTTAAAATATCTTCAGGAAGATCGTGTTTTTCAAGAAAACGATCCTCCGTTTATGTTGGAATTAGCTCATTACGAATGGGTGGAATTGGCGTTGGATATTTCGACGGAAGAATTTCCAACCGAGCAATTAAGCGGTGATTTATTAAACGATAAGCTCGTTGTTAGCCCCTTAGTTTGGTGCTTGTCATACCAATATCCGGTGCATCGTATTGGGGAACACTTTCAACCGACAGAAACTCCTGAACAACCAACGTTCTTATTGGTGTATCGCAATCGTGATGACCGAGTAAAGTTCATGGAGTCCAATGCGGTGACCAATCGATTGGTTCAGCTTCTGCAAAGTGAGGAAATGTTGACTGGAAGAGCCGTTCTAGAAGCCATTGCTCAAGAACTTCAAGCTCCCGATGTTGAAGCAATTATCAACATGGGTACGCCGTTATTGCATCAGTTGCACCAAGCAGGTGTCATTTGTGGCGCTAAATCATTAGCGAATTAAATGATTGTATTTCTGATTGCTTTTTTGGGTTAAAAAATATCTCTAAAGAATTCCTCGAAGATCTAATCAGAGATTAGATCTTCCCGCGCCATAGCCTCACTCTAAGTTCACTTAAATTTCTTATCCCTTCGATTGTTACGCATTGTTCCAAAATTGAGTTTTTGAAAGAAGCCACCGATTCTGTGGATTAATCGTCAAATTAATTCTTCCTCTTGGTCTTACAATTCTATTTTTCAATTCGCAGAAAGTGTTTTATTAATAATAAGACTTATAGATGTGAGTGTTGGTTGTTCGTCGCATTTCTCTGATTTTGCGTATGGTTATGGGAAGCTGCAATTAACCCACAGCTTCCTGTGACGCAAGGTTGTGTCGCTAATCGCAAGAGCGCTAAGTGATTGAAATTGTGAAGAAATTAGAAATCGCATTGTCAATTTCTGTCTTCCGATTAAATTATGGGTGCGTTAATCAGAGGCCCCTATAGTGTTGTAACGTTTATTTCGCTGTTAGACTATGGAATAACTTACGTGGCAAATTCTCAAAAATAATTATTTTTGGACGTTTTATGAATGTGAAACCTTTAGTGTTTGGTATTTTTTTGGGCCTAACCTCAACTCTCGCTTCTGCACAGGTCAGTTTAAATTCCGAACAGGAATCGACAGATACTACTTTTAATGCTTCCTTCGCCGTTGATGAACCCTACGATCCATTCGAAGGTTTCAACAGGGTAATGTTTGGATTTAACCATCATTTAGACCGATTTATCTTGAAGCCCGTTGCCAAAGGCTATCGAGCGGTAACACCTAATCGCGTCGAAAATGGTGTGACGAACGTGTTCAGTAATTTGACTGAAGTTCGTAATCTCGTTAACAATATCTTTCAGTGGAAATGGAAAAAAGCCGGTAACAGCACCGGTCGATTTTTAGTTAATTCCACCGTAGGCATTGTTGGTATTTTCGACGTGGCTAAAAACATCGGCTTGCCTAAATTAGAAGGTGAGGATTTTGGTCAAACCATGGCCGCTTGGGGCGTGGGTCAAGGTCCTTACTTGGTGTTACCACTTTTGGGGCCGTCGACCGTTCGTGATTCTGTCGGTACGATTGCAGATTTTTACGTTGATCCTGTTGTTTATATTGACGACGATGATGCCGCACTCGCGGCAGGAATCTTGCGCACAGTAAACACGCGCGCGCAGCTTTTATCTGCCGAAGAGCTAGTTTCTGGTGACCGCTATGCGTTCTTCAGAAACGCTTATTTACAACGTCGAGAATATTTAATTAACGACGGCAAAGTTGAGGACGAGTTTGGATCTGAGGCTGAAGATTTGGAAGATTTTGAATTCCAAGACGAGTAGTTCACTGCCCATACTCAATGTCTAAGAGTTTTTTACGTTAAAACCTCGAAAGAACGCAGTGTTTTGTCGGTTGATTACAAGCAGTCAATACTGGCTGCTTGGTTCTGTTTGATCGCAATAGGAACCTCTGATTAACGCATCTCTGATTTAATCAGAGGACCGAAATTGACAATGCAATTTCTAGTTTCTTGACAATTTCAATCGCCTACAGCGCTTAATGTTGGCGACACATCCTTGTTGCGCTGGAGCCCGAGTTTATTCGGGTTTCCTATAAAATCTTGTCTATCACCACGCCAGTGAGAAACGTTTCCGATTCCTCATCGTTTTCAAGACGTGCTACTGTACACAGTGCATCCAAACTTGGGCCATTTTCTTGAGCGGAAGATACCTTCACAACAAACTGATCTCCTATGTCGTATTGGGTGGATAACTCAAGCAGCATGCCGTTACCGCTCAGATTTTTGCAAATCCCCGTTTCATGGTGATCATCTTTGGTAACGGAAATTCTGGCTGGTGTGTTTACCTCCATTCTTATGAAGTTTCGTTTCTCACGATGTGCCGCGATAGAAGAGTTCATTATGTCTCCTGGCTTGTTTTTAGTTTTATACAGCCAGTTTAGTCTATGTACTTGAGTTTGCTGATATTGTTTATGTTGCGACACTTTAGTTTTCAGACGTTTCAGCAATAATTAGTCAATCCAGTGAATTGATATTTTTGAATTGTGTCTAAATTTAATAAGTAAGTGATTTCTGGTTTCATATTTAGAATTGTTTGAAAAATGACGTTAATGAACCCTGTTTTCCACTTCTAATAATTGTTTAAAATAGAGGCCTCAATGTTTATAACTTGGAGCCACTGGGTTGGTGCAATATGGTCATTGGCAAACGAAAGTTGTTGCTAATCGATGATGACCGGCTTGTGCGACAGAGCATGAGCGCTTATCTGGAAGATAGTGGCTTTGAAGTCATCGAATACGATGATGGCAAGGCGGCGTTGGAGAATTTGCAAGATCATCAACCTGACCTTGTGTTGTCCGATATTCGTCTTAGTGGCGCTGAAGATTTTAATATCTTAGAGCGCGTCCGTGAAATTGATCCTGAAATGGGCGTTATTATTATTTCAGGTTCGGGAATTCTCATCGATGCGGTTGAGGCGTTGCGAGCAGGCGCTAGCGATTTTTTAACTAAGCCAATCGCAGATATGGAAGTTTTGGTGCACTCCATTGATAAAATATTGGAACGCCAAGATCTATTGATTGAAAACCGCCGCTATCGCAAACGTTTAGAGCAGGCCAATCAAGAACTCGAAAACAACCTGCGAACACTTGAAAAAGACCAACGTGCCGGTCGTATTGTTCAGCAGCGATTGCTGCCGGTAAGACCTTTCATTCGTAATGGTTATGTTGCCAACTACAAAGTTTTTCCTTCGCTTTATCTGAGCGGCGACTTTTTAGATTATGCCTATTTTGGTGATCGGTATTTAGCATTTTATTTAACCGACGTGGCAGGGCACGGTGCATCGTCTGCATTCGTGACAATTTGGTTGAAGTATCAGGTTATGCGTTCTGTGCGTGAGAATAGTTTTTTCACCAGTCCAGAGTCTTTTGAAGAAGGCTGTAATTGGTTATTGAAAGAAATCAATGCTAGTCTCAAACATGGTAGGTTCGAAAGTCATTTAACGTGTTTCATCGGTGTTATTGATACTTATGAAAATCAACTCCGTTACTCAATTGGTGGTCATTTGCCTCTACCAATGATTGTAACTCGCAAAGGTGCCCGGTATTTAGAGGGTAAAGGAAAGCCTCTGGGTATTTTTACCAATCCCAACTGGGAGGTCTATTCAGCAGAGTTTCCTGACCATTCCAGCTTAGTGATGCTTACCGATGGTATTTTAGAGACGATTCAGGGTGATTCGTTGATCGAAAAAGAGCAAAAATTACTATCTTTGGTATCTGGTAGCCGTGGTAATATCGATTCTGTTGTTAGCGCATTGAGGCTTAATAAAGGTGATTATGTGCCTGATGACATTTCAATCTTAACCATTTCTAGAGGTGTGCATTAACCATGCAATCCGGAAAGATATTTGTCGCCGATGTTGATGGCGCTAATGTCATAAAAATGGTTGGTGATGTTCGTTTAACTTTGTGTATTTCATTTGATCAGTTTATTGATCAAATGTATGCAAAGACTAACTTTCATTCCGTTATTTTTGATTTGCGAGAAACCGAAGCCATTGATAGCACTACGCTTGGTTTAATGGCAAAAATCTCGATTTTATTTCAAGAGCGCTTTCACCAACTGCCGCTGGTAATCTCCCCTAATTCTGGTATCAACCGTTTGCTCGAAAGTATGGGTTTTGAAGATATTTTTGAGATAATTTCGAACATAGACTTGCCTGTTGGATCTCAAGTTCAGTTGCGAGAAGACTGTAAAAACGAAGCCGTGGCTAAGCAAAAAGTAATTGAAGCACACAAAATTTTGATGGGTTTAAACGAGGTTAACCGGCAAGAATTTAACGACTTGGTGAAATCGTTAGAGCAGAAGTAGTTTTTAACCGCGCTTTTTGTAAGTAATTAATAGTTGTAAGTAATTAATAGTTGTAAGTAATTAATAGTTGTAAACACACGCTTCAGTTGAATCTCTTTTCTCTCGCAATTTGTTTTGCTCGAATAAAATCGTTATGAGCCAAATAAATGAGTTCAGCAACCCTGCGAATAATATATTCTTCGTACTTATCAATCTCGCCATCGGCAAACGCTACCTCCCACATATTAATAATCAACTCGAATTTTTGATCATTGGAAAAGTTTTCGTTAACGAGAGAAGTGAATTCATATAACGAAGACGCACTCGCTTGTTCTTGTCGAGCAAGTTGCTGTAACTCTTCAACTTCGGTAGATGACAGGTCAAATTGCGTTTCAAGAATGTTCATCATGGTTTGATGTTCTACGTCACTGAAGTTGCTATCAATATTGGCAACTTCAACTAATAGTGCTGCTGCAGCTAAGCGCGATTGATGCTCACGAGTAGATTCCGAGTTGGTTTCTGGTTCGAACGCAAAAATATTCTTTAGTAAATCAAACATAAGTAACCGTTAGTGCGCGACCAATCAGTGGTTGATCACATTTTCAATTTTTGCCCTCTGATTAAATCATGAATGAGCTAATCAGAGGTTCCTAAAAATTACATGCCGGGCTTAGACGCTTTTTCTGTCAGTAGAGTTTCAAGTTTTTCTTGGTCGGCAATGAAATTACGAATTCCTTCGGCCAGTTTCTCGGTGGCCATGGCGTCGTCGTTTAATTGCAAACGGAATTCTGCTTCTGAGAGACTCATTTTCTTGAGGTTACTCTTAGCCGAAGATGCACTCAATTTCGTAACAAGCGCGCCAGTATCAGCTTCAAGCTCTGCAAGCAATTGCGGGCTAATAGTTAATCGATCACAACCTGCCAGCTCTTCGATTTCACTGATATTTCTGAAGCTTGCACCCATTACTACAGTCTTGTAGCCATGAGTTTTGTAGTAGTCGTAGATTTTGCTAACCGATTGAACACCGGGATCATTTGCACCTGAGAAATCTTGATTGGGTTGTTTGGCTTTGTGCCAATCTAAAATTCGGCCCACAAATGGCGAGATTAAAAATACACCGGCTTCGGCGCAGGCTACTGCCTGTGAGAAGCTGAACAATAAGGTTAGGTTACAGTTGATGTTCTCTTTTTCGAGAATTTCTGCGGCGCGAATGCCTTCCCAAGTGGCGGCAATCTTAATAAGCACTCGGCTCTTATCGATTCCTGCTTCCTCGTAAAGGGCAATAATTTGGCGGGCTTTGGCAAGGGTTTTGCTGGTATCAAAAGACAGGCGCGCGTCCACTTCTGTGGAGATTCGACCCGGAATAATCTTTAAAATTTCGCAACCAATGGCAACGCCAAGCTTAGTAGCGGCCAGATTCGCGGTTTCTTCGGCGTATTCGCTCTGCTCATTTGCCCACTGAATTGACTCTTCGAGTAGTGATTGGTATTGCGGCAATTGTGCGGCTTTGAGTAACAACGATGGATTGGTCGTTGCGTCTAAGGGTTTGTATTTTGCAATGGCTTCAATATCACCCGTATCAGCGACTACATCTGTAACTGATTTTAAAGTGTCTAGTTTATTCATAATCTCTTCGTTCCCAATCGCTTTGGGTAAGTTCCTTATTGGTTACCGCTGTTGTGGCATCTGTTTGCGCAAATACAGCGGTTTTGACTAATAAATTGTTAAATAAGAGTTTACTTTGCGCTGCGAGCTTGTTGTTGCTCGTGCTGGCCTAGTAGACCAAAAGCTTGCCATAGCGTTTCTACACTGGCGCCAGGTTTATGGACGTTTTCGCTGATATAACGTCTGAATTGGCGTGCTCCGGGCAAACCGTTAAAGAGTCCTAAAACGTGCTTGCTAAGATGGTGTATTTTTGTGCCTTGTTCAACTTCCTCGCGGCAATAATCTAAGTAACAGGCGAATACTTCTTCGCGGGTTAAATGCCGTTTTGGCGATTGATAGAGTTTTTCGTCGACTTCGCGCAACAAGAAGGGATTTGAATAGGCTTCTCGTCCAACCATTACGCCGTCAACGTGCTTGAGTGATTCTTGGCAGTCTTCAAGAGAGCACAAACCACCGTTAAGAATGATTTCAAGCTGCGGAAATAACTGCTTTAGCTCGTAAACGGCTGGGTAATTTAGCGGCGGAACTTCGCGATTCTCTTTAGGGCTAAGGCCTTGTAACCAAGCTTTGCGAGCGTGCACGATGAAGGTTTCACAGCCACTATCGGCGACAGTCTCGACAAACTTAGCCATATGTTCAAACTGGTCGAGTTCATCAACACCAATGCGATGTTTTACCGTCACCGGAATATCGCAGGCTGCTTTCATGGCAGCGACACATTCGGCAACCAGTGCCGAATCGCGCATTAATATGGCGCCAATTTGATTGTTTTGTACTCGATCGCTGGGGCAGCCGCAATTAAGGTTTACTTCATCGTAACCCCATTGTTCGGCGATTTTAGCGCATTCGGCGAGTTCTTGCGGATTACTGCCGCCGATCTGTAGAGCAATAGGATGCTCTTTTCGATGAAAATCTAAAAAGCGTGGACGATTGCCATGCAAAATGGCACCGCTAACCACCATTTCAGTGTAGACCCAAGCATTCTTGCTGATGAGACGCCACAGGTATCGGCAATGTCGATCCGAATACTCCATCATGGGCGCTAAGCAGAATTTTCGCTCGGGTAGTGTTTTTAGGGGCGTTACGTTTTTGGTCACTAATGCTGAATCTATATTGAAAATGGATTAACCTCTCGATTTTTAGCATCGAAAGTTCATGACGTCCTATTGTATACCATCTACCGAGCATTCGGCTGAGATTGAGATAAAGCGCAGCCGATTTATTGCCTATGTTGGCCGAGCAGAAGATCGAATCTCTGCGGAGAGCTTCATAAAAGCGGTTCGTGAGCAGCATCCTCAGGCGCGGCATGTGTGTTGGGCGTACGTTGCAGGAGCGCCCAACACCACGATTCGTTCTATGAGTGACGATGGCGAGCCCAGCGGAACCGCAGGACGGCCAATGTTGGCGATGTTAGAGCACAGTGGTTTGGGCGAGGTTGTCGTTGCCGTTGTTCGTTATTTTGGCGGTATTAAATTGGGTACCGGTGGTCTGCAAAGAGCCTACAGCGATTCGGTAGCAGCAGGACTTTCGGATTTACCCACCAAACAAGTAGAGCCGCAAGATCGATTAAAGCTGCTGTGTAACTTTTCGGAAGAAGCTCTGGTACGCAGAGTTTCTGACCAGTTTGCTGCCGTTATTCAAGAGGTTTCTTACACAAATCGAGTTCAAATTGATTGCCTTGTAAACACTCGCCAGCGCAATGAGTTTGAAGCTCAGCTGATAAGTCTTTCTGGTGGGCAAGTTAGTGTCGAATCCTTCGAAGATTAAGTGAATCAGTGCTGGTGTCTTCTGAATACTGCTCAGCGGCCAAAACCATTCCAGTTGGTCATTGCGGGTAGCTTAAACAGGTATCCGTTCTGATTCATGATAATAAAATCCTGCGACACCTTTTCGAGATACAGCTCACCTTGCAGTTGTCTGCCCGGTACCAGCTTAACGTTGTTGATAATTACAAACCCTTTCGATGCATCACTTGAATACACATGGGCAATGTAATTGATGGGTGGAATCTCGCTTTGCACAGCATCGGGTAGATCGTAGATCAGTGGGATAAGCTCTTTGGGCGCTTCTTCTATAGCTGCAACTGCTGCTTTTGCTGGTGCGGTTTGTTTATTGGTTTGTGATTGAGGCTTTGTCAAATCAACGGAGGTTACCTTCGGTCGAGTCAGTTCTTGAAAACTGCTTTGGGGTGACTCAGTAATTGCTATGGATTGTTGATTTGCGTTTGATTGTTGGTCTGCGCTCGCTTGGTAGAGACGGTCAATGGCCGACTGCGAGCGGCTGGGTTCGGTTTTTAAAACGGTTGTTTGTTGAGCGGTGTTATCTTGCGTGTTCTGCGTAGCAGTTTGGTTTGGAGCTTCCTGAACTTTGCTTTCAGCCACCCTAGGTGGCGGATTTTGGTTGCTTGTTGGTGTGACCGAGGTATTGGTCGGAGCCGAAGATGCAAGGTTTGTCGTGTTTGTTGGCGATGCAGGAGCCACTAGAGGAGCGGGTTTTCGAAATATAATGATTCCCAGTAATACGACTAACAGAATCGTTAGTACCATCACAAACCACCAAGCGATGTGAATTTTTTTTCGACGAATTATAAAGTCGCCGTCATGCACGGCGGAGATAGTCGGCGTTGCTTGTTGTTGGCGTTCTTGTTCTGATTTTTGCAAAGCTTCCAAAATATACGACATATCAATTACGCCCTTGTAAATTCGAGTCTAGAGAGAAGTCGTTATTGAGGTAGTCATTCATCTTAAGTACGGTTCTTAGCCCCACAATACCGTCGGGCTCTAAGTTGTTATCGCCTTGGAACACCGCCACGCGGGTTTCTAAAGGTTTGGTGAAAGTATAGTCAGTAAGCGCTTCGGCTCGTTGATCAATTACCGCAAAGCTCTGGGCAATCCAATTAACGTAATTCGATTTGTCGCCAAGTTTAGCCAGTGCTTCAAAACCTTGAGGTGGTTGCCACAGGAGCGTAAATTTTCCGGTCCAATACTGACCAAGTTCAAAAGGGCTCAAAGGATAACGTTGAGCATTGCTGACTACGATGAGTTGGTTGTCACTAAATTCGGCGACTGCTAGATAGTATGACGTATGTTCAATTAACAGCTCCAATACCGAAGGCCGATTGTAACTTTTAAACTCCAACCAACTGGTCGCATTTTCATCGCGACATTGCACGCCGTAGTTCCCAAGTCGGTCACAGACGGGATTAAGATCACCGGCAAATACATTGAGATTTCTTTGCAGCTCATTCAATGCTTGAGCCTTATTGAGATAACCGAGCGTTTTGATATCTGGGAGTATTTGAGCTGGCGGCGCAGGGCGGTTATCCGGCTCAGCAGACGTAGACGCAGTTTGAGTATCCTGCTGGGATGTACTTGTTGGAATTGCACTGGCTTCAGCATTGATTGCGGGCGTTCGCTGAATTTCGCCGGTGTTGGTATCTTCGGTCAATGGGTTGGGCTCTAAGTGCAGATATTGATACCCCAGCCAAAAAGTTAACACCAATACCGTAAGCGAAAGAACAGAGGCTGTGGCAATGGCCAAACGTGAGTTATTCAGGGCCGAGCCACTTTTCTTACCGGTCGCTTCTTCTACTGCCGACTGCGCAATCTCTTTATCAACCTGATTAAGCCCGTGGGTGTAAGTACCTAAAAGCGCCCGGTCACAGGTTACGTTAATTAACCGTGGAATACCTTGGCAGGCTTGGAAGATTATCTTCACCGCGGTTGGTGTAAAAATGGATCGGTTTGCTGGTAGTCCGGCAATCATCATGCGGTGGCGAATATAAGCTTTGGTTTCTGCCAAGGTTAGTGGATCTATGTGAAAGCGAGCCGTAATTCTTTGGGCAAGTTGCCTTAATTCAGGCTTGGCGAGAATCTCGTTCAGTTCTGGCTGGCCGATAAAAATAATCTGCAAGAGCTTTTTTTCGTCGGTTTCGAGGTTGGTCAGTAATCGAATCTGCTCCATAACTTGATAACCAAGGTGCTGAGCTTCATCGATGATCAAAACGGTATTTCGGCCTTGGCTGTGGTTTTTCAGTAAAAACGCGTGCAGCTGGTCTGAGAGGTCTTTCAAACTGCTGGTATCTTTAACGCCATCGACTTTGAGTTCGTCGCAGATACTGGCTAAAAGCTCAGTAGAGTTGAGATAAGGATTGAGAATATAAGCAACGTCAGTATTCTTCGGTAATTGACGCAAAAGACAACGGCTGATGGTGGTCTTACCGGTGCCAACTTCTCCCGTAAGCAGCACAAACCCGCCACCATGGCTTACGCCGTAGATAAGATGCGCCAGCGCTTCTTTATGGCGTCGGCTCATAAAGAGATAGCGTGGGTTAGGCGCAATCGAAAAAGGCGCTTCTTTTAAGCCAAAGTGCTGATGATACATAGGTTAGTGTTGTGCGTACCGGTTTGTTCATAAGGCGGCAATGATAAACCAAGCGTCGCAAATACGATATGTATCTTCGGGCGCAGGTCTGCTGAAAGCCGTGGCTGTGTGAGCTGTGATTTCATCACAAGTTCAAGTCTACCGAGTTAACGTTTTTGCAATTACCTTTGGTATTCGTAGCGCAGCTTTCTTAAAATTAAATGATTGAGATATTACCCAAGCCTTAGGAGCACATTTGTGGGCGAGGTTCTTCCGTTTAAACGACCCAAAGCGTCTGAAAAGCACAAGGGTAAAACCCTCTGTCGCAGCGGTTTTCATCGTTGGAAAATAGTCACCGAGAAAAAATTTGATGTTAAGCAAGGGCGGTTGGTGACGGTGTCGCGTTGCGAGCGTTGTGGTGCAGAAAAGGTCGAACGCTTGTAAGTGCATTGCCTTTAGGAGGGTTGATAAGGCGTGTGGATGTAAGCTCAACAAATTTGGCATTTGCCTGATTTGAGGTGAGCGGTATTCCTATCGCTTTGAAAAACACCTCCTAGGTAACCCTGCGTTTGTCTAAACAGGGTTAAGCCTTGACCAGCACATCAATCAAGCGATTCGTTTCTTCATTGTCTTGCCATTGGAATCCTTGCGGTGGCAAAGACTCTCCACAAAGTACTGCGTTGTTGGCTGCCATTGTGAGTTTATTCAGCGCAAACCATTTCACCGTAAGTGGCAAAATTTTGTGCTCTACGGTTAGTACCTTAGCGGCCAGCGAATCGCTGGTTTCATTGTCATCGATGGCAACTTTGGCCTGAATAATAATCGGGCCGCCGTCGAGTTCAGCGGTAACGAAATGAACGCTGGCGCCGCCGTGGCTATCGTTAGCATCAATAGCTCGCTGATGAGTGTGCAAACCTTGATATTTAGGCAATAAAGATGGATGAATGTTGATCATTCTGCCGACAAAGTGCTGCGTAAAACCTTCGGTTAAAATTCTCATAAAGCCTGCGAGCACCACGAGACCCGGCGAGAAGCTTTCAATTTCTGTTAACAGTTTTTGATCAAACGCTTCTCGTGAATCAAAGTCTTTGTGGCTAATCACCCGCGTAGCGATGGATACCTGCTCGGCTCTTTCAAGGCCTTTTACACCCGCTTTATTACTGATAACAGCCATGATTTCGATGGGCAGAGAACCATTTTTTTGGCCATCAATTAATGCTTGTAGATTGCTGCCACTGCCAGAGATTAAAACAACGACACGAAGCGGTGAAATGGTCTGTGTATCAGTCATGGGCGAATTAACTTGAATGGAAAAAATGGTGATTTAGGCAATTTCGACCGCAGCTTCGCCTTCATTTCGCTCGGCAATTGCGCCGATAACAAATGCGTTTTCGCCACTAGCCGTCAAATTCTCTAAGGCCGCTTGTGCCGTCTCTGACGGTACCGCGATTACCATGCCTATGCCGCAGTTAAAGGTGCGGTACATTTCGGTTTGCTCAACATTGCCCGCTTGTTGAAGCCACTGGAATACTTCAGGAAGCGTCCATGATGCCGCGTCGATAACCGCTTTACAGTTTTCTGGCAATACACGAGGAATGTTCTCTAATAAACCGCCACCGGTAATGTGTGCAAGAGCATTAACCTGGGTTTCTGCGATTAGCTTAAGCAGTGGTTTTACGTAAATTCGGGTTGGTTCAATCAGAGCCTTAGCTAGGGTGGTACCGGCAATTTCTTGATTCAAATCGGCTTTGCTAACTTCGATAATCTTACGAACCAAAGAATAACCGTTGGAGTGTGGACCGCTGGACGCAAGCGCGATTAATGTGTCACCCGGAGCAACTTTGCTGCCGTCGATAATTTCAGACTTTTCAACAACACCTACACAAAATCCGGCAAGGTCATAATCTTCGCCTTCGTACATTCCCGGCATTTCAGCGGTTTCACCACCAACCAGAGCACAACCAGCGTCTAAGCAGCCAGCGCCAATTCCGGTTACCACCTCGGCGGCGATATCAACACTCAGTTTGCCGGTAGCGTAATAATCTAAGAAGAACAAAGGTTCTGCGCCGGTTACGATCAAATCGTTTACACACATGGCGACTAGGTCTTTACCAATGGTGTTATGAATGCCCAAATCCATTGCCAGTCTTAATTTGGTACCAACACCATCGGTGCCAGAAACCAAAACCGGTTGGCGATAGCCTTCGGGAATTTCACACAGAGCGCCAAAACCACCGAGACCGCCCATCACTTCAGGCCTGTGAGTACTTTTGGCAACGGACTTAATTCGCTCAACCAGGTCGTTGCCGGCATTAATATCTACTCCGGCGTCTTTATAGCTAAGAGAAGGTTTTGCGGTGTCGGTCATGGGTGACTCCTTTATGATGGCGTCTGGTGTGTAGTCGGGCCTGGTCAAAATTTCAGGGCGCGCATTCTACCAGTTTGCAGAAAAAAACCGAGAGAATTCTCAAATTATTGACGATAAACCGAATTGTTATTGAATTTTAGACTTACGCAAAGACTCTATGGTGCCATAAAGGACTTTGGTTCTTCATTTTAAGACTTTGTTAGTGTAGGGTTGCGCGGCTATTTCAAAGCCTAATAAGAGATTAACGCCATTTCGAGTCTTTCAGCCTTCAAATTGCGTGTTCAAGGTGAAGTTTTACTCATATGCGTGACCGTCGAAAACATATTTGATGACTTGATTTGTATGAAAGACTTAAAACGCTGGTTTATATTGCTGTCGATGCTTCTTGGTATCAGTCATTCGGCAACGGCAATTGTGGTAAATGATTTATACGTGAGTGAAGTCGCGGTTGAAAATCGTGCAGACCAAACACGTGTAGAGGCAACGCGTAACGCACTCGCCAAGGTCATTGTAAAGGTGACCGGCCGAGAAGATATTCTCGCTCACCCGGCCATAGAAAGAGCGTTATCTAACAGCAGTACCTATCTGCAAGAATACAGCTATCAATCTGGCGCAGATAACCAAACGCTACTGTCGGTTCGATTTTCGAAAGTAGCGCTTGAGCGCGTCTTTTCTGCAGCGGCCATTTCTGTGTGGCCCAGTAATCGCCCACAAATTTTAGTGTTATTGGTGGAGCGTGATATTTCTGGTATACGGTTGGTTCTACCCAACAGCGCTGAGCAAAACGATGGACAAGAAAATGTTAGCCCTACCGTTAATGCTTACAATGCAGTAGCAGAAATTGCTCGTAATCGTGGTTTGGCGGCAGTTGCTCCACTGCTTGATATAGAAGATCAATTAATACTGGATGCACAAACTCTGTGGCGTGATCAATCGGCAGCTATTGTTGGTATTGTAAATCGCTACAATCCCGATGCGGTGCTTGTTGGTCGGGTCAACAAAACGTCTTCGGGCAACTGGTTAATCGGTTGGTGGTTTCAACACAATCAACAATTTGATGTTTACGACTCGCAATCAAACGAATTAACCGATGCGCTTGACGCGGGACTCGCCTTAACGGGTCGATACCTCGCGTCTATTTACTCGGTAACACCCTCGTCCAGCGAAGTTGGCTTAACGGTGCGTTTATCGGGTATTAAAGATTTTTCGGATTATGCTCATGCCTTCGAATACTTGCGTGGCTTGGCTGTAGTGGAATCTGTGCAGGTGGCGAAGGTAGACGGTTTTAATATTGACTTAGTATTGGCCCTTAATGGTGAATTGTCCGTATTCGAAGACGCCTTGCGACTCGATCGTAAATTAGAAAAAGTCTTGTCTCTGGATACCGACGTTGGCAGTTCAACTATTTCTGCGCCACTGCTGTTACGTTGGAATGGCGGCTAAACTCATAGGTATTCTGGCCATGTTAATAGACGTTAATGGATTTTTAGTAACACCTTGCTTTGTTGTGAATACTCTGCACTCGTCAGAGTTTTGTGCAGTTTGATACCGTTTTTTGACCGTTTGCATACCTATGTCGAAACAACACGATTCAGTCTTCAGCCCGCAGCTTCCGCTTGAGGTTAATCTCGATGACGAGCCGACCTTTGCGAATTATTATCTGGGCGAATCTTCAGAGAATAAGCAGGCGGTTATTCAGTTAGTTGAGTTCGTCCAAGGTCGCGGTATCGAGAATTTTGTGTTCCTTTGGGGATACGAAAGTGTGGGTCTGACTCATCTATTACAGGCTAGCCAGCATTTAGCCGAAGCGTTGGGCAATCGCGCAGTATATATCTCATTGCACGATCACAAAAAACATACTCCCGAGTCTTTACTGGCGATTTCAGAAAAGTGCGAGTTTTTATGCTTGGATGATTTTGACGTTATTGCTGGAAACGCCGAATGGGAGAGGGCGGTATTTCATTTGTACAATCGCATGCGCGATGCCGGCCACAGAATATTGATTGCCGCTCACGAACCGCTGCAATCCATGAAGGTATCCTTACCCGATTTGAAAAGCCGTTTAAGCTACGGCGTTACCTACCAAATAAAACCGTTATCCGACGACGAAAAAGTGCACGCTCTGCAGTTGCATGCTAACGAACTTGGTTTATCGTTAAACGAAGAAACGGCGTGGTTTATTGTGCATCGCGCGAGTCGGGGATTGTCCGAGTTGTTTGAGATTTTAAATAAGCTGGATCGGGCGTCGTTGGCAGAAAAGCGTAAGATCACTATTCCTTTCGTTAAGCAGGTCATGGAGTTTTAGGTACCGCCCGAATAATCAGGCGGTACTTTCATTCCTATCACTGTGGAGAACGGCACTCCATACACAAAACATACATTCCACGTGGGTCAGTAAGACTTTGGGTCAAGTTGAATGGCTCAAGCAACGCGTTAAAGTGAGCTAAAAGCACGGGATTGATAGTGGTTTCGACGTCGCTCATCATATAACTTTTGAATTGCTGTGACGCCGATTGCACAACCTTAGCACTGGTCAGGCTCTCGACAAACTGGTCAACGGGATCGGTAGGTTGTTTGATTGTTACAACTTCATAGTTGTCGAGCTCTGCTAGTTTTGCCGCGCGAGCAATGACGTCTTCAAGGTTACCCAGCTGATCCACCAAACCCAATTCTAACGCTTTGTCACCACTCCAAACGCGCCCTTGGGCAATCTCATCAATGGCTTGCGGTGTTGAATTTCGAGCTTCAGCAACCAAGGTGATAAAGCGTTGGTACATATTGTTGATGCCTTGCTGGATCAATGACTCAGCCGCAGGTGATAACTCACGATCCATGCGAATTGCGCCGGCAAGTTCTGTAGTGCCTAAACCGTCGGTATTAATGCCAAGGTGAGCAAGGGACTGTTCGAGAGTTAAGAACGCACCAAAAACACCAATTGATCCGGTAATGGTGGTGGGCGTTGCCCAAATTTCATCGGCTGGAGTCGCAATCCAATAGCCACCCGACGCTGCCACACTACCCATTGAAACGACAATCGGTAAACCTTTTTCGCGAACCTGCAACAGGCTTTGACGGATCTTCTCAGAGGCAAAAACGCCGCCACCGCCGCTGTCAATTCGCAGCACTAGGGCTTTAATGGATGAATCGTCTTTCACTTGATCGATCAACTCTTGAAAGCTCTTATCGCCGATTTCACCGGGATTCTGATAACCGTCTTTAATGGTTCCGCGCGCAACAATGAGCGCAACTTTCGGATCTGTCGGTAAGAGAAGTTTTTGGTTTGCGGCAAGGTACTCACGAAATCCTAATGATTTAACACTACCGTCGCTGCGCGCGCCGTATTGCTCTGACAGAGTCTTTTGCCAGGTGTGTAGCGGATTTAGTTGATCGACCAGACCGGTATCTAGTGCAAGCTGGGCAGAATCTCCAGAGACAGACTGAAGCTTGACCGACATGTTATTGATGTAATCGTTGATGGTGCCTTCGGGCAATTCTCGCAGGGCTTCCACTTCCGAGGTGTAAGCGCCCCAAAGGCTCTCTAACCATTGTTGGTTGTGTTCACGAGAGGCGTCTGACATGTCGTTTCTTAAAAACGGTTCCATGGCGTCTTTATATTGACCCGCACGGAAGATGTGCATTGAGACTTTGAGCTTGTCGAGAGCGTCTTTAAAATAATTGCGATAGCTGGCAAACCCTGTCAGTACCACAGAGCCAAACGGATCAAGACTGATTTCATCGGCGAAGCTCGCCAAATAATATTGGTGTTGGCTCATGTTACTGCCGTAGGCGTAAATCTTTTTGCCCGTGGCTCTAAATCGGGTCAGCGCCGCACCAATTTCTTCAAGCTTACTGATTCCACCCGCGGCGAGCTTATCCAACTCCAGTGCCATGGCGTCAATACGAGAGTCGTCTGCGGCCATATCAATAGCAGATACAAGATCACGAACCAGAGTTTCGGGTGGGGAATTGTCTGAGCTGGTAAGCCGTTCTATTGGTGCTATGTAGGTGTATTCATCCACCAAAACACCCGTTGGTGCGACACTCAACAAGGTTTTATCGTTGATCTTTAACGTCTCTCGTTGAGTAATAGAGGCGATAATTGCAACGATAATGGCCAAGAAAATAACGTTGAGTAATGCAACTCTAAACCAGGTAATTGTTTTCCAAAGTCCGGAAAATAGACGAAATATAAAAGGCGCTTTTTGCGTTGCCATGCAATCTTATTCCTGTGTGCTGAAATATGCGAACTTACTAAGAGTCGCAAATTTAGTACTGTAATTCAAATAATAGGTGCTGGTTTTGACACGTTTACATCAGATACCGTTGCAAAGGATAAAAACAATTCAAAAACCGTCCTTGAGTGGCCCAAAATTGAGGTTCGCATGAGTGTATGCACCTCGTGTTGCTGAAAATAAGAACTTGATACCAAAGGCCGTTTGATTAAACCTCGTTTGTGTCCTGAGAGACATTTTTGGAGCCCTGTTGGGCATAATAATCTTCTAAGGCAAGTTCGTATTGCCATCTTTGAACGTATCGGCTTGTCATCATTGCACTGATAAATAAACCAATAGTCAGTAGTAATCCGGTGATATCGGTCCAGCGCATCAAAGGCGAACCAACTTCAGTTACATACGCGGTAAAATACAAAAGCACCACAAAACACAGCCAGCTGTAGGTTTTATAGTGCTTTTTATGAATGAGTCCGGGAATAAAAATGATCAGTGGAAGGGTTTGTATGATGATGATCGATGCAAATCCATAAACAAGCTGGGCGACTGCAAAAAGCACAAACATGCCGATAAAAAAAACAACGGTTAAGCGGTACCAAATATTGGACTGCTTTTCTAATTGAGCGGATTTCTCGGACATGAATGGCTTCCTCAGTGACAAATGATTTAAAACTAATGTTGACGGGCGAGTTTCAGAGCCAGCTCTGCCAAACGCTTGCCTTGCGCTCTGCACAGCGCAATCTCGTCTTCACTGAGTTGATCGTTACTAGAGAGGTGCGATGCGCCGTAGGGAGTTCCGCCCGATACGGTGTGGGTTAAGGCTTGTTCGCTGTAGGGAATTCCCGCGATGACCATACCGTGGTGTAGCAATGGAATCATCATGGTCAAGAGTGTTGATTCTTGGCCACCATGCATGCTGCCGGTAGAAGTAAATACGCTGGCAGGTTTATCGATCATGCTGCCATTAATCCACAGGTCACTGGTGCCGTCTAAAAAATACTTCATGGCTGCGGCCATATTGCCGTAGCGAGTTGGGCTGCCCAGCGCTAATCCGGCACAGTTGGCAAGTTCTTCACGGGTACAATAACGGGCTCCAGCGCGAGGAATGGACGGCTCCGAGGCTTCTGTTTTGGTGGAAACTTCGGGAACCGTGCGAATTTTGGATTCAATCCCAGGAATCTGATCGACACCCTGAGCTATTTCCATCGCCATGTCGGCAGTCGCACCATTGCGACTGTAGTACAAAATTAATACGTAGGGTTTCATGACTGATTCTGAATGCTCGCTTTGGGCTTTTATTTATGACTGTATTTATGATCGGTTGTAATCACAGCAGAGCTTGTACATTTTCTGGCGGGCGACCTAAAACAGCTTTGTTACCTTTAACAACAATCGGGCGTTCAATCAGCTTGGGATATTGCACCATAAATTGGATAAGTTGGTCTTCAGAGAGACTTTCATCGCTTAAATTGTTTGCTTTGTAGTCGTCTTCGCCTTTGCGCAGTAAATCCCGAGCGCTCATGCCGAGCTTAGTCAGTAGGTCTTTGATGTCTTCGGCGGAGGGCGGAGTTTGCAGGTACAAAATCACTTCCGGTTCAATTCCGGCTTCTTCGATGATTTGTAAGGTATTACGAGACTTTGAACAGCGAGGATTGTGATAAATTTTCATAACAAGTTTTAAATGCTTAATAAGTTATTGCAATTAATTATTTGTATCTAAAATGAGTGCTGAAGTTTACCTCGTTCTCAATAAATGTCTTAGGTGTTTCTGTCAAACTTGGCCTTTAACCAACTAAACACTCCTTTAGCGACGTATTATTTGTTTATTAATTGAGCTTATTTTGTGGAAAACTATTTTAGATTGGTCTTACAAGAAACGCAGTTATTTGCTTCGCAGCGTTCGAATATTGGATTGGCTTATATTCTGCTGGGTAACTTTATGTGTAAAAGATTAATGTAAGGGACGCCTGATTAACTCATCCGTGATTTAATCCGAGGATAGGAATTTAAAGTAGGGTTGTAATTTTTACACTATTCCAATGAACTATCGTTAATGAGATTAGGGATATCTTCTTGTGTAACTGGGAATTCTGAATTTTAGGGCCTCCTTAATATTATCGAAATTTACCTTTCTTGTTCTTATTATAGGAACCTCTGATTAAGTCATCCTTGATTTAATCAGAGGGCAGAAATTGAAAATGTGATTTCCAATTTCTTAACAATTTCAATCACTTACAGTTCTTGAAATTGGCGACACATCCTTGTGTCGCGAGAAACTCTAGGTTAATCAGAGTTTCCTATAGAAATTCGTGAATAATTACCATCTCCTCTCATAAAACACTGTTGATTGAGATTCACCGCTAGAGAGCTTGTTGTTGTGAAAACGCCGTCGTTCAGCCGAGAAAAATGTGTAAATTGGTTTAAGAGAAATGGTCGCTATCTGTATTTGCTGGCTTTAGAGGTTTATTCTCAATTTATCTCTAAAAATTGCCAGCGAAGTGCCGCGGCACTGACCTATGTATCGCTCTTTTCTTTGGTGCCGATGCTCACCGTGGTGTATGCGATGTTGTCGATTATTCCATCGCTACAGGGTATGGAAGATCAAATTCAAGCGTTTATTTTTCAAAATTTAGTGCCGTCGTCTGGCTTGGCACTGCAAGAATATCTCAATGACTTTACCGAAAAAGCGCGTGGCCTAACCTTGCCCGGCGTCACTATCTTGATTGTTACCGCCTATCTAATGCTTAAAAACATTGAGCGTACTTTTAACAATATATGGGGCGTTACGCGCAGCCGCTCGGGTGTTGCGAGTTTTCTCTTGTATTGGGCCGTGTTGAGTTTAGGGCCGTTATTAATGGGTGCTGGTTTGGCGATGAGCACATATTTAATCTCGAAAAAATTGTTGGTCGACGAGTATGATCCCATCGGTGTTTTACCCATTATTTTGCAATATTTGCCATGGTTATTAAGCACGGGCGTGTTCACGCTGTTTTATGCCGCGGTGCCCAATTGCCGAGTTACCGCGCGGGACGCGATTATTGGTGGTGTTACTACGGCGTTCTGCTTTGAAATTGCTAAAGATGTTTTTGGTGCTTTAGTGGCGAAAACCAGTTACCAATTAATTTACGGCGCCTTTGCCATTGTGCCGCTGTTTTTATTGTGGGTGTATGTGCTGTGGGTGATTGTACTTTCGGGCGCGGTCTTAGTTCGAAGTTTGAGCCACGTGCGCGCCGACATTAACAGCCGCGGTTATTCGGATTTTGTGGCAGCGGTTTTCATCTTGCACAAGCTGCACAAAGCTCAAGATCATGGCATGTCCATTAAAGAGAAGCACATCGTGCGATTGGGTATCTTTCCCGAGCAGTGGTATCGAATCCGTCGGTCTTTACTGTCGGCGCGAGTCATCGCCGAGACCCAAGGTGACGGCTACATTGTGTCACGAAACCTAGAACACTACTCTTTGGAATCTTTATACAACGTTGTGGGTGATTACCATCTCGCACCAGCTGGTCTATCGTCGGGTGTGCGCAATTGGCCTTGGGCTAAGTCTTACTTTGAAAGGCTTAGACAGGGTGACCAATACGTAGAATCCTTGTTAAAGGTGTCTTTGGCGGAATTGTTCCGTGGTCAACCAGACGGCATAGAAGTTGATGAGAGTTTAGATTCGACTCATACACCAGCTGATCAACACCAGTTTGTTCCTCAAAAAGATGAGGCCTAATTGTTGATGAGATCCAGTTGTTTATAAAGCCCAGTTGTTTATGAAACTTAGCGGTTGACGTCAAAAAGCGAAAATAGCTCTTCCAATTTCGTCATAATTTCAAGCACTTATCGTTCTTAAAATTGGCGATACATCTTTAGGCTGTAAAAAAACTCCGTCAATCTGGGTTTTCTTTATAATTTCTAGGCCTTTTAGTGTTTAAGGGCTGTGCCAAATCCTTGCAAAATTGAGTCTTCACGTTCATAGGTAAAGGTTTTTTGCGGAGATGTTTCCCTAAGATTCGAGCATCTTGGAATTGTGTGTCTATACTGGGTACTGGAAGGCATTAATTGGGCTCGGTGAGAAACTAACGTTCGAATTACCTATGACGATACCGCTATTAATCTGTGATGACTCCAGTATGGCTCGAAAGCAAGTTACGCGCTCATTGCCAGACTCTTGGGATGTAACCATTACCTACGCGACCAACGGTGTAGAGGGCATTGCTGCAATCCGTGATGGCCACGGTGAAATGGTCTTTCTTGATCTAACCATGCCTGAAATGGACGGCTACGAAGTATTAGAGTTAATTAAGCAAGAAGACCTTAAATGTGTAGTGATTGTTATATCGGGCGATATTCAGCCCGATGCTCGCGAGCGCGTACTAATGCTTGGTGCGTTGGAGTTCATTAAAAAACCCATCAACAAAGAAATCCTAGAAGAAGTACTTCATCGCTACGGTTTACTCTAAGGTGCTTGATTAATGAATATTCAACTGCAAGAAGATTTGCGCGATGCACTTCAGGAAATCAGTAATATTTCCATGGGGGCGGCCGGGGAAACACTCGCCGCTTTTACCGATACTTTTGTTGAATTATCCATCCCTAAAATTCGTGTCATCGACAGCACTCAGCTAACACGTTCATTATCGGAATTAAACGATGCCGAAACTATGACGGTGCTCGCGCAATCGTTTTATCTTGATGATACCGAATGCTATGCGCTAGTCGCAGTTACCGAGCAAAGCGTTGAAGATGTGGTTGCTGAAGGTGCCGATAATACCGATGAAGAATTAGTCCGCTTTGGTCATGCTATTACGGATGTGTGTTTGGAGCGCTTTGCCGATCTTGTAAAACTCGGGCTGAGCACGTCGTCGGTTTATGTGGTTGAAAGAAACACATATATCAAAACCTTTGCGTTTAATGAAATTCACAATTGGTCTGAAATTATTTCGGTCGAAATTAATTATCATCTTGAAAACCATCGATTCAATTGTGATTTGGTATTACTTTTTCCGAGTGAATTTTACGAGCCACTTATCGATAGCCTAGAGCGGTTATTGGCCCAGTAGATTAATAATTAGCGACTTTGTTTGCTCGTTAGTGCTCACTTTAGATGTTTCTGATGAACGGATTATTTTAATTAATGGAATATTTATAAGAACCTTTGATTAACGCGTCCAAGATTTAATCAAAGATAGAAACTGGCAAGGCGATTTCCAATTTCTCCAAAATTTCAATCACTTACCGCTCTTGAAATTGGCGATGCATCCTTGTGTCGCTAGAAAGTCTAGGTATTTCGGAGTTTCCTATTCTTCAAACCATTTCTACTAAACTTTGTCTTTAAGGTCAGAGTGTGTTTTGATGCCCTCAAATAATCTAAGGCAGCGCGTAAAGCCTGTCTAAAAGCTTCTATAAGACAGTTAATTAATTTTTACGACCATGAAATTATCTCAATTTGGCGAACGTTTTTGTGCCGAATCCGGCACCTATAATCTGATGGATGACTTAGGCAAGGCCCTAACCACAAATCCAGAAATGTTATTTCTTGGTGGCGGTAATCCCGCACAGATTCCAGAAATTGAACAAGAAATCCAACAAGCTCTTGAAACCTTGGTAAAAAAAACCGGCGGTGTCGGGCGTTTGTGTTCCAACTATCAATCGCCGCAAGGTGATCCCAGCTTTTTAAAAGCCTTAGCGGCATATCTTAATAAACATTGCGATCTATCGATTTCTGAAAAAAACATTGCCATTACCAATGGTAGTCAGGCAGCGTTTTTCGTATTGTTTAATATGTTTGCGGGTGAATTTGCTAACCAGCAAAAAAAGCATATTTTGTTACCACTTACACCAGAATACATTGGTTACAGTGGTGCCGGACTTAGCGAAGATTTTTTCCGCTCCTGTAAGCCGGTGATCGAACATCTACCCGGAAATTTATTTAAATATCAGTTAGATGAACCCGTCATCGAGCAGCATATTACGAGCTGTCTTGAAGACAGCACCAATACGGTGGGCGCTCTGTGTGTTTCTCGTCCCAATAATCCAAGCAGCAATGTTATTGCTGATGAACAAATTGAATTTCTTACGAAATTGGCAAAACAGTATGACGTGCCATTAATTATTGATGGTGCTTACGGATTGCCTTTTCCGGGAATTTTATTTAACGACGCGAAAATCAGTTTTACCGACAACACAATACTAGTGTTGAGCCTGTCAAAATTAGGATTACCCGGTGCGCGAACCGGAATCGTTATTGCTAACCCCGAAGTGATTCAGGCGTTTGCCATTGCCAATACGTCTATTAATTTAGCGCCTTCAAGCTTGGGGCCTGCACTTGCTCAAACTTGGTTTGAAACCGATAAAATTCATCATCTTTGCCATCACATTATTCAGCCGTTTTATCGTTCTGCCTGTGACTCAGCTTTAGGTCTAGTAAAAAGTGCCTGCGCAGATTTCCCGGTGCACATACATATTCCAGAGGGAGCGTTTTTCCTTTGGTTGTGGTGCCAAGATTTACCCATTTCTAGCCAAGAATTGTATCAACGGCTAAAAGATCGCGGTGTCTTGGTCCTGTCGGGCCATCACTTTTTCTTAGGCGTTGAAGAAGATTGGCCGCACAAGCATCAATGTATTCGACTCAGCTACTGTCAGCCAGCGGCGGTTATTGAACAGGCCTGTGAAATTATTCGTCAAGAGCTTAAGAAAGCTTACGAAGGAAATTAAAGGAAACTCGGATTAATTTATGGATAAGTTAATCCGAGGTTTCGATAGCTTTTAAATTTATCGACTGTTTTAAGTGTACCGACTGTTTTAAATTTACCGATTGCTTTAAATTTACCAAAGTATGGTAGTTGCTTTTTGACACTGTTGTAAAAATTCAATAGAGGTTCTAAGCGATGTTACTCATAAAAAAGCTGCAACTCTTGTTTGTTTTTCTGTTTCTTTTTTTAGTCAGTCAGCCAAACTACGCCGGTCCTCCGCACGGTTTTACCACCACAAACCCAAGTGTGCGCGGTGCGTCTATGCCGTGTACGTCTTTTGCCGGCGAGTTGGTGCCTTTTGTTGCTAATTACGCCACGCCGGGTATTGGTAACCCGGGTATGGCCGCAAGAACCTACAACGGCCAACCTTATATTTACATTAATCCTAACGTGACCGATCCATTGCCAGACTTAATTGTGCAGTTTTGGTTTGCTCATGAGTGTGCGCATCATGCGTTGCCGCCACACCTAAATAGCGAAATTAACGCCGATTGTTTTGCGGTTCGAAATTTAAGAAACATTGGCTTGGTTAATAATGCTCAACAAGTTCAGTGGATGTTCGAATATTTAAGTGGCTTACCCGGCAGCATGATGGGGCATTTACCGGGGCCAGCGCGTGCACAAAACATTTATCAGTGTTTAAATACCTAAGAGGGTATGTAATCCACCCTCTCATGATTTAATCAGTGCATTCTAGAAGCATTTGGTTAATGTGTTTGACAGATAACAAGAAACTAACTCCAAGTGTTTAATTTTTTTAATTTCAACTCACTGTCAAATTTTGAAAGACTTTAAAACACCAATAAAAGCATCGTTTCGAGATTTTAATTAAACGTATAAGACAAGCTCTGATTAACCCAGAGTTTCCAGTGGTACAAGAATGTGTCGTCAATTCCAAGAGCGGTAAGTGATTGAAAATTTTAATAAATTGGATATCGCATCGTTGATTTCTGCCCTCTGATTAAAACATGGCGAGTTAATCAGAGGCTCTTAACGTTTTCAGTGAGCTTTTATTGATATAAAAATACAATAATGGGAGTGCGTGTGAAGAAGACTGAAAAAATCACCTTAGCGTTTGATGTTTACGGAACCTTGATTAATACACACGGTGTTTTGGTGTTGTTAGAATCTATGATTGGCGAGAAGGCAAATGTGTTCTCCAACTTGTGGCGTGAAAAGCAGTTGGAATACAGCTTTCGTAAAGGTTTAATGGATGCTTACGAACATTTTGGCTTATGTACAGCACAGGCATTAGACTATGCCGATGCATTTTTGCAAACGAATTTAAGTGCCTCACAAAAACAAACCTTGTTAAATCAGTACAAAATATTACCGGCTTTTGACGACGTTATTGCGGGCTTAGACAATATCGACAAAGAGCGTTTTAACCTTTATGCGTTTTCAAACGGTTTATACGATTCTGTAAATCAATTATTGGAACAAGCTAAAATCAGTCAGCATTTTGATGGTGTTGTAAGCGTTGATCCTTTAAAAACCTTTAAACCCAACCCAAAGGTTTACCAGTATTTTTTAGATCAATCAAATTCTCAAGCAAAACAAACATGGTTGATATCCAGTAATAATTTTGATGTTTTAGGTGCGCTTAATTACGGCCTGAATTCGGTTTGGGTTAAACGCTCTGCGCAACAAGTATTTGATTTTTGGTCGAAATCGCCAACGTTAACTCTTGATGATTTAACCGATCTTGGCAGCAATATTATTCAATATACAGAGCAAAGTTAGTGGTTGGTTGTGAATGTATAAACTCGTTGTTGCTGAGTTTAAAAACTACTTTAAATTCAAAAATTACTTTAACTTCAAAAACTACTTTGACGTTAAAAAACGAGATCGAATTTAAAAACTGGTTCGAAAGCTAGATGCTTGTAGGAATTTCTGATTTACGTATCTGGTATTTAATCAGAGAACAGAAACTGACGATCTCAATCGTATACTGCTCTTGAAGTAAGCAGCACATCCTTATGTCGATAGAAGTTCTAAGTTAGTCAGAGTTTCCTATAGTCAGTACGCTGTTGTTTAAGTGTTTTTGAATCGATTTAAGCAAAAAAACAAATTAAGCGAAAAACAAATAAAAACATGGAGGAAAAATGACCGAGACTTATCAAGGTAAGTGCCATTGTGGCGCCGTTCAGTTCACTGTTGAGCTAGATTCGCTCGATTCTTTTTATTGCAATTGCAGTTATTGCAAACGCAGATCGGCAACGTTAATTCGAGTGGATGAAGACAAGTTTACATTAACGTCAGGTGAGTCAAATTTAGGTGTTTACGGTTCGCGGGATTTTTCAAAACATTATTTTTGCAAAACCTGTGGTATTAATTGTTTTACCAAACTTACACGCGAAACCGGTAATGCCACGGTTGTAAATACGGGTTGTATTGACGAAATTGAATTTGATTCTTTATCACCATCGCTATTTGACGGTGCCAATAAGCTTTAGGAATCTCGGATTAATTCCTCTATGATTTAATCAGAGGGTAGAAATCGACAATGCAATTTTCAATTTCTTCACAATTTCAATCGCTTACCGTTGTTAAAGTTGGTGATGCATCTCTGCATCTCTGCATCCCTGTATCACTGGAAACTCCAGATTAATAAGAGTTTCCTTTAAATGTATTTGGCTCGAAGGCGTTTAACTTACGGCGCTTTCTTGTTTTTAAAACTCCTCGCCTCTAAAAAACCTTGTCTCTAAAACAAATTGCTTCTAAAACACCTTGCTTTTGAGGGTGGTTGTTTTTTGTTCTTGCGGTGTTTTTCTTATTTTCTTGTTTTGTCGCTATTTTTCCAAGAATTTCCCTCCAACGAGCGTGTGCTCAATGTGCTAGTATTGATCTCCTTTGGGTATCAATGTGTGACCATTTGCTCGTTCGTGCCTGTGTTTGCATACAGTGCTGGTCTTTGCGGTCTCATTAATTGATAATTTCCGGTCAATGTACGGAGTTTGGCTAAGTAATATAGAATGAGCTATCAAGTTTTAGCGCGAAAGTGGCGACCTCGAAATTTCCATGAGATGGTAGGGCAGGAGCATGTGTTACGCGCGCTCATCAATGCTCTGGACCACAATCGTTTGCATCATGCCTATTTGTTTACCGGTACTCGTGGTGTGGGCAAAACCACCATTGCGCGTATTTTGGCCAAATGTCTTAATTGTGAGTCTGGTGTTAGTTCAAACCCTTGTGGTCAGTGTGGTGCCTGTCGTGAAATCGCCGAAGGTCGTTTCGTCGATTTGATAGAGGTCGATGCGGCGTCCAGAACCAAAGTCGAAGACACTCGCGAACTGCTCGATAACGTGCAGTACGCGCCAACTCGCGGTCGTTATAAGGTGTACTTAATCGACGAAGTGCACATGCTCTCCGGTCACAGTTTTAACGCCTTGTTAAAAACCCTAGAAGAACCGCCGCCGCACGTAAAATTCTTGTTGGCCACAACCGATCCGCAAAAACTTCCAGTAACTATTCTATCGCGCTGCTTGCAGTTCCATCTAAAGAACATGAGCCAAGAGCGAATAGTTGGCCATTTGTCTAATGTGCTTGAGCACGAATCCATTCGCTTTGAAGACAGCGCGCTATGGCAACTCGCCCGCGCCGCCGATGGTAGTATGCGTGATGCGTTGAGCCTGACCGATCAGGCCATCGCTTTTGGTAATGGCTCTGTGAGCGAAGCCGAAGTTAGCTCGATGTTGGGCACGATCGACCGAGCGTTCGTGTACGAAATATTGGTTGGTTTGGCCGAATTCGACAGTCATAAAGTGCTTAACGCTGTTGCGCAAATGGCTGAGCAATCGCCGGATTATCCGGGCGCTTTGGCAGAACTGATTTCGGTGTTGCACCGAATTGCGCTTGCGCAGGTTGCACCTCAAGCGTTGGATAACAGTTTGGGTGACCGCGAACAGATTGTGTCGCTGGCCAGCCAAATTACCAGTGAAGATGTTCAGCTGTTTTATCAAATGGCTTTGCACGGCAGACGTGATCTGCCGTTAAACCCAGATTTACGCAGTGGTCTTGAGATGACGCTGCTGCGCATGTTGGCGTTTAAGCCACAAGGTGTGATTGCTCCGCCCGAAAAAGCGATGCCTAAGCCCAGTGTTGAAATCAAACTGCCAGAAGCGCCTAAAGCGTCTCCAATAATCGCAGCCGATTCGAGTCGTTTACCTGAGTCAAATGTTCAAGACGAGGCAAAAAAAAACTCTGATCAACCACATTCCAATCAACCATTAGGCTCCGCTGAAACTCATACCAATACGCACCAGATTGCCCAATCAGAACCAGCAGTTGAGCCTGCGGCGGCCACAAATGAAGCCATTGCGGCGGAAGTCAGTAACCTAGATTCGCAAGCAAAAAACAACGAGCGATCTCTGGCGATTGCTCAACAAACGCCCGATATCGAGACATCTCAAGAAAACCTTGTTGATATCGGTGCCGATGGCGATGTCTTGGACAATAAGGGTTCTGGGCAGCCTTCCGTTATTTCTTCAGAAGCTGTCAAATCGCAAGTTGAGCGCCCATCTGGCCATATAAATGCCAGCGAGCCCATCTCTAGAGATGTTCGACCTGTTGCTCAAGCCGCAAATATGCCGTCAGAATACGACGATTACGCCGCGCAAATGTACGCCGATGAATACGACGCTCAAGGTTATTCGCCTGCTTCTAGTCCAGATGCTTCTTCTAGACAAAACGCAGAGCCGAAGCAAGACGTCTATCAACCACGCCATCAAGTCAATCAATACGACGATGAAGTTGATTCCGATGACGATGAGCCTGTTATGCAGGACGATCGCACGCAATCGTTGTTTGGTGATGATCCTGAGCCGGAACCCACTCCTCCTATTGGTGCCACATCGACTAAGGCGCTGATCGAACAGGTTGAGCCAACCCGTTCTTTACCACAATCTCGGCCTGCTGAGCGGGAAGGCCTTGAACAACCGGTAACTCAGGCTGTTCAAGAGAGCACCACCGAGCAAACCCGGTCTGAGCCTCGTTACGAGTTAAGTGATTTAAACGAACGTACTTGGTTGGATATTTATCCGCATTTGGGCGTGACGGGAATCTTGCAAAGTACGGTGTCTAACTGTGTGTTTACCGGGCGTGAGGGCGACAAGTTGCATTTTTTACTCGATTCCGTCAACGCGACCCTATATTTAGATAACCATCAGCAGCTTTTTAGCGAGCAACTGAGCCGATATTTTGATCATGCCGTAACCGTAGTTGTGGAGCAGGGCAGTGTAACCACAGAAACTCCGGCCGCACGAGCTACCCGTTTAAAACATGAACGTCACGCCCAAGCGGTACATTTGGTGCAAACCGACCCCTTTGTGCAGCGTTTGGTTACGGAGTTTGCGGTGGAGCTCGATCCCGATAAAATCGAACCTATGGTTTAAACTCCATTAACTACATAGATTCCGTTAAATTTAACAATAAGGTGAATATATGAAAGGTCTTGGCGACTTAATGAAGCAAGCTCAAGAAATGCAAGAAAACATGCAGAAAATGCAACAAGAGCTTGCTAATGCCGAGGTAACCGGAGAGTCTGGCGCAGGCATGGTTAAAATTGTCATGACTGGCCGCCATGATGTTCGATCCGTCAATATTGATCCCAGCTTAATGACTGAAGATCGTGAGATTTTAGAAGACCTTATCGCCGCCGCTATGAACGATGCCGTACGTAAGGTCGAGCGCGCCAATCAAGAAAAGCTGGGCAGTTTAGCGTCTGGGTTCCAAATGCCGCCTGGCTTTAAAATGCCGTTTTAATCGTAAAAGTGTAGGGAAGCCGCTTGTACAGTCCATTGATCGATCAACTTATTCAAGCGTTAAAAGCGCTGCCGGGTGTTGGGCCAAAGTCGGCCCAGCGCATGGCATTTTATTTGTTAGAACACAACCAAGAAGGTGCCGTTGGTCTTGCTCAGGCGCTTCAGGCTGCTGTTGAAGGTGTTGGCCGTTGTGATCATTGCCAAACATTAACCGAAGAAACGACCTGCGCCATTTGCCAAAGCACGAAGCGCGATCAATCGACTTTGTGTGTTGTTGAAAGCCCTTCGGATGTCTCTATTTTTGAACAAGCTGGCGTTTATTCTGGTGTTTACTTTGTATTGCATGGCCATTTATCGCCTATTGATGGTATTGGCCCTGCCGATTTGGGGCTCGATATTCTCGAAACTCGTCTTCAACAAGGCTTGGTGAAAGAGATTGTTTTGGCGACCAATTCAACCGTACAAGGCGAGGCAACCGCCCATTACATTTCTGAAATTGCTAAAGACACCGGCGTGGTTGTTACTCGCTTGGCTCAAGGTGTGCCACTGGGTGGCGAGCTTGAATACCTTGATGGCGGCACACTTGCTCACGCCATAAATAGCAGAACCCGCTTTCAGTAATCCGTTGATTATTGATATTCACTGTTTAACCAATTGATGTTGCAAAATCGTGATAGAAACCCCCGAATTTCATTGGATCGATAATCCCCAAGAGCTGGAAGTGCTTTGCCAAAAGTGGTCAGCATTACCCGCCGTCGCTCTTGATACGGAGTTCGTTCGTACCGACACCTTTTATCCCAAGCCGGGTTTATTGCAACTCAACGATGGTGAAGAGACTTATCTCATTGATCCGCTGGAGATTGGTAAACATCAAGCGTTATCGGATCTTTTAACCAACCCAAATGTTGTTAAGGTGATGCACTCTTGCTCAGAAGACCTCGAAGTCTTCCAAGGTTGTTGCCACGTGTTACCGCAACCGGTGTTCGATACTCAAATCGCTGCGGCGTTCGCTGGATACGGAATTGGTGTTGGTTACGCAAATTTACTGCGTGAAATGTTCAATGTCGATTTACCCAAAGACGCGACGCGATCAGACTGGTTACAGCGCCCCTTAGCCGAAGTACAAAAACATTATGCGGCACTCGATGTTGAGCATTTGTTACAGATTTACACGACGCTTTGCGAGAAATTAACAAGCCAAAATAAATTGGCTTGGGTTTTAGACGATTGTCAGTCTGTTTTGAACAACACCACCTCGCCACAAGCGGTGAACGTTGATTACTACCAAAAAATAAAACTGGCTTGGCAATTAAATCCGCGTAGTCTAGCGGTGCTTAAAGAATTATGCATTTGGCGTGAACGTCAGGCTCGTAAGCGCAATATTCCTCGCAACCGTGTTCTTAAAGACCAAACTCTATTCAGTTTAGCTCGTACTCGTCCGCCGCATTTTGCCAAGTTAACCACCATTGATGGCATGACTGCACGGGTGATCAAAAAAGATGGGCCGACTCTTTTAGAACTTGTAAAAAAAGCTCAAGAAAACGAAGCTGAATTCCCGCAACGTTTACCTAAACCGCTACCACCTATTGCAGGTGCAATTACCAAAGCACTGCGGGATTTTGTGGTTCAAAAAGCCGAAGAGTTATTGTTACCGCCAGAGGTATTAATCAAAAAAACCGATCTACAGCATTTGGCGCGAGAGATTCTATCTAATCAGCCGTTAACTTTAAGCGATAGATTACAAACTGGCTGGCGCTTTGAGGTCATCGGCCAAGGCTTGCTGGATTACGCCTGTACACTCGATATTAATCAGATTAGCTAGTGATTTTAATTTAGGCTTTATCAAAAAATATGAAATTTCGAGAATTGCCTAACTTTATTAATAATAAATTGGAGCCGGAGTTATCTAAGTCGATTATAAAAAATCAGCTAAATATAAATGCACCTGACTCTGTTGTTAAGCAGTTTTATATTGATCATAGTGACAAAGATGAATTCATATCTATGTATGGTCATATAGATTTAACTAAAATTTTATGGTCATTGATCGAAGTTCATGTTGACGAGATTATTAGTATCTCCACAGAAGCAACATTCCCAGATTACATGAATGAAGTTTCAGAAGATGCATCCTATTTCTCTCAAATAGGTGAAAAGGTAATTTCTTCAAGATTGGAGATAAGAGAACATTGGAAAATGCATGGAACTTGGAGAGTTCCGCCGGTGTTTATAAGTAGAGAGTTACTTAATCCACCTTCTATTAAGGGTTTACACTTAGTTGAAGGGCATACTCGGGTAGGATGTTTGAAAGGTTTAAGTAAATACAAAGTCATAGACGTAAAAAAATATCATAAAGTTTATTTCGGTTCTTACTGAAAAATACTTGCAAAGATATTCTTGAGTGTTCTACAGAAACTCGGTAAACAATGTAGAGCTACGTAAATACAAAGAAAGGTTATCCATAACACAGTGAAACAAATTTGCGATATCTATAAAAGCTCCAAAATTGATGACATGTATTTATACGTGTTAAAAACCGATGGCATAAGCCGAGTACCAAAGGCTTTAATGGAGCGTTTTGGTAAACCAAAACACTCGTTTACTTTGGTGCTTACTCCAGAGCGTAATCTTGCCAACGCCGATATTACTCGTGTGTTAGCGTCTATTAAAGAACACGGTTATTACTTGCAAATGCCGCCAGAAAAAGAAGATTACATGCAAGAAATTAATAAATCGAACGATAAACTCAGCAAAATTTAATGGGCAGCGGTGATAATAACAATGTCTGAAAATCGATTTTGGGAAACCAAATCTTTGTCAGAAATGACCAGCGAAGAGTGGGAATCACTGTGTGACGGTTGTGCAAAATGTTGTTTGCACAAACTCATTGATGACGAAACCGATGAGCTGTTTTTTACCGATCTTGCTTGTAAATTACTCGATGTCGATACTTGTCGCTGTACCAATTATTTAAATCGTTTAGAACAGATTCCTGATTGCAGAACCTTTACCGCTGAAAATATCCAAGACATGTACTGGTTGCCGATCAGCTGTGCTTATCGAACCTTGGCGGAAGGACGTAAGCTGGAAAAATGGCACCCGTTGATTACCGGTGATGAAACTTCGGTGCATCGATTCAAGCGATCCGTTAAAGGTCGCTGTATTTCTGAGAACGAAGTTCCACTTGAACAGTGGCAAGATCGAATCGTGCGATGGGTTTAATCGTTAATTATCAACCTAGAAAATACTAAGCGAAATTTATTATGTCTGATACCGACTATACAAATGCTTGGCTGGTTTATATTGTTGCATCTTTAGTTGTCACGTTAGGCGCATGGGGATTAACACGCCGAGTGCGTCCTATCGTACAATATCCGTTGCTGTTATTAATAACGGCATTTATGTTGACGCCGTTTAATATCGAAACCGGCTCAAAATTTATGGGGCCTGCGTGGTTAATTACTTTTTACGAAGGTGTATTTGTTCCTGAAGTAGGCTTTGCCCGCGCCGGTAGTATGTTTGCAACCGTATTAGTGATTAGCTTATTGATTTATCCTGTTTTGTATGGAATATATTTTTCGTTTGCCAAACTATTTGGTGGCAGGAATCCAACAAATACCGAAAGCGAAGCTTAGTTCGCCATTATTGATGAGTTCTTCCGGAAAAATAACTCTAAGAGCTGCCGGTTAACTCTTCTATAGTTAACCTATAGGAACCGCTGAAGGAACCTCTGATTAAATCAAGCATTTATTGTTCTTGAAATTAGCAGCACATCTGTGTGTCGCTGGAGGCTCTCGGTTAATCAGGGTTTCCTTTATTAAGTACAAAAAATAAACCCCGATAAAATCGGGGTTTGGTTTAAATTCATTCTTTCACTGATCCATCAGTGCCTGACAAGAATGCATGCCAATAAACCTAAAATCTACTTAAAAACTACATCGCTAGCATAGCTTCTTAAATTTAACTGAAACTGAACGGCCAGTCTTACCTAGTGATGATAGATAACATGATTGTCTAAATTGGGCTGTTCATCACGAATTTTTGCGATGGTAGTTTTAGCAAAACGAGTCATCGCTGAGGTCTCTACATCCCACATTTCTGCTTCGCTGACACTAATTTTTAGTAAATACAAACCCGGCGCATCCGGGCCATCGGGTGCCCAAGTTCGGTAATCTTCGTCCCAGTACTTATGCAGTAATTTCCTATCCGAAATCAATTGTGCGTAGCCTGTAACAGAAATATAAATGCCTTTTTCCGGCGATGAATAAATAACATTGACGAAATTATTTTCAGAAATATCCAGTACGCGCTGTGAGTCGTTGTAGGCGTAAAACCATAAAGCACCATACTCATCTACGCTTACGGTGTGCATTGGTGAAGCGTGCGATCGGGTAGAATGAGTTATGGTAGAGATCATCGCGGTTTTAATTTTTTCGATATTGGTTTTTAAAGACATTAAGTTTTCATCGTCGTGTAAGCTTAACTCTGTCATGGTAAATTCCTCTGCTGATTCCTATTTGCGCATTCCTTTGGAGTAAATGTCTCTAATATTGTTGTTCTATTAATAATAAAACAATAAATGAATGCGATTTTCATATTCATAAGTGATAAAGCTTAAATCGTGCCAGAGAAAAAATACTCTATAAATAATAAAGGTGAAACTTATCGTCGGTTGATTTTTTTGCGTATTTTTAAGCGCTCCTTTAATGGAAAGGCTATGTTTGCGGGTGTTTTCTCTCGTTAGTAATACAGAAAGCTCTAGATTAATTGGGGATTTCTATTTTTATAAAATTTTTCAAGATTATAAAAATACTACAAAGTTGATTCTGAGTGCTTTGATCTTGAATTGACTGCAAAATATCTTGAAAAAGTTGCAAAATTATTTTTGTGCAATAGATGTTGATTGTGTTTTGTGCATTGTTAAATTTTGAATTGTAATTTTTGGCTATGTGATAACTCTTTGATTTTTAGCGCATTTAAGGTGATTTAAACGGTATTTGAGAGTTTTAAAAATTATTTTTTAAAAATTGGCAAGCCCTATGCTTCATACAGAGTAATACGCTAACAGGTTTCAATAAATTTTTAACCAATAACTTTTTAGTATTTTCGAGCGATATCTAAAAAGTGCGTATTTATCTTGCGCTCGACCTAGTTGTAAAAGACCTAGTTGTAAAAATTTAGCTTTAGCAATATTGGTAATTATTTTTCGGTACGATATTCAGAGATAAAGTTCGCTGAACTCAATAGTTACCAACGTTATTAACTAATTAATAACCTATAAGCCGCTCTTATATGTGAGTGAATTTTTCTTACACCTAAATTCATAGATGATTCAAAAAATTCAACGGAGAATGCCATGAGTACTCAAGAAAATTCAGTAGATTCAAGTGCAAAACTTAATTCTGTATCTAAAGACACGGCTGCGGCTGCTCACACTATGACTGAAAAACTTGCGAGCGCAGCCCATGACGCCATCGATAGCACTAGCCCAAAGCTCGATAAACTTGAGCAAAAGGTCAGAGAAACTGCTTCTTCTGCGGGTAAAACTTTGCACGATAAAAAAGAAGCGAGTAACAAGGCTATCCACGAGGGTATAGATTCAGCGCGCGGTTTTGCACAACGTAATCCATTCCTAACGCTGGGCGCTGCATTTACAGCAGGTGTTTTGGTTGCGTCGCTAATTGGGAAGAAAAAATAATCGGGGTTCACAATGAACCAGAATCATACCAACACAGATTCTGAATCTTCCGAAAATGGAGAACCGGGCGATAATCGCCCGGCTCAGAATTCTTCTGATACATTGATAATTCATCAGCTCATTGGTGAAGGCTTAGCTGGTATCAGTAAACTTACTGATGATTCAAAGCAACTGATCAAAGCTGAATGGTCTTTAACACAAACATCGTTAGTGCTCACTCTTTTATGCGTATTGTGTTTTAGCGGTATGGTATTAATGTGTTGGTTATTTGTATGTCTTACCGTGGGTTTTTACGCGTTTAAATTAGGCCTTGCACCCATCTACATTATGCTCTCTATGAGCGCCATTCAAATATTATTGTGTGTTACCTTGTGGAAAGCCGGTAAGTATTTTGCTAAACATGTCGGCTTTAGCCAATCCATTAAATTGATGAGTGTATTATTTTCTAAATAGCGAATCTTTTTATTATGAGCATAGGCTGTCTCGGGAGGTATGAATGTTTAGTTTTTGGAAAAAAAAGAATGCAGTTTTAGAATCACAGTACCGAGTTACTCAAGACTTAATTCAAGTTATAGATGTCGCAAAAAAGTCCAAAAATATGGCTCGTCATTACGCAACTGACCCTAAAGGTCTCGGGGCGTTTTTTGCGGGTGGAGTTGCTGCAAAGTTACTCGATAGGCTTTATACCAAAGCTTCTTTTTCTGATCGCAAATCAAGAGTACGAATAATCCGTACGGCGCAAATGGTTAATCAATTTTTTTCCTAGAAATCTATTTTTCCTAGAAGCCAATTTTAGGGTGAAACACTCGTAAATTCCTGGGTATTTGCCGCGTATGTACATGATACAGGCAAATTTATAATATTAGTTAAAACTTAATTAAATCTAATATCGAACTTTAGGTGTGGTCGGTATTTTAGGTGCTATTCTTAGTTAAGTTTAGCGTTAGTTTTTGTTAGCTTTTACTTATATTAGACGTCTGCTTTGGGTTTATGAATGTTAAATAAATTGCCTTTATTTGATTCGCATTTTCATATTATTGATAAACGATTTCCCATTTCTGAGAATAATGGCTTTATTCCAGACGCCTTTACCGCGCAACAGTATCTGGATCGCATGAGTGAATACCAATTACTCGGCGGAGCAATTATCTCAGGGTCTTTTCAAGAATACGATTACTCTTACTTAACGGATGCGCTAAGTATTTTAGGCGCAAACTTTGTAGGCGTCGTAAATGTTAAAAGTGATATCTCTGAGGACGAAATTTTAACATTAAATAAAATGGGTGTACGCGGTATTCGTATTAATTTAAGGCGTTATGGACAAGCAGCTCTTACCGATCTTGTTAATTTGGCCGCTAAAATTTACGAAGTCGCTCAATGGCATGTTGAGATTTATGCAGATTCACGCGATTTATGCGATTTAATGGGTGTTATTTCAACCCTACCTTCTGTGAGTTTGGACCATTTGGGTTTAAGCGAAGAAGGGTTTAAATACGTTGTTAAACTGATCGAAATGGGTGCTTACATTAAAGCGACGGGTTTTGGGCGATTAGATTTCAGCGCGAAAGCAGCGATCATTAATTTGTACTCACTCAATCCAAAACGATTAATCTTTGGTACAGATTTACCCAGCACGCGCGTGCATATTCCTTACAGTGACGACGATTTTAACCTGGTTGTTGATACTCTCGGTGAAACAGGTGCCCGAGACGTACTTTCACTCAATGCCTTAAGGCTTTATCGCATGGAGCATTTAGCTCTGTAAATAAAATGATGCTGTATTTCCAGGCATGATCTTGTATTCACAGGAACACTAAAACATAAATTTTATTGCTTAATGAGCCGTAAAGGTGTCGTCACTACCACCTGCGTCAGGTAACGGCTAATGTTGCTACGTAAACATTTGACCTTAATACAATAAAGCCGCCGTTTGGTTTGGCGTTTTTAAACGGTCGATCACTGGTTTTTAGTGTCATTTGTCGGTTAGGCGCTTTCAGTAATACTGTCTTTGTGTAGGTGTTTCTTTAAATCGACAGCTAAGGCGCTATCCATGGTTTTTACGTGGGTATCAAACCATTGCAATAAGCTGTCAGTCATCCACGCTCGTGCCATTTGTGTACGACCCACTTGCACCTTGTCATTAAAGCGCGACATATCGCCCAATATTCTTTGATGGTCAGAAATGTGTTCCAGCATCGAGCTATGACCAATTTTTTTCATATTTTCTTCTTCACCCGAAAAATGAGCTTGGGTGTGAGCGAGTAAATTTTTAAAAATATCCGCAAACTCAAGTCCTTTGGCTTTTGTCGCTTGTTCTACAAGATGCAGGAATTCTTGATGAATTGTATCAACCTCAACTAAATCTAATTTCAGTTGTGGGTCGAAATTTGAGACTAGGTCATTGATATTGGTCATTTTGACTCGCTTGGTAACAGAAATGGCTTAAATTGTTTAATGTACTGGTTTTTGATTTTGCCAAGGCTGTGCCAAGCTCATAAAAAAACCGAGCCATAAGACTCGGTTTTTTTAATCGTCCGATTAGAAACGTTGATTACATTTCTAAAGCAGATTCTTGTGACCACAACTCAGATAAACGAGTTTGATCTTTAAGTTTTAAGCTTTTTACTTCAAACGGTGCAACAAGACCGGTAGCGCTAAGCTCTACTTCAGGCACTTCTAGGGTAATAGTACCGTTAGCATCTAACCATTGAGCGGTAGCGGTTAACACACCGGGAACCATACGGCCGCGAGCATCGGTACCGTAAACAACCGCAGATACTTCGTAACGGCCAGGTAGTACGCTTTCTACGGCAAAGCTCATGGTCATAGCTGCGGCTGAGTGCTCAACTTCAACGTCACCGGTTAGGCGAGCAGTTTTTGGCGCAACAGCAAAGGCAACTTTATCGGTACGAAGACTCTTAACACCACCTTCGTTAGATTCGGTAACCAAGTGTACTTCGAAAAGGCCGGGTGCGCTGGCCAGCATATTGGCTGTGTCAATTACCGCTACTGCTGAACCACGACGTTGACGAACTTGTACGGCTTGTGGTTCGGTTGAGCCAGGAGCCATAACAAATGCTTCTACAGAGCTAAGTGCCATTGCTGAACCATCTTTGGTCATCGCTGCGTTAACTCGGATGTTTTCACCTTGCACTACGCGAGTTTTGTCTAAAGTGGTTTTTAACACTTCGTTGCTTTTCGGCTCGAATACCAAAACGTTAAAACGGTCAGCGGCTGCTAAAGATTGCTCGCTGCGCATTAACATACCGTTTTTACCGGGCTCTGCTTTCATCTTCATGGCAAAGCTGCCTTTTGGTGACTCAAGGCCTGCGGCGGTAAGTTCGTTCGCATCAAATGTTTTTGCAAAGGCTTCGTCGGAACTTAACCATTGACCATTTGCATTGACTTGCAACATTTTTTCGTTAATGGCGGTTGAGCCAGACATTGGAATGACACGAACCAATGCCGATGGGGAAGAAATCGGTAGATTAATACCTTTTGATAATTCTTCACCGGTTGCTAGCATTTTGAAGTTGCGGCTTTCGGAGGTAAAGGTTTGACCAACGTTAGCTTGAATGCTTTCGCTGCCTGCCAATACTTGGGTAAAGGTGACGCGCTCGCGAGCGGTACCGATGGTTGGTAATGCAACGCCATTGAAAGAAGTTTCTAGGCTTTTGCTGACCATATCACTTTTTGCGGCTTGTTTTAGGGTCATTTTTTCTGCGTTTGCAGAGAAGCTAACACCGGCTGCTACCGCCAATGACAAAGCGACGTGCAATGCTTTTTTGCTAAATAATTGAGTCATGTTGGTAGCTCCTTAAATGTCGTTTCTCAAAATTACGTCTAGGCCAAAACATGGACGACGGCTTTGGTTATGGTTAAGAGGTTCTTGACCATTAGTAAGCTGAGTGTCGTAGAACCAAACGGTGCCTGCTGCTGCTTGGCTGGTGCAGTTTAAGAAACCATCGGAACAGCTGTTTAGGAATTCTTGTGTAGCTTCAAGTGCAACGGTTGAAGAGTAGCCACCACAGTAGCTGTCTGAGTCGAACGGTGAGCTGTCTACATCTGAACCAACAACATCATAGAATTGACGTGGTAATGATGGGCGACCTGCAGTACCTAGCAGCCAAGTTGAATTGTAGTAAGACATCCAAGCAACTTGTTGTTGGCGAACAGCATCGTTAGCAAAGCCTAGAATCCAGCCCAAAACTTGCTCAAACGAGTTACCAGAAATCACTTGGTCGGCCAACGGAGTACCGGCACTAGAAGGCGCTACTGCGTTAACCCAGCGAGTGCGATTGATAATGTTTGGGTAGCGAGAGTCGAAGGTTGGGTTCGATAAAATCCAGCGCATTACGTTACCACCGTTAGAGTGAGTAATGACTACAAGATCGGTAATGCCGCGTGAATTTACGAAGTTGGTAAGTTGCTGAGCCAAACAACCCGCTGCGCCATCGGCCCACATAAATTGTTCGAAGTCGCAGTTAATTACAACATAGTTAGCTTGGTTAGGTAGGCCGCGACGCACGGAGTTTACAAAATCGGCGGTCCAATAATCGTTGAAAGCATCGGTTTGTTTGCCGGTGCCGTGAACCAAAGCAACTCCCGTGTTAGCGTTTGCAAGAGCACAAAAAGCGCTCAAGATTAAACCCCAGAAGATATTTTTCATTTTTCACCTATTATCTAAGTTAAATGTATTGCGGTAGAAATGCATGATTTTTGTGTGACTGAATACCAGCCTAAAATTCTCTCAACTGAAAATTAGAGAAAGCCTAAATGTTTGTCCTTATAGTTATGTGTGGTTTCCGATACCTAAACTGTGTTTTAAAAATTTAGTTAAATATTTGATGATTTAAATTGACGATATAGGTCAATTTGATTTTCTTCTGATCGAAAATGTTATTTATAAATTGAGAGTTGATTTTGAAGAAATGTTGGCCTTTTTACGAATAAATTAAGTTAAAGGCTTATTTTATAAAATACTTGTCTGTTGAGTGTTGTTTCTGAGTTTTTAACTATCAAAAAATAATTAAGGATCATAAGTTAATTTCAAATTTTAATTTCACAAGACGTAAAAGTAATACTGGGTCGGCAAGTTTTGGCGATAAAACTGCAAGAAATAACAGTCTGAAATTCATGGTTCAGCGCTTTTTATTGGGTGTTGTATTGTGTCGCAAAAATTGATCATTTAACGATAGCGTGTATTGATTGTATTTATCGATTGTCAACACTTGTTAGTGTTTTGCATTTAATTTTACAAATTCATTTTGTGCGTTTATTGGTAAATCGATAGCTGTGTAAAAAGCCTTTATTTTAAAGTGATTTGACTGTTTTCGGTGTTTTTGGTCAGGTTTGTTTCAATTGACGATTTTTAAATTAAACACTCTTGAAATACGATTCAAATCTTCTGTGGTCGAGCATGCTAAAGCGCTATTGTTAAGAAATAAATACAAAAATTTTAAAATATTGAATTCGATCAATTTTTAACTTTTTTAAATGTAAAGTTCATCGGGAATGATTTTTTTTGTCATATTGACTTGATTTGTATAATTTTGATAAGCGGGTCGCAATTGGCTAAATGCAACGTTGTATCTATTGTAGTTTAAGGTTTTTTTTATCAAGAAAATTCTGTGATTATTTTTAGCTTGTATCGCTATATTAGTTTGGGTTGTATATTTTTATTTATTATTTGCTTTGTGGGCTGAATATTTATGTTAGTAATTCTATAATAATATTTAATTCAGTTTTCAGTTTTCAGTTTTCAGTTTTCAGTTTTCAGTTTTCAGTTTTCAGTTTTCAGTTTTCAGTTTTCAGTTTTCAGTTTTC
>NZ_BAAGIC010000013.1:130786-160365 GCF_054658315.1 Sessilibacter sp. MAH1
GTGGAAAATAATGTTAAAAGAAAAAGAAAAAGAAAAAGAAAAAGAAAAAGAAAAAGAAAAAGAAAAAGAAAAAGAAAAAGAAAAAGAAAAAGAAGCCGCAGTATTATTTTTATGATTATGTTTGAATTTTTTTTGATGCACTAAAAACAGCACAATTTGTTATTTCGAGTATTCTGGGTGAATAAACTCAAGGTTGACCATTCATCATAAGCTGGGTAAAGTTCGCGCCACTTATAGGTGCTTACAGCCAATCATTTGTTAACGTTCATTCTTCTAAAAGCGATGTCTTTAATTTGATTTGTCGTTATCAAGCCAGTTGCTAAGTCATTATTAATATTTCATTACGTTAATAATGCCCGTGCAACCTTAATTGGTGTGTAGGTTAAATGGGAAGCTTGGCGGTTTATTGCAACCGATCCATCACTGCCCCCGCAACGGTAGAACCTGTGTGTTCAAAGTCCGATACCAGCCTGAGTAACTTAAATGCGATGCAGCGGAGGGCTCATCGGAAGTAGAACGCTATGTTATACCTAAAGATTGGGTATTTCTCGACAGATTGCAGCTTTTCAGCGAAATCTTTCTACCTCGTTATCCTCCCTAAATCGTAAACACCTTGTCGAATTGGGGACATAATGAATAAATCCTTGCTGGCACCGCTTGCCGCCGCTGTATTCTCTGCACATTCAATTGCTGCCACTACCATTGAAGAAGTGGTTGTATCATCACGTATTCCCGAGAGTACTCTTAATCTATCCACCAGTGTCTCGTTAATTGATGAGCAGCAGTTGCAGTTGTCGGGTCAAGAAAGCCTTGCCAATGCTTTGGCTGCGCAACCGGGCGTTGGTGTGTCGCACAACGGCGGCATAGGTAGCGTTACCACGGTTCGCATTCGCGGCGAAGAAGGTTTTCGCACCCAATTGCGTATTGATGGAGTGTTAATTGCCGATCCCTCTGCACCACAGGTTACGCCGGTATTTGACGATTTATTGGTGAGCGGTGTAGAGCGCGTTGAGATACTGCGTGGTCCGCAGGGTGTTCTTTATGGCGCCGATGCCGGTGGTGTTGTGAGCATTACGTCTAAACGCTATGAAGACGCACTTGCCGGAAGTGTTGATGTAAAAGCGGGAACGGACGGTTTCCAACGTGTTACCGGCAATGTAGGTGGTTCTAGTGATTTGGGTTATTTCTTTGTATCGGGTTCTGATTTAGATGTTGATGGCTTTGATGCGACATCACCTACCGACGATAAAGACAGTTACGATAACCAAACGCTGCAATTAAACGGAAAAATTAATTTGAGCGAAAATTGGTTTGTGAAAGGGTTTTATCGCCAACACGAAGCCGATAACGATTACGATAATTGTTTTGTCAGCGCTACTTTTGCAACTTCAGACGACTGCCGTTCCGATTCCGAGTTGGATATTTGGAGTGTGGGTATCGGTTACAAAAATTCTGTATTCAGCCACGAACTTAACGCGAGCATTTCTGATATCAGCCGTGAATTTTTCACCGAAGGAGAATTAACCTTTGAGAACGAAGGCGAAATTACTCAAGTAGAATATCTGGGCAGTTATACGCCCCAAGACAGTTTGAAAATTGTTTTTGGTATTGACTCTAAAGAGGAAGAAATTGCTTTTTCTGAGCGTGATCAATTAGCCGCTTTTGTTAATGTACAAACTCAATTTAATGATCATTGGTTTATTGATATTGGGGCGCGTTATGACGATGTTGATGACTTTGGCGAATACCAAAGTTTTCGCCTTGGCAGCAGCTATTTAATTACTTTCCAAGATTCTGGTATTTTAAAATTCAAAGCCAGCTACGGTTCTGGCTTTAGAGCGCCAAGTTTATTTGAACAATTTCTTAATGATACTGCCTTTTTTGGTCCTGCTGCGGGTTTGCAGTTAGACGAAGAAACCAGTAAAGGCTACGATCTTGGCGTTGAGTGGTTTTCGGAGCAGGGCTGGAAGTTATCGCTGGTTTGGTTTGATCAGACCGTTGAAGATTTTATTGAGTTCGACCCGGTATTTTTTAGTGGCTATTTACAATCCGACGATGACGCGACCTCACAAGGTGTAGAAGTCGCCTTTAATTGGCCTGTGAGTGAATCATTAGAGCTCTCGGTAAATCATACCTATAACGATACGGAAACCAGTAATGGCCAGCAACGTGCACGTCGCCCTGAGAACATTACTAATTTTTCAGTTATTGCTCAATTAATAGAAAATTTAACCTTGTCGAGCCAATTAAGCTTCGTCAGTGACGCCATTGATATTGACGGTGAAGACTTGGATAATTACTCGCTATTAAATATTACGGTCAACTACGCAGTAACTCCTGAGCTACAAGTGTATTCCAACGTTATTAATGCTCTTGATGATGATTATCAAGAAGCGCGTGGCTTTAATAATGGTGGTATTCAGGCGTATGTAGGTGCTCGTTATTCCTTTTAAACGATACACGTAAAATAATTATCAATACTATTGAGCGTAAGCATTAGGAATTCATACTCAGAGTATGAACAGCAAGGATGTGTCGCCAATTTCAATCACTTACAGTTCTTGAAATTGTGAAGAAATTGGAAATCGCATTTTCAATTTCTGTCCTCTGATTAAATCAGAGATGAGTTAATCAGAGGTTCCTATAGTTTGATGTTGATATATGCAACTTTTTGGTTTTTTTAAATGGATAAAAAGTCTGAGAAACACAACAAAGCCATGCAAAAACAAAAAGAACGTGTTTCTGCAACCATGGCAAAAGCAACGCAAGATCAATCCGTTGTAGTTTTATTAACCGGTAACGGTAAAGGTAAAACCAGTTCTGCATTTGGTATGGCAATTCGAGCTCTAGGCTATGGTCAACAAGTGGCGATCATTCAGTTTATCAAAGGTGTGCAAAAATCCGGCGAAGAATTATTTTTCCTTGAGCATTTAAAGGATGTACCTCTTTATCAAATGGGCACCGGTTTTACGTGGGACACGCAGGACCGAGACGGTGATATGGCTGCGGCGAAGATTACGTGGGATCATGCTAAAAATGCGCTCAGTAATCCTAAATACGATTTGGTTATTTTAGACGAATTAACGTATATGCTGTCTTATCAATATTTGGATGAACAGTCGGTAGTGGATGCTATTATTGCGCGTCCTTCGCATCAAAACGTAGTGATTACCGGTAGAGGTGGTGGTAGTCGGTTGCGTGAAATTGCCGATACCGTTTCTGAGATAAAAGAAATCAAGCACGCTTATAATCAAGGTATTATGGCGAAAAAAGGAATCGATTTTTGACAACTCATCGATCGTTGTCATCATCTTGTCACAGCCCGGTCCATAAACAGCACAATCGACGATCATGCGTATTTTTGTGCGTATTAATTGTGCTTGTTTTTGTGGTGATGCTAACCAGCTTAGCGATTGGTGATGTTAAAATCACATTTGTCGCACACCTCAAATTCGTGTTAGGCTATTTATCATTCAATAATTTTTCAGATTCTGAATTTTTTGCTCAGAGCTTAAATTCACAAGATTTTATTATTTTATCGCAAATACGTTGGCCGAGAGTGTTAATGGCCCTGTCAACAGGGGTTGTGCTTGGCGTCAGTGGCGCCGCTGTTCAAGCCATTTTTAGAAACCCATTGGCCGATCCTAATTTAATTGGTATCTCCTCAGGCGCCTTGTTGGGTGCAAGCTTAATGGTATTTGCCTCGTATAATTTGGGATTCGCTGTTCTCTCATCAATCAATAACACGGCATTAATTTCTGGAGCGGCTTTTTTAGGTGCATTGATCGCATCAATGTGCGTATTAATGATGAGCCATTGGTTGACTAAACCAGGTGTCAATCAGGTGCTTTACATGTTGCTACTTGGATTTGCGTTGTCGGCCTTTACTGGTGCTTTTGCGGGTCTCATAAAATATTTTGTTGATCTTCAACAATTACGTTTTCTCTCATTTTGGCAATTGGGGAATTTACAACCGTCTTCAAGCGTGTATCTTTGGTTTTCACTTATAAGTGCCGTAATTGTTTTATTTTTATTAATGATTCATTCAAGCGCTTTAAATTTATTGGCGCTGGGTGAACAGCAAGCGATGTACCTTGGCGTTAAAGTGGAATCGCTTCAATATCGTGTATTATTGATCTGCTCTGTAGGTGTGGGTGTTTCTGTTGCCTGCGTGGGTTTAATCGGTTTTGTTAGCCTAATTGCTCCGCACGTAGTAAGAATGGTGACTGGTGCTGATAACCGCTGGGTTATTCCGTTATCGGGTTTAACCGGAGCAATTATTTTAATAACCTCAGATGTATTAGCACGCAGTCTTATTGACGGAGAAACATTGCCTGTTGGTATCATTACTGCTTTAGTGGGTGCGCCTTGGTTTATTGGGGTTTTAATGAGGAAACTTAAACATTCTTAAAGTATTGTTGTTATTCGTTATCGCGCTGCGTCGTAAGATAAGGGTTTATGAATAAAGATTATTTGTTCGAAGTTAATCACCTACGAGTATTCCAGCAGAATAGAGACGATGGTATTGATGGTTTAATACGTGTTCGGGATTCTTCTTGCAAGAGCTCACGTGTGCGCCTTGATATCGAGCGTTTGCAAATTCCTAAAGGTCAGTTAATTGCGATTGTAGGGCCAAACGGTTCTGGAAAGTCCACATTGTTACATTGTTTGGCCGGCGGGTTAAAAGGCTCTGGCGACGTTATTTTTTGTGGCGAAAATATCAGCCTGCTCAGGCAATATCATCATCGAGAGTTAGCAAAATACTTATCGGTGTTATCGCAAATTAATTCACTTGAATTTAACTTCAAGGTTCAAGAAGTGATTGCCTTTGGTCTGGCAAACCATTCATGTTCCCATGTTGGTAAAAAGCAGTTTCTAAATTTAGCGGCAAATTTTGCAGACGTCGGTCATTTATTCGAAAAAAACTACGATCAACTCAGTGGTGGCGAACAGCAACGTGTTCAATTAGCTCGATCGTATATTCAGGTATTACCCAATCTGGTTGATAAAAGCCAATTTAAGTCTGGAGCTAAATCGGTTAAATCAGAAACCTCGTTGATTCAGTTAGATCTTAAACCCTGTTTATTGTTGGATGAGCCAACCGCAAGCCTAGATTTAAAACATCAAAATAATATGTATGAAACTCTAAAAGTAGAGTGTCAGAGAGGTTTAAGCGCAATTATTGTTAGTCACGATTTGAATTCTGTTTTGCGCTACGCAGATCTAGTGATTGTGATGCAAGACGGTCGATGCATCGATTTTGGCAGTCCAGAAGAGGTTTTTCACGCAGATCAAATTAAGCAGGTGTACGAACAAAACTCGGCAATTATTGACACAGAATTTGGAAAAAGATTGGTATTCTTCTAAGGTTTCTAGGATTGGAATTGCTTTAAGAAAGAAGCGCTCAACCTTTAATTTTGAGTGCTTTAATTTTGAGTGCTTTATTCGTTAATGAATGTATTAATTGATTAATAGGAACCTCTGATTAAATCATGGATGAGTTAATCAGAGGTTCCAATACAGTATTTTTAATGAAGCTTCATTTTAGGTCGAACAACCTTGCTAATGGTTTCTGCCACATAAACCATTGCCGCTTTACTAAAGCCATGAATGGCAATTTGGTGCATGCGATACAAAGATACATACATCAAACGTGCTAGATGACCTTCCACAAACATACTTTTGCTGGTTAGATTTCCCATTAAGCTGCCTACGGTGCTGTAGCGACTCAAGCTCACTAATGAACCATGATCGTGGTAGGTAAAGTTTTTTTGGTTTTTATTGTTACGTCTTCTCAAAATATTATCTTTAATGGTAGACGCCATTTGGTGAGCCGACTGTGCTCTTGGCGGAACCCATTTACCATTTTCTTGCAAGAAACCACAGCAGTCACCCAGCGCGTAAATATCGTCATTGGTGGTGCTCTGTAAGGTGGATTTCACTAATATTTGATTCGCTTTATTAAGCTCAAATACACCCAAATCTTTCACATAGTCGGCCGCTTTAACACCGGCGGCCCACAACATCAAATCGGCGCGAATTAAAATATCGTCTGAGGTAATAAAACCATCGGCGGTTGCTTTTTGAATGCGAGTGTCTTCTTTTACCTCAACGCCAAGACGTGACAACTCTTTTCTGGCTGATGCCGAAATTCGTTCCGGCAAGGCCGGTAGAATGCGAGGCCCGGCTTCGATCAGCGTAATGCGAAGACGCTTAGGTGTCATATTAGGCATGCCGTAATTTTTGAGCAGCTCGGTAACATGATGCAACTCTGCGGAAAGCTCAACACCGGTTGCGCCAGCACCAACAATAGCCACATTAAGCGTGCCACCGTCTACTTCTTCATCAATACGCATAAAGTGATTTAACAACGCCTTATGGAATCGTTCTGCTTGTGCTTGAGAATCTAAAAAGAAGCAGTGATCTTGAACGCCCGGAGTACCAAAATCGTTACTCACACTGCCTACGGCCATTACGAGAGTGTCGTATTTTAACTGGCGTTCAGGTAGCAGCGGCTTGCCCTCGTCATCAAATACGGCGGCTAATTTAATGGTTTTGTTGTCTCGATCAACACCGGTAAATTCACCCATAACAAATCGGTAACCGTGTCTTGCACCGTGCGCGCGGTATACAACGCCGTCTGTTCCGGTATCTAAAGAACCGGTAGCAACTTCATGTAATAAAGGTTTCCAAATATGAGAAGTGTTTTTATCGACGAGTACAATATCGGCTTTTTTACGTTTGCCTAATTTACGTCCGAGTTGGCTGGCAAGTTCCAAACCACCTGCGCCGCCCCCTACGATAACAATTGTTTGCATAGTTATGTCCTCAAGAGTGATATGGGTCTGAGCTCTAAAGAACACAAACCCATAGCACCATTAAGTAATAGCATTAGAAATTGATCGAAACAAAGAGAAAATATTCTTATTTTTTTGTTTCGACTTTAATGAAGGATCAGTTTGTCGTTGCAGACAAAAAAACGCAAGGCATAAAGCAACAAAAAATCAATGAATCAGAAAATGCTGTTACAACTAGAACGACCAATTATAGGTGCCTATAAAGTATAACGTATGTTTTATGAAATCTAGATTTATAAAAACAAACAAGGTTGCTAATTTATTTGTCAGCTATCCGTGATTTGGATGGTGCTATTTAAATTTCCGTTTGGGATATTTGCGTCTAAATATTGAAAATATCTGTTTGGTAATTAAACCAAGATAATTTAGATATGCTTTTTAATTTAAGAATTCACGATGTGGCGATGCGGCGCCTATGAAAAAATTTACTGTTTGAATGATAGCGCCTGATTATTATGTCACCGATTAACGTAATGTTTAGGGTGAGTCTATCATTCGTCTTCTTGCTCAATCGAGATATCGTCGGAAGTTCCCAAAGGCATTTTTCGATACATATATAAGCCACCAAACGTTGTGATTTAGCTAAAGTTTCTTATGTTGACAGGCAAAAATTGTTGACAGGTAAAAATACGTAAATTCGAGAATTAATAATTTGAGTTCATCGACAATCAATTTACAAGTAATTGTACTAAGTTTGCGTCTGAGATTTTATCTTTTTGAGTTGCACGTTATAACTTGGGTTAGATGTTGATCAATGTGGTTTTACATCTGGTCATCACGGATTTTTTAGTTTTTTATCGGAAATGATATGTTTGTTCAAGAACCAGTATTTAAGCATTTAAACGGCACTGTTTGGGACCAATTGCGCAGTGTGGCAAGTGATATTTCGCAAAACTCCTCTAACGCCATTAAATGGCTTAATCAGGCTGAAAGCGGCTGGAAGAGTGAAGTTGCTTATGATGATCTCGTTGCTGAGCTCAAAACCGAGTTCCCCGGTTATTTTCAACATTATGGCTCTTGGCAAGAACTCACAAATAAATTGTCGGAAGAAGTTTTTGCGTGTTATTGCTTCGTCGATATCTTAAATGTTATGGGTTATTTTATAACCGTTGATTGGAAAGAGAGTGGTGACGCTTATGTACTCTCTCTTCTTTCTCAGCAGTTTGAGTTATTAGGTTTGCAAGCTATTGATGTTAAGATTATTGATAAATTTGCAGAAGACTACATTGATTCTCCATTAAGAGAGGCGAGTAGTTATTTAACTAAATTAATGAAAACTCTTGCTCAAGAGAGAGGGTGTGACATTCTCTTTTGCGATAATGGTAATGACGAGACCATATTTGCAACGGTTTCTCAAGAGGTTTTCTCGCGGTTGTATATGGTAGAGATAAATAATGACTCTCTAATCTTTAGTGATCAATAAATTTTCTGTGCAACTGATATTGACTTATAAGCGTGATATTGAGTTGCCAGATTTATCGCATTGGTATTCTTGTTATTTTTGCTTGGATTTTAAATGATTTTTTGTTTTGATAGAGTAAAAACGTATCTGGATAGTTGGGTTTACTTGTTTTGAATACCAAAAAATAATGACAGATTTATTCTTTTTGTGATGATTTTCTCTGTAAAAAGAAAATAACTCTTAAAGTGTTAATATATCCATAGGAAACTCTGATTAATCTAGAGTTTCTTGCAACACAAGAATGTGTCGCTAATTTCAAGAACGGTAAGTGACTGAAGTTGTGAAAAAATTAAAAATCGCATTTTAATTTTTTGCCCTCTGATTGAATTATGGATGAGCTAATCAGAGATTCCTATAAAAATGAATTTGATTGTTCGTGGGTTTTGAGCAGTTGATACATGGTGAATCTACAACGAATAAGCCGTGAAAATATTGCGCAAAAATAGAGTGGCAATTTTAACCTTAATGTAACCACTTAACGTAAATAAAAACCCATGAAATTATTGCTAGGTTATTCTGCGAATGTAAAATTTACCGGCAAAAAGTCTCGTTTTACGCAACGCATAATTAATAGTGGAAGAAATTTTTGTCACAATCCCTAACAATTAATTGATGGTAAGGGTGTTTGTGGAGGTTTCTTATTCACCTTCATTTACAGTTTAATACTTTAGTTTAGGAAATATAAATGTCGAGAAAACCAGCGGCGCGACTGGGTGATATGGGCTCAAATCATGGTGCATGGCATCCTAGTCCGGTAATCCAGGGCAGTGGTAATGTTATGGTTAATGGAATTCCCGCCGCTCGAAAAGGCGATGCGCTTGCTCCGCATATAAAGCCCAAAAGCCCACCACATCCAAGAGCCATTTCTAAAGGTTCAGCGACGGTTTTCATCAATAATCAACCTGCCTCTCGTGTGGGTGATGCTATTAATTGCGGCGGAACGATTATGGTTGGGTCTGCCAACGTTTACATTGGTGACGAAGGCCCTGCTATTAATCTTGCCGCTGATGATATTCCTGTTACCAATACCTTCGCGTTGCGTTTTGTACTTAAAGACACGCTCGGAAATCCAGTCAAAGGAATGGCCTATCGAGTGGTTCCCGAAGGTCAGCCTATTGATGAAGATTGGCACTTGCCCGACGATGTATCGGGTACCGATGGCACTACGGCGGTGGTGTCGACTACCGAAGGTGAGAAGCTCGAATATCAACTGGTTTGGCCAAAAATAAATACCGATAAAGCCGTGGCCTATGCAAATTCCAAAGAAACTTAATCATCTAGAGCCTGTTAACCGAAAAAGAATCAAGGAATATTGACATGGCAAGTCCAGAGAGCACTGCGGGCGTTAACGATAATACTGATAAAGTCGAACCGGTAGAAATTACCTGTAAAACCTATTGGTCAAAAGCACAAGAATTTTCGATTATTCGCATGAGCGAGCGAGTGGGTTTTAACGAGTACGACCTGCTCGATTGGTATGAAGTGCGAGCAAAACGTATCGCTGCAACCTATGCACGCTTTTATTTAGAAACCGAAGAAGGCGGCGATGTTAGTAAACTGGGTCGCTATTATTGGATGGCGCTAGGAGCCTTTGCCAGTAAAACGGTAGCGTGTCTTTTAGGCATGAACAGAGTGGTACTAACTGACATGTTTCTGCCATTTGTGAATGCCAAAGAAATAGCTGATGGTTTGGGTAAAGGCAATTTATGGCTCTTTATGGATATCAGCGCGCCGCATTGGTTTTACAACAACTACCCAGAACACTTTTTTGACGGCATGGTTTGCATTGATAAACGCAACGCAAAAAATCTAGAAGCGCCTATTCAAGCGGTGGTGGATAGTATGCCTTGGTCGCAGAAAACACTGCCTATTATCAATAACATGGCAATATCCGGTAGCCTGAAAAGTGGCTTTAAGTACGTTACACAGATTGAGAAGGCGTCTGGACGAGCTAAGAGGGACCTGCAAATGAAGCATCTGTTGGAGATCGCTAACCATGAGCAGGGTGTTATCTTGCAACCGCTGATTTACGAACACCCGGAATTTGCAAAGTGGGCGAGATGGCAGCGGGGGATTCTCTTAAATTGGGCATCTCCATCATTCGAGTTGGTTTTTTCACACGCCTGCGAAATAGACGACGGTGAGCTCAAATCGGTCGCCCCTGAAGATATGCAAGTTGAAAATTTCAAGAGTCGTATGGATTGGATAAAAGAGGCAGCATCTGTATTCCATGATCTTATGGCAAAAAGGTCTAATTATATGCACGGTGAGCTACAGAAAATGGCGAGCTGGGTGAATACAAAAGATTATTCAATGCCAACCCGAGCAATTATCGAATGAGGTACCTACTAATAATAGGGGCCTTATTGCTGGGCTCACTTATTTTAGGCTATGTATTTTTTACACATCAAACAACCAAGAGCACGCCTTCAATGCCAGTCGCTAAAGCCTTTATTGAACTGAATATGTCGCCGGAGAAATTTGTAGAAATTAACTGGGTGGATCAAAAACGCGGAATAAACAGTCAGCCAGCCGGTTTGGATTTTTATAGCGTCAGATGGCCAATTGCATCTCTTGGGCAAGTATTTCTAGAAAATGGCCCATACAGTTTTACCTTTCCCAATACGCTTCGAGTAACCGGTACCTACGACCGTGATCTTCCCAGAAAGGGTATTTATGTTTTTAGAGTTTCTGGTGGCATGTCTACACAAAGTGATATTTATCACGACGAGGCACGATTACGCTTTTTAGAGTTTTTAGCCATGCTAAGGCAGAGAGGCTGGCAAACCTTTATTAACCTTGAAGACCCACGTTTACCAACCAATCAAGCCCTGCACTATGCACTGCAAGAAGACAATGTTTTATACAGCTTACCTATCGATGCTGACATAGACCTAGACACGTGGATGCGGATAACCGACAACGATTGGCGAATGTATGCGGGTGATGTCATTATGAAAATAGATTTTCTGAGAGACACAAGCCGCCTAGATTTAGATAAGCCTTCGGATTATTTATTTTCTTACGAAGTGTATAACATGCAAGAACTTATTATAAATCAGTTAGAAAATGACGAGCAAAAAAATGCCGCGCAAATTTGGCCACAACGGAAGTTAGAATTACAAGAAAGACGTCACCAAAAAGAGCTGTTGCTCGAACAGCAGGGTTATCACATTGATCGATCTTACGTTGACCCCGAGCTTGTACTGGAATAGTTGTTAATTACACATTATTGGAAATTATAAGAAAGCGTAGTTCATAAACTAGCCTTCCTTTGGGGTGTCAGTAGAGCCGGTATTGCTTGCTATTTAATTTAATGTTTAAAAAAACATAAGGAAACTCTGATTAACCTAGAGTTTCTTGCGACACTAGGATATGTCGCTAATTTCAAGAACGATAAGTGATTGAAGTTGTGAAAAATTGGAAATCGCATTTTCAATTTCTATCCTCTGATTAAATCATAGATGAGTTAATCAGAGGTTTCTATCGTTAAATACTTAAATTCTGTATTTCGACCGCTTCTATTTTTTCACTTAATTCAAAACCAAATATTTTGCTGTAAAAGTACAGTTCACCTTCTACCGAGCGAATCATATTGTTGGCTTGTCTAAATCCGTGGCCTTCTTCTGGGAAAAGCACATAAGCAACCGGAATTTCTTTTGCGTTCAGTGCATTTACCATCGCTTCTGCTTGGTTGGGAGGTACAACCTTGTCTTGGCCACCTTGGAAGAATATTACCGGACAATCCAGTTGCTCAACGTGATTGATGGGCGAGCGCGAAACGTAAGTTGATTGGTCTTCTGGGTATTTGCCAATTAACGAATCTAAATAACGCGACTCAAATTTATGAGTATCGGTGGCGAGTGTTTCTAAATCGCCAATGCCGTAATGGCTGGCACCCGCCTTAAAAGTTGATTCAAAAGTTAGTGCGGCAAGTACGGTGTAGCCGCCAGCGCTGCCGCCTTTTATAGCCAGTTTATTGGCATCGGCCAAACCTTTTTCCACTAAGTAATTTGCGGCGCGGCAAACGTCTTCAACATCTTTAACACCCCAGTTATGATTTAACGCTAAACGGTAATCACGGCCATATCCGCTGCTACCACGATAATTAACGTCAACCACGGCAAAACCGCGTGAACACCAATATTGAATTTTAATATTAAAGGCGGTGCTGCGAGCGCTGGTTGGGCCGCCGTGAGCCATGACAATTAACGGTGGTTTTTCGCCGTCTGCTGCGCAATATTCTGTGTTGTGAGGTGGGTAATAAAAACCGTGGGCTTGCTCGCCTTCAGGGCCAAATTCAATGGCTTCTGGAATGGAAAAGATTTCTTCTTGTAAATCGGTGGGTATGCTTTTAACAATTTCACAGCTGATTTCGTCTTCGTTTTCGGAATTTAAATCAATAATGGCCAGCTCGCTGGGTGTTGCAGCATTACTGCCAATAAGCGCAAATTTATTGTTGCTGGTTGCTATGTTGGCAATGTCTGAGCAATCGCTTTCAATAACGTTACAATCACCGGTTTGATAATTAATTAAAGCCAATTGCCAAATGTTGCGAATATTAAAACAGCAGGCGATGGTTTCTGGGTCGATAAATCCCCACGTGGATAATCCAAAAACCCATTGTGGTGTGGCAAATTCGGCGTCGGCAAAATTTAATTCTGCCTTTAATAAAGGATGCCAATTTTGTTGTTTATATTCGTAAAAATGCCACCAGTTGTCGCGATCACAAATACTGATTACCGTATTGGTTGCACTCCACTGCGGTTGAAAATGAGATTGCGGAGCTTCACCAGCGGCAACACCAGCAATGGCAGTGATGTCGTCCAATGTACCTTCTGAATTAATTGTCGCGGTAAACACCGAGTTGCTTTCCCATGGCATAGCTGGGTGATTCCAGCTGATCCAACCCAATTGATTACCATCGAGCGATAAGTTTGGCGATGCGTAAAAATCATCTCCTGTTGCAAGAACGGTGGTTTCTCCGGTATCACAATCAACCGCAACTAACTCGGCTTTTTCTTCGATGTGATGGGATTGATCGGCTGCGGATTTATGGCTGTGGTCTTCGCGAATGCAGATAATTCTATTCTTGTGGCTATCGATTATTAAATCGGCGTAGCGGTAGGGGCCTTCTGCGGTAATAGCCGTGGCTTGAATTGGTTGGGTTTGGGTATCCACCTTATAAATGCGCTGATCATAACCCGACACAAAATAAACGCTGTGATTTGCGACGGTATAGCTGCCACCGCCATACTCGTTGGCCTTGGAGCGTGAGCTCATGTTTTCTGGAATGACATCGCTAATATTACCGTTACCATCTTTTTTAACGATGCAATTGCGGCCTTTTTCATTAGGGCGAAATTCCAACCAATACAAATCTTCGCCATCCCATTTGGGTTCGGCCAAACCTAGGCTTTGAGAGACAATGTGCTGTGCGGAGATTTTTGAAGGCCAACTGCCATAGGGAAGCGTTTTTTTCATGATGAATTTTTTTATTGGTTCAGTTTAGATGCGTCGGTTCGTAGCAATTACTGTTGAGTAGAAGTCTTAAGAGACGCGTTTGCGACATGGTAAACTTTAGGCGAAACTCATCCAACCTTAAAACACCCGTTATGAGCACTGCTTTTTGGCGCAACGTTTAATGACTCACTTTTTTGACGCTTTATATGATGATCAGCTTGCCGCGATAAACGGTGACCAAGCAGATGTTTGGGTGGCCTACAGCGGTGGGTTAGATTCAACGGTGTTACTGCACTCGCTGGCGGAGTACGCGAAGCGTAATCACACGGGTTGGATTGTACGAGCGATTCACGTCAATCATGGGCTAGCGCAAGACGCCGATGCGTGGCAGAAGCACTGTGAAAATTTCGCACAATCACTAGGTATTGAAATTCAGTCTTCCAAAGTGCTTGTGCGTGCCGATGGCGAAGGCATTGAAAACGCGGCCCGTGAAAGCCGTTATGCAGTGTTTCGCCGTTTTGTTAAGCGCGGTCATTACTTGTTAATGGCGCATCATTTAGGTGATCAAGCCGAAACCTTGTTGCTGCGCCTAATGCGTGGCGCCGGTGTAAAAGGTTTGGCAGGCATTCCTGAAGACCGACCATTAAGTGCAGATGCACAAGCATCTAGCGGAACTCTTATTCGACCTTTATTGACGACACCGCGTTCAACGTTGGAAGAATATGCTCGGGCGTTGAATTTACGTTGGGTCGATGACCCCAGTAATACACAGAATCATTTTGATCGTAATTTTATTCGTAATCGGGTTTTACCCTTGTTGGCGACTCGCTGGCCGGATGCCAACCAGCAATTGACTCAAAGTGCGCGGCATTGTCGCAAAGCCTTGGGTTCTTTATCTGAATTAGCAGAAGATGATTGGCGCATTCTTGAGGGGCGACTCGAAAAAGCCAGTGTTTCAGTCTCTATCGCGCGGCTGAAAAACCTGTCTGAGAATCGCCAGTTTTATGCGTTGTCTTTGGGCTGTGAGAAACTTGGTTTGCCGCCACTCAATCAACAACAGTTTCGTGATGTTCAAACGCAAATTCTTGCTGGCGAAACCGTATTTGGCACTCCGTGTGTGCGTTTGAACCCGCAATTTGCTGTAACTGGCTTTCAAGGGCGACTGCATTTTATTGAAACCCAAATACTTGAGGCCACAAATGCAAACGTGGCGGTGGGTAATTTAACCTTGGGCCTTGAACAACCAATTTACCTAAATGGCTGGCAGCTGCGATTACAACCTCAAGGGCATCTTAACAGTCGCTCAGGGAGTTTTACGGTTTCGTTTCGCCAAGGAGGTGAGCGTGCTCATCCATCGTTTCGGCATCGATCGCAAACACTGAAGAAGGTTTTGCAAGAGCAATCTGTAGAGCCTTGGTTACGTGCCTGTGTGCCTTTGATTGCTGACCCCCAAGGTTTGGCGGCGGTCGCGGATTTTTGGGTTGAAAAAAGCGCTTGGTGTGCAAATTCAGAAGAGGGTTATTCAGTGATTTGGCAATATCAGAGTGATTGGTACCAGTCTGTTAAAGCTTTGAGGAACGTCTGATTAATACGAACTTCACCGATACCTTTCTGACTCCATCAAAAAAGATGCCTGAGTTGGCTCTTAATTTTCTTGATTCGGCCGCATTGTGAAAATCGGTTATACAATTATTTGCTAGCTCTTTATGAGTGTTTGTTGATAAAAACATTATAAAGAAGGAGTGGTGAGTGGACGAGTAACGGTACTGGTCATTAGTTGTCTAGGCCTTTGTTTTGGTTAACTTTCTTGGTTGAGAACGGCCAAAAATGTTGTTCCAATCAGCAAACAAAAGCCTCTAAGCTATTATTAATTGAGGCAAAAGTTCGAATCTGGTAATCTGGCGCCCCATCTTGGAGATGGGTAGTAATTCCCGCCAGTTGCCAAAAAAATTCGTTCGTTTTACGCAGAATTTAAACGCGATAAGACAAACCCTACCTTGGTTTGGCAACACGATTACGGCTGATTCTGCTCCTTCTGCTAGACACGAGATTTATTCGCACAAAATTCAATTCAACACAGTGCTCACAGGTCAATCAATGACACGCTATTTGTTTGTAACCGGCGGTGTAGTTTCATCGTTGGGTAAAGGTATTGCTTCCGCATCTCTCGCGGCGATTTTAGAATCGCGCGGTTTAAAAGTGACCATTCTTAAGCTTGATCCCTACATTAACGTGGATCCAGGTACCATGAGTCCGTTCCAGCATGGCGAGGTTTTCGTAACCGACGACGGCGCTGAAACCGACCTAGACCTTGGTCATTACGAGCGCTTTATTCGCACGCGTATGACTCGCCGCAACAACTTCACTACCGGTCGTGTCTACGAGACTGTACTTCGTAAAGAGCGCCGAGGTGATTATTTAGGCGGCACCGTTCAGGTGATTCCACACATTACCGACGAAATTAAACGCCGTATTATCGAAGGCGGCCAAGACGTTGATGTAGCGCTTGTTGAAATCGGTGGCACCGTGGGTGATATCGAGTCGCAACCGTTCTTAGAAGCCGTTCGGCAGCTTAAAATTGAGTTGGGTGCCAAGCGCGCGCAGCTAATGCACTTAACCTTGGTGCCTTACATCGCCACTGCTGGCGAAACCAAAACTAAGCCTACTCAGCACTCTGTAAAAGAACTTCGCTCCATTGGCCTTCAGCCCAACATTTTGTTGTGCCGTTCTGAGGTAGAAGTTGACGCAGACTCACGCAAAAAGATCGCGCTATTTACCAACGTTGAAGAACGTGCGGTGGTGCCTTTAGCCGATGCTAGAACCATTTACGCCATTCCTAGAATTTTGATGGAGCATGGTCTTGATCAAATCGTTCTAGAAAATTTTGACATGCAAGCGCCTGAAGCTGACTTGAGCGAATGGGACCGCGTGGTAGAAGGTAAGCTAAATCCAGAGCACAAAGTTACTGTAGCCATGGTTGGTAAGTACATGGACTTGCCAGACGCCTACAAATCATTGATCGAATCGCTAATTCATGCCGGTATTCACACCAGTACGCGTGTGAATATTAACTTTATCAATGCAGAAGACGTTGAAGAGCAAGGCATTGAACTGATCAAAGACGCCGACGCGATTTTAGTGCCGGGTGGTTTTGGCGAGCGTGGTTTGGATGGCAAGTTAACCGCCGTTCGATACGCGCGCGAGAACAACATTCCTTATCTGGGTATCTGTTTGGGGATGCAAACCGCGGTTATCGAATACGCACGTAACGTGGCCGGTTGGACCGATGCTAACAGTACCGAGTTCAATCAACAAAGCCAACACCCGGTTATTGGTTTAATCACCGAGTGGTTGGATTCTACCGGTAAACGCGAAACCCGCGATGAATCCTCTGATTTGGGCGGTACCATGCGTTTAGGTGCCCAAGAATGTCGCTTGGTAGAAGGCAGTAAGAGCCGTGATATCTACGGTAGCGAAATGATTGTCGAGCGCCACCGTCATCGCTACGAAGTTAACAATAACTTCCTTGATGGCCTTCAAAAAGCGGGCTTAAAAGTAGGCGGTTGGTCTGCTGATGATAATCTGGTTGAGATGATTGAATTGCCAGAGCATCGTTGGTTTGTGGCGTGTCAGTTCCACCCAGAATTCACCTCAACACCGCGCGATGGCCATCCGTTGTTTAAGAGTTTCGTTTTAGCGGCACTGGATTACAACCAATCAAAAGGCTGAGCAGATGGAAACTCTGGGTAAACCAGAGTTTCTTGACGTTTACTCACGAGCGCCAGATTCGCCGAATTTAAAAAGAGCAAGAGAGTTTCATGACAACATCGAACAGCAAAACGGTAGTTTCTGTAAAAGGTATTGAGGTGGGCAACCATCTACCTATGGCATTATTTGCCGGAATGAACGTGTTGGAGAGTCGCGATCTCGCCATGCAGGTTGCAGAAACCTTCAAAACTGCAACCGACAAGTTAGGCATTCCCTACGTATTCAAAGCGTCTTTCGATAAAGCCAATCGCTCTTCCATTCATTCCTACCGAGGTCCAGGAATGGAAGAAGGTTTGAAGATTTTTGAAGACGTAAAAAAAGCGTTTGATGTACCGGTAATCACCGATGTGCATGAGCCCTATCAATGTCAGCCGGTTGCAGAAGTCGCCGATGTGATTCAGTTGCCAGCCTTTTTGGCTCGTCAAACCGATTTGGTTGAAGCTATGGCCAAAACCGGTGCCGTAATCAACATTAAAAAGCCGCAATTTATTTCGCCGCCGCAAATGAAAAACATCGTTGAGAAGTTTCGTGAATGCGGTAACGATCAACTGATTTTGTGTGAGCGCGGCAGCTGCTTCGGTTACGACAACTTAGTGGTTGATATGCTTGGCTTTAAAACCATGAAAGACGTTAGCCATGGTGCGCCAATTTTATTTGACGTAACCCACGCCTTGCAGTGTCGTGATCCTAACGGAGCGGCTTCTGGTGGTAGACGTGAACAGGTTGCCGAACTGGCTCGCGCCGGTATTGCTGTGGGTATTGCAGGTTTGTTTTTAGAAGCGCATCCAGAACCGGCTAAAGCAAAGTGTGACGGCCCAAGTGCGTTGCCATTACAGTTGGTTGAACCTTTCTTGGCGCAAATGAAAGCCTTTGATGACCTGTTAAAGTCTCAACCTGAATTGATTATCGAGTAGTTTTGTCGGCTTTAGATGGTACAATTCGCACCTGACTAAATTTATTCTTCAAGCGAGCGCTGAATATGGACGGTTTGCCTCGCTTGTAGCCTTTCAACATTAAGACTCAAGTCTTTACTTTTAAATTTAAATGCTTGGAGCTAACGCATGACCAAGATCGTTGATATCAAAGCTTTTGAAGTGCTTGATTCCCGTGGCAACCCAACCGTAAACGCCGATGTTATTCTAGACTCTGGCGCTGTGGGTTCAGCTTGTGCACCGTCTGGTGCTTCTACCGGTTCGCGCGAAGCGCTTGAACTGAGAGATGGCGATAAAAGCCGTTACCTAGGCAAAGGTGTATTGAAAGCCGTTGAAAACATCAATACCACCATCAAAGATCTTCTTGTGGGAATGGACGCAGCCGATCAGCGTGCAATCGACACGGCAATGATCGAAGCAGACGGTACCGAAAATAAAGCAAACTTCGGTGCTAACGCTATTTTGGCGGTTTCACTGGCGGCGGCAAAAGCCGTTGCTATTGAAAAAGGCATTCCTTTGTATCAGCACATTGCCGATATCAACGGTACTTCTGGTCAGTACACCATGCCAGTACCTATGATGAACATCCTTAACGGTGGTGAGCACGCTGATAACAACGTTGATATCCAAGAGTTTATGGTGCAGCCAGTTGCGGCCAAATCATTCTCTGAAGCACTTCAAGTCGGTGCCGAAATCTTCCATTCACTGAAAAAAGTATTGGTTGCTAAAGGCTTAAACACCGCTGTGGGTGATGAAGGCGGCTTTGCACCAAACCTTTCTTCTAATGCCGAAGCATTGGCTGTTATCAAAGAAGCCACCGAAGCCGCGGGTTACAAGCTGGGCGAAGACGTAACGCTTGCCCTTGATTGTGCGTCTTCTGAATTCTACAAAAATGGTCAATACGATCTTTCTGGCGAAGGTAAAGTGTACTCTTCAGAAGGCTTCACCGATTTCTTGGCTGAGCTTTGCGATCAATTCCCAATTATCTCCATTGAAGACGGTCAAGACGAGTCTGATTGGGATGGTTGGAAGTACCAAACCGAAAAGTTGGGCGAAAAGGTTCAATTGGTTGGCGACGATTTGTTTGTTACCAACACCAAAATTTTAAAAGAAGGTATTGAGAAGGGCATTGCTAACTCAATTCTGATTAAATTTAACCAAATTGGTTCTTTGTCTGAAACTCTAGACGCGATCAAAATGGCCAAAGACGCTGGCTACACGGCAGTAATCTCGCACCGCTCTGGCGAAACCGAAGACACCACCATTGCCGATTTGGCCGTTGCTACCGCAGCAGGGCAAATTAAAACCGGTTCTCTCTGTCGTTCAGACCGCGTTGCCAAGTACAACCGTTTGTTACGCATCGAAGCCGAATTAGGAACTGATAAAGCTCCTTACCGTGGTAAAGCGGAATTTACAGCGTAAGCATTGAGCGTATGAAACAGTTTCGGTCATCGCCGGAGCTGTTTCGAGTTCACATTAATAATTCGTAACCCTTCTCAAATTAAACTTTTTGCCTTAACGTCCATCAAAATTTCGTGGTTTACATCCGAACAGTTGTTGGTTCGGCTAAAATCTTATTTGTCGTAATACATTGTTGGTGCCTATGAAAGTAACCATCGCCATATTAACCGTGCTGCTTTTAATTCTGCAGTTTCGTCTATGGATTGGTGAAGGTTCACTGGCTAATGTTGCGCAACTAGAAACCGCCATCAGCGAACAAAAAACCCTAAACAGTATTGACGCCGAGCGTAATCAAACACTCGAAGCCGAGATTTTACTGTTAAAGAGTGGCCATGAGTCAACCGAAGAAATTGCTCGTGAGCAGCTCGGTATGATCAAAAACGACGAGACTTTTTATTTGGTTGTCGATGAAAAACCAGCCGAAAAAAAGCGCTAAGCTCCCTTCTTTTGTAAACCCCTAGTTGTGTCTGCTTCCATCTTATGAATGAATCTACGAAATTCTGGGCGGTAATACCTGCGGCTGGAATCGGCTCTAGAATGGCAAGTGATATTCCCAAACAGTACCTGAATATTGCCGGTAAAACGATTCTAGAACATACGCTCTCCATTTTTTTAAACAGTCCTAAAATACACAAAGTGGTAGTGGCCATACGGTCAGACGATTCATTTTGGCCAAATACTGCAATAGCTTCGGAATTTTCTGAAAAACTGGTGACCGTTACCGGTGGCAGCGAGCGTGCAGATTCGGTATTAAATTGCTTGAACTATATAAAAAGCTTAGGCGATAACAAGAGCGACTGGGTTTTGGTGCACGATGCGGCGCGGCCCTGTTTGCAATCTTATGAATTGCATCGAATGATGGATTCTTTGCAAATTGATGACGTGGGTGGGCTAATGGCACTCCCGGCCTCTGATACAATCAAGTATGCAAAGGCGTTTGTTTCTGACGTTAACGATCAAAGTTCTCAAAACACGGCTTTTGCAAGTGTAGAAACTACGTTAGATCGCAAGCGAGTTTGGTTGGCACAAACGCCGCAAATGTTTCGGCTAGAGGTATTACACAACAATATCGCCAAAGCGCTTGCGCTAGGTTTGCCTATTACCGATGAAGCATCTGCCATGGAAATGGCTGGGTTCAACGTTAAGCTTTACCCAGGTAGAAGCGATAATCTTAAAATAACGGTTGCCGAAGATTTACGTGTCGCTACGGCTATTTTGTCGCAATCTTAGAGCATTATTTACCGGCAGATTTATCGCCAAATTGCGTTCTCATTGACGTGTTATTTTAGTGTTTATGAGTCTGTAAGAATTCTGATCAAGCAATTATTTCTGATAACATTATTGGCGTTTGTGAGGATTTGGCGCAAAACAAACTCCTAAAAATAAACACATACGGCGAGTAGAGGATACCCAATGAGAATTGGACAAGGATTTGATGTTCACGCTTTTGGTCCCGGCGATCACATTGTTATTGGTGGTGTAAGCATTCCTTACGAGTGCGGTTTAGTGGCACATTCGGACGGCGACGTACTACTTCATGCATTGTGTGATGCGCTTTTAGGTGCTGCCGCTTTGGGTGATATTGGTCAGCATTTTCCCGATACCGATCCCGCTTTCAAAAATGTTGATAGCCGCGACCTGCTTCGAGAAGTGTATCGAAAAATTCAAGAAAGCCAGTATCAACTGGTTAACGCCGATATGACCATTGTTGCCCAAGCTCCAAAAATGGCACCGCACATATCAGCAATGGTCGAAAAAATTGCCTCCGACCTGCAAACCTCTATCGATACAATCAACGTGAAAGCCACAACAACCGAACACCTAGGGTTTACCGGCCGTAAAGAAGGCATTGCCGCGTTTGCGACGGTACTGCTGCAAAAAGTCTAACCAATATGAATCGGTTTAAATGTTTAACTGAGCATTATTAAACTTATCTGCTAATAAAGTTATCAGCTAATTACTTCAGAATTAGAGAAATAATTAGTGGTTTATCTACTTATTAACCTCTTGGCTTTAGTCACCAATTGCTGCGATTAAAGCCCATTAATACAGAGCTTGTCTTTTGGATTCATCTAATCAAACCCCCGCTGATCAAACTCAACCATCCGGCCCTTTATTTGATATTAATTTCCCAAAAGCATTTGGTGAGCTGAATACTTTTGCAAAATTCAAAGAACAGCCCGGCGATTTTTTTGTGCAAGAAGTTCTCGAAACAGAATTTGCAGGCACAGGCGAGCATGTTTATTTGTTTATCGAGAAGGTTGGCCAAAATACCCATTGGGTGCAAAAAGAGCTGGCCAAATTTTGCGGTGTAAACTCCAGTGATATTGGTGTTGCCGGGCTAAAAGATCGAAATGCAATTACCCAGCAATGGTTTAGTATTTATTTGCCTAAAAACCAAGATAAAAACTGGAGTGAATTTAATTCCGAATTTTGGACGGTAAAAGACGTTCGCACGCACACTCAAAAATTACGCAAAGGCTCACACACACAAAACTATTTTCGCATTTTGTTGCGAGAACCGAGCTTTGTTAACAGCACGAACGACGCAAGCTCGTCAAATTTAACCAGCCTACAAGAAATTCTTGATAGTAAATTGCAAAAAATCCAGAGCGCGGGTGTGCCGAATTATTACGGAGCACAACGTTTTGGGCATGATGCGAATAACTTGTCTCTGGCGAAAGATTGGTTTGAGGCCGGTAAGAAAATAAAAAATCGCACGCTAAAAGGATTGGTGTTATCGGCAGCACGCTCTTATTTATTTAATACTGTATTAGCAAAGCGAGTTTTAGAAGGAAATTGGAATAAACTTGTTGATGGTGATATTGCTGATCCAACAAACACTCAGTTTCCGACCGGGCCTTTGTGGGGGAGAGGACGCTTAGCCACGGATTCGCTCGCGAAAACCCTCGAGCAACAAGCCCTAGAAACATTCTCGGTTTGGATTGATGCGCTGGAGCATCAAGGATTATCTCAGGAGCGACGACCGCTGGTGTGTTTGCCCGAGGAAATGACTTGGTCTTGGCAAGAACAGAACTTAGAGATTTGTTTTTCACTAAAACCCGGTGAATTTGCTACGTCAGTTCTGGGTGAGTTATTAAGAGTTGTTGAGCCTGAACATCGAGATTATTAACGCGTACTTATTTTGTTAATTGTAAAATAATTTATTGCGATTAATTTTTAGTGCTGAATTTTTTTGTCTTTCGCCCTTTGTACAGACTTTTAATCACGAACAATTACAAAGGGCGAAGAGTTACTAGCTGAGCAAGCATTGGCAAGAAGTTTTAACGATTAGTTTAAGCTCTGTCACGAAATGAAAGATCACGATCTTTTTGTAGTGAACTGTAAATTTGGCAGCGTTCTTTTAATGCTTGATGAAGGTTGTTGCGATGTTCGAATTGCTCGGAACCGGCGAACTCTATTGCTGAAATAAGCTTTTCCAATTTGCTAATTTCTTTCTCTAAGGTTTGGAGAAGAATACGGTTATCTAAACTTTTAGTCCCTACAAGTGTCGTGCTTTTATTGGTTTTTTTCATTTCCCAGCCCTAATGATTAGTAGAAAATATAGAAATTCGCACTTACGTATAAGTAGGTGTAGCTCATGTGAGAAAAATCTCACACTGTGTAGGTAATTTTTTAGAATACTTTACACTTTTGTATTAATTGAGTGATCAGTTACGGGTATAAAATAATTTACTAATAAAAATTGTTTGAGGTTCTTCGCTAACTGTTCGGTTTTTTCATTAACTTAAAATATTAAATTCGCGTTGAATCACTGAACAGCCACATAAAGTTAGATTATTGTGCCAGTTTGAAAGTACGAAACTCTTAATTTAATTATTTGCTTAACCAGTCAGAATTGTTACTGACTAATTATTTCCAGCTTAACCTGAATTTGTGGTCTAGGTTATTTTATAAAGACAATTTCTTTGTAAAATTAACACTAACCAATCGGTTAAACTGAGAACCGGCTGACTAATTATTTGCGAATTTGGTAACAGGGTGTGGTTGAAGGTTATGAGTGAAGAAAAATTCGACATTGTGTTTCGCGGAGACATTGTACTTGGCAGTAATCTGGTTCAAGTAAAGGCTAATTTGGCCAAATTGTTTAAATTACCAGCGCCAAAAGTCGAGGCTCTATTTACCGGAAAATCGGTAGTGCTCAAAAAACAGCTCGATAAAGAAACCGCTAAAAAATACCAAGTTGTTTTAACCAAAGCTGGCGCTCAGGTTTCGGTTGTTACTAACCAAACTAATATTCCCGCCAAACCCAAGACCCGTAAGCTTACCCTTGCGCCGGTAGGTGCTAATTTAATGCCGCGTGGTGCTAGTGCAAAAGAAGGGCAAGCTGAAGCCGAAGAAATTGATATTTCTGGCTTTAGTTTAAAAGAAGCCGCTGGTAATTTGGTTGACCATACGGAGCTGGCTCACGAACAAGCCGTTGAGGTTGCATTACCCTCTTGGAATTTAGCGGAGACAGGCTCTGATTTAGGCCAAGCGAAACGTTCTGAGCCCGAAAAAATTGTGCAACCTCCAACCTTAGACATAGCCGAAGCTGGGGCAGACTTAGGGCAAAAACCCTCTAATGTCGCGCCTGTTGAAGTAGGAGACATTAACTTTGATGTGGCACCGGTAGGCTCGGACATGGGCGAGAAAAAATCCCATAAAACACCACTCAACCCTAAAATCGACCACCTTAGCCTTTCTTAAAAAGGTTCTTTCTCACCCTGTAATTAGCGCCATATTTATAGATGTATTGCGCGCCAAAGGCTTGGTAGAAATATCAGTGCGATATTTTCCTATAAGAATCAATCATATACATTAAGAGTGTTCCCCGCACACGCGGGGCTAAACCGACATCGTTCGAGAGGGTGACAACTCCGTTAGAGTGTTCCCCGCACACGCGGGGCTAAACCGTTGTGGTTTTAAAACCCTAATAATCTAATATCGTGTTCCCCGCACACGCGGGGCTAAACCGTGCATCTAGAAGTTGATTTCTATATTCAAAATGTGTTCCCCGCACACGCGGGGCTAAACCGAGCAATAACTTATAAAATCCAGCCACTTTCTGGTGTTCCCCGCACACGCGGGGCTAAACCGCCAACCTGCCGGTCTGCTGGCCAACAATGACCGTGTTCCCCGCACACGCGGGGCTAAACCGATTTTGGCGGAACAGCACTGAAGAAAGTGATTGTGTTCCCCGCACACGCGGGGCTAAACCGCACAATGATTCGCATGCAGTATCGTTAAAGAGGTGTTCCCCGCACACGCGGGGCTAAACCGCGGGTCATATAATGACTAAAAGAGATCATGCGGTGTTCCCCGCACACGCGGGGCTAAACCGGCATAACCATTAATTAATGCTGGAGAAAACTCGTGTTCCCCGCACACGCGGGGCTAAACCGGCCTGGTTTATGCTGAACAAGTGATTGTTCATGTGTTCCCCGCACACGCGGGGCTAAACCGATCAAAAATGTTTCTGTACCCGGCTATGAGGTGTGTTCCCCGCACACGCGGGGCTAAACCGTCGGTCGGTGAACTCAAGGAAAAGATGCTTGTGTGTTCCCCGCACACGCGGGGCTAAACCGCACTGAAGATTTTAGATCTAGGGTGTTGGATAGTGTTCCCCGCACACGCGGGGCTAAACCGGGAATACGGGTTTGAATTTGAAGACGACAACAGTGTTCCCCGCACACGCGGGGCTAAACCGCTTTTTGCACGACTTGGCGAAGAGAAAAAACCGTGTTCCCCGCACACGCGGGGCTAAACCGTTGTGTGCAATGGGTATCTGATACCCATTATAGTGTTCCCCGCACACGCGGGGCTAAACCGACGACACGTCACGACAGCATGAAAAGTGCATCGTGTTCCCCGCACACGCGGGGCTAAACCGTTGTGCCGTCTGGTCTATGTAGTTTTTCTGTTGTGTTCCCCGCACACGCGGGGCTAAACCGGTGCTCAACGACCACGACCACAATCTACCCGGGTGTTCCCCGCACACGCGGGGCTAAACCGCACTTGTAATTTGTGATTGTCGCTTTTGATTTGTGTTCCCCGCACACGCGGGGCTAAACCGAGTTTGCAGAGTCTGAGCGTAAGTCAGAGTTTGTGTTCCCCGCACACGCGGGGCTAAACCGTGGATCGCCTAACGGGTGATGTTTTGCCCGATGTGTTCCCCGCACACGCGGGGCTAAACCGACTATGCGTTTCGTCTGGCGGTAGAAAGAATTGTGTTCCCCGCACACGCGGGGCTAAACCGTATTAGCGTTATAGATCATACCCATAAATTTTGTGTTCCCCGCACACGCGGGGCTAAACCGCCGTCAGGCAAACCAGAATTCAAATCGAAGTCGTGTTCCCGCACACTTGGGATGTTTTACTCATCAAACCGAGATAACCAACGCTGGGTAAATCCATCGTCATCTATACCTGCGGGATCATCAAATAAAGAGTCGTTGATCTCAGCGCGCGTTGGTTTTAGCGCACGACCTAAATTAATATATTCTTGAGGAATAAAACTGGGCGAACCAATTTGCGGCACGCTTCCAGCTTGAAAAATAACGCCGTTACTGTAAGGGCAAGATAGTGTGGTTGGGCCAGCGTTCGCTAACACGGACTGTGCACCACCGGCTTTTTCGAGAATACGATTAGAAACTGCTGTTAGAAAAGCAATGGATTTAGTGCCATCGCCAAACTCATTGCATGTCGTCGATAAGTTATAAGCGTTAAAACAAGGATAGTTAAATAGCTGTGATCCTATAACGGAATGTGAAGCATTCATTCCACCAACATCAAAGGGTTCAATAAAACTAGGGCCGGCATAGGCATGTTCAACTTCCATAGCATTGCACATAGAGACAAACTGCTGAATGAAACCATCCAGGCCGATTTTATCAAGAAAAGAAAGTGGATAGGTAATCAGTAAATGCCCTAAATACGACTGCCTTTTCGCTTTAATACAGTCACTGCTTAACGACCAAAATTGCGCTTTGCCTTCTTCGCCACCCGCCTCAATTTCATAATCCGCTTCTGGGTCTACCATTGCCTCGACCAATGCGGGATCAATATTTTCTCCGGGCGTTAAACGACGCATGACGCGATCATTAGCAACCGCATAGCTGCGAAATTGCCCTTGAGCTTGTGTTAGATAGGTTTGTACGCAATCGGCCATTGCTCGAACACGACCGGGTTGACCGGGGCCACCAATATAAAACTCCATCGCTAGACCTAAAACGGCGGCGGGATCGGCATCCGAGAAATTCACGACTGGTTCTTGAGTGATATGTTGGTAGTTGAATGTCGTCATTTTATTGATCCGATTGTTTACCCATCAAACCGAGATAACCAACGCTGGGTAAATGCTTTGTTGTCTTTCCCTTCAGGATCATAAAATAAGGTCTTACTAAATTCTGCACGTGTCGGTTTTAATGCTCGACCTAAATTAATATATTCTTGAGGGATAAAATCAGGGGAACCAATTTGGGGAATATTGCCTGCTTGGAAAATCACACCGTTACTGTAAGGGCAGGATAGTGTGGTTGGGCCTGCGTTAGCTAAAACCGCTTGTGCACCACCGGCTTTTTCGAGAATACGATTAGAAACTGCCGTTAGAAAAGCAATGGATTTAGTACCATCGCCAAAATTAATTCCGGTTGTTGTTAAGTTATAGGCGTTAAAGCAGGGATAATTAAAGAGCTGCGAGCCTATAACTTCATGGGATGCGCCCATGCCACCTACATTAAAAGGCTCAATAAAACTCGGGCCAGCGTAGGCGTGCTCAACTTCCATGGCATTGCACATTGAGACAAATTGCTGAATAAATCCGTCAAGTCCGATTTGATCGAGAAAAGAAAACGGATAGGTTATCAATAATTTACCCAAATAATTCTGTCGCATTACCGTATTTAAGTAAGCGCCCAATGACCAAAAACCTGCTTTATCTTCTTCAATGCCAGCCTGAATCTGAAAGGTATTTTCAGGATCGGCCATTTCGTATATAAGACTCAGGTCGATGTTCTCACCATCTTTTAAATCTTGCATTTGGCGGTGTTTATCCAACATGTATTGTTTTAATTTTCCGCTAGCTTGTTTTAAGTATATTTCAACACACTTTGCCGCATTTTCTATTCGTTTACCTTGACCGGGTCCGCCGATATAAAACTCCATCGCTAAACCTAAAACGGCAGATGGATTACCACTTCTAGGATAGTAGACAACAGGCTCTTGCGTGATAGTGCTGTAATCAAATGTTGGCATTCTAAGTTTCCTTAAATAATTTGGCCGGGTTTTTTGCAGTTACAGGCTTTCTCTCTATCTTGAAGCTTTCCTCCAATGCGATAAATGTCGTAGTTCTCGATCCCTCCGGCAATTTCTTCGTAAGCTTCGTCTTGAGCATAATCTCTACTATCGCTTCTAAATTTATACTCTATCACGCGTTCTATATTATCAGCGGTAGGTGGTTTGGCGGGATTTTTCACAATGGTTAAATCCGGCCTTCGAATATAACCCTTTCCCGGTTTATAGCCCTCTACCTCTTTTGTGCGAGCCATCCAATTATGCGATGGTTCTGTGCAGTCTGGGTTATTAGGATTTCGGTGCATTATGGGTCTCGGTATACCATCGGTCTCCATACCCATATCAAAAGACACCTCAGACTTATACCGGCTTTTGTAGTTAAGCGCAGCGTCGGCAGTTGCAAAAACGCCATGTACACAGGCTTGATACAAATTTTGATCCGACGAGCCTGTGCTAGGATTTTGATTGCAACAACAGGCAACGCTGCACAGAACCGATTGATCCAAAGCCTTTTGCTTTTCGATGGGTTCTGTGGGTAATTCTGTTTGAGTTTCGCTAATAATCAGTTCTTCGCGAGTTGCCTTGCCGGAGGCGAGTTTGTTTTTAAAATCGTTTTTCACTTGCTCAGCGTGGATTTGAGTTTTTTTAATTTCTTCGCTGATACGATTTGTGATTACAGCCATCTCGTTCATTGAAAAACTTTCTGAATGTGACAGTAGTGTGCAAGACATAATATGACCCACACAAGAATCTTGGCATTGCGTACTCATAATTAACATTACCTAGTATCGAAATCCATTTTAATCTAGGTGCAGGTTTATAAATTTAAATCGCAGAAGAAATAATTTTAAGGTGTTAATAAAATCACATTTTTAAGTTTTATTGAAAATAATCTCTAATGCTTATTTGTGTTGATCAAAAAATTTTAAGAGGTGAATCGGAAAATAGTAAAAAGACCTTTGTGTTCCCTGCGCACGCGAGGTTGATTTTAAAGTTTGTGTCTATTTTTCAGGATGAAATTAATTTATTACCGTTCTTATCAATGGAGTTTGTAAATTTTTTTGAATTTATTTTTTCAATAAATTTAGTTTTTGTGGATTTTTTTAAAGAGCAATAGGTATTTTGGTTGCGAGCTTTTGAGAGGTTTATGCAAAGGAAGAGGCTTGCGATTTTCTAGAGATAAAATAAAGGCCAGTAATTTTTACTGGCCTTTACTGAGAGAGTGACAAGTTGATGTCGATTTAAAAATTAATGTATTTAAATTTAGGAACCTCTGATTAACTCATCCTTGATTTAATCAGAGGGAAGAAATTGAAAATGTGATTTCCAATTTCTTCACAA